>CANMVX010000022.1 GCA_947501115.1 Haliscomenobacteraceae bacterium
CAGATAAGCACCAGGTTGACTTTCAAGGAGATATTCACGATCCTTTGGTTTGGAAGATGGTTGAACGCCTGGGAAGGGCCATTGCCAGTGATGAATATCGCGATAAAATGGATGTTGAAGATGAAATAGATCGGATATTTGAGCGGGAACTGGGTAAAAAGGATATCGTTATTGCCCAAAAAGATAAGTTAATAGATAAAACAGTGAAACGCTACGAGAGGACGAAAAAGCAAGTGGTCAATGCAAATAAGCGCACTGAATTACAGAAAAAACGAGTTGAGGCAGAGAAAAAACGTTCAGAAGTTGAAATTCAAAAAAATATAGCCTTGCAAATGGAAATAGAATCGTTGAAAAGGCAACTGAACCCGGGATAATTCCTATTTTGCCTTAAAAATAATCTTAGGTCCAAACCAAAGTAGCGTACCAATAAGCATAAAATACTTATTCTCATCTTGACTAATTACCTCATAGAATACCCCAATAGAAGGCAGAATAGTTAGAATAAGTCCCGCAATCGATACTAATTTTAGTAATATCTTCATTTTGACCATTTTTTTTGATACGCATAAGAAGAAAAAATATAAATCAGGGCAGCTAGAAACCAGCCTGGAAGTCCAAGGAAAAATATTTCCAATCCAGTCGTTTTTGCAATTAAATAGCAGGCTAACAGACTTCCGAGCCAGGTAATTAACGCAGCGACATTAAAGGTAAGATTTTTCACTGCCGCCAGATTAGATTGTAATCCTATGCGAGGAAAAAGCCAGTAGTCGATAAATATAATGGCTCCCATGGGCATGAGAATTAATCCATAAAGGGCCACAAAATCGAGTAATTGCATGACCAAAGCAGGAAAACAAGCGGCTAAAGTGGTAATTGAGCCTACAATTAAGGTTATCTTCCAGGTTTTTGCTTTGGGCATGATAGCTTGTAAAGCGAGTCCCGCCCGATAAATGGTGGGATTGGCCGTGGTCCAACCCGCAATGATTACACATAATGCCCCGGTAATACCAGCTGCTGAATAGGCTACAGGACCTGGCGCAAATTCTAAATTTTCGTTGCTTTGTTGTAAAAAAAGAGCGTACAAAATACCTGAAGCTAGCCAGGCAATGTAGTGTCCCACGTACATTCCTCCAGCTGAAGCGAAGCCAGCAGTCCATTTTTTCGCATACCTTAGTATGGACAAATCAGCCATTCCTATGTGCATAGCCATATTACAGAACCAGGCAAAAAACAAGATATGCCAAAAGGTAAATTTACTTTGACCGGCAAGGGGCTTTCCTGTCCATATTTTATCTTGCGCAACCTGAAAAAAATCGCCCCAGTTTTTTACGCCCAATTCGGGTAAAACAGCTATAGCCGCGGCTAAAAATACTAAAATCATCCAGGGTGCAGCAATGGTTGAAAACTTTTCTACCTTATCATAGCCTAAGGTAGCCACAAAAGTGGTAACAGCTCCCACCAGGACTACGATAATTATCCAGGGTAGGCCAGAAGGTAGCCAATCGGTTAATTTTGCCAACGGTATATTAAATGGAATGCCTATTGCGGTGGCTGAAACGGCTATCATAGAACCTGCTAAAAAGCAGAACATGAGGGCATTGACCAGATTATAAGCATTGGTAAGGTGTTTGCCACATATTTTTTCGAGCAGATAATATAACGTTACTCTTTCCCTTACGGCAATGGGTGCGCAGATAAATGCCCATGATAGTACAGCCAGAAAATTGCCAAGGAGTAAACCTAATATAAGGTCCATAGCCCCCGCGCCATGTGCAACAAACAAGGGGCCGATGACAAATTCTGTTCCCGCAGTGTGCTCACCGGCATACATTCCTAAAAAACTTTTAAATCCTCGCCAGCGGGAGGCCGGAACAGGTTCTCTTTCGTATTCTTTTACTTCTTCGAGGTGGGCGCTAAGTTTTTCTAAAAGCATGATGACTCGATTAAGGGGTGAGGATGACCAATAAACTGCGAGCTCCCTGAGCCCCAATAACTAATGATTGTTCTATGTCGGCGGTTTTGGAGGGTCCGGCGATGAATACACCAAAGCCTGCAGTAGTGGGTAGTCCTAATATTTTATAAGCTTCATGCATCGTGCCAACAATGTTTTTTTCACTGATGACCATAACTAAATGTTGTGCAATAAAAGGTAAAACACGCACATTTCCCAGCTCCTTTTCAGTTACCCAAAGCGCCCCGTTTTCAGCTACGCCAATAAGTCCTTCAATGATGGCTACCTCAGTTCCTTCATAAAAATCGGGATGAAGAGTGGAAATTCCCTCTATTCCCTCTAAAAAGGGTAGGGCAGTGACCATTCTTTTATCTTCGGGGAAATGTGTGGTAATTACCTGATGTATTTGTGTACTATCGTCAATACAATGTACTTTACTTCCTCCTCTTTCCAATATTTGAATAAACAATTTCTTCTTGTCGGTAGCCAATGTTTCGAAAATAGGAACATCAGGTAGAGGCCAAAGATTTGGTCTATTGGCCCTGATTTTTGTTAAAATAGTTTCTTTACTGGGCATCCTTAGCTTGTTTTGCATACCATTCCCTAAATGATTCGACGGGGGCTTTGGGTAAATCTCTATCTTTTGTCCATACGGTGAAGGAGAGAAATCTTTCTTTTCCTGGGAAAAGACGTAATAATTTCCTCCCGATATTACCCAAACGATGGAAAAAAGAGGGAGAGGCCAAGCCATTTCCCATTATGCTCATCATGGTTTTATTTCCCGCTTCGGGCAAACCTGCTTCGCTGACAATCTGTCGCCATTTATAAAGTTGCGTATGAATATCTATTTTAACCGGGCAAACATCGGTACATGATCCACAAAGTGTGGAAGCAAAGGGTAATTGTCCATGTTTTTTTAAATCTATTCCTGGTGTTAATATCGAACCGATAGGCCCTGGAATAGTAGTCTCATAACTATGCCCGCCACTTCTTCTGTAAATAGGGCAAGTATTCATACAAGCACCACAGCGAATGCACTTCAGGGAACTTCGAAAATCAGGTTTACCTAATTGTTCCGTCCTCCCATTATCCACTAAAATAATATGCATTTCACCCGCTGGTTTTGGATTTCTATGGTGTGAGGTGAAAACTGTTACGGGTTGTCCAGTAGCACTTCTGGCTAATAAACGGGTAAATACAGCGAGGTCGCTTCTTCTGGGTATCAGTTTTTCGATACCCATGCTATGTATTTGAACAGGGGTTAAATGAACGCCCATATCGGCATTTCCCTCATTGGTACAAACAACTACTTCTCCCGTTTCAGCTATACCAAAATTAACGCCGGTTAATGCAACTTGTGCCGTATGAAACTTTTCGCGTAAATGATGTCTGGCTGCCTCTGTTAAATATTGTGGATCGGTTGCCCCTTTTTCTGTATGTAACTCTCTATGAAATAGTTCTCCAATTTCTTCTTTCTTCAAATGTATGGCAGGAAGTACAATATGACTGGGTGGTTCATTCAACATTTGAATAATTCTTTCGCCTAAGTCGGAATCTATAACCTCAATTTCATGAAGTTCTAAAAATTCATTGAGGTGACATTCCTCGGTGAGCATCGATTTACTCTTAACCATTTTTTTCGCCTGGTGCTTATTTAAAATAGATAAAACGATATCATTATGCTCCTTTGCATCAGCAGCCCAATGCACGATGGCTCCATTTTGAATCGCTGCTTTTTCAAAAGCTTCCAGGTAATCATCTAATTTTGACAGGGTGTGCATTTTTATATCGGAGGCAAATTCCCTAAGAAATTCCCATTCAGGTATCTCCGAAACAGCAAAGTCCCGCTTTTTTCTAACCATCCATAATGAGGCATCGTGCCAGTCTGTTCTCGCTTCGTCCTTATTGAAAATAGCCGCTTTTTGAGCATGTGGCATCATATTTCGTCCGAATTTAAAATTTCTGCAATATGTATTACTTTGATGGGTATGTTCTGCCTCGATATTATACCCTCTAAATGCATAAGGCAACTCATATCTCCGGCGGTTATGACTTCCGCCCCTTTTGAAAAATGATCCCGAATTCGATCTTTACCCATTTTTACAGAAATAGCAGGTTCTTTTACCGAAAAAGTTCCCCCAAATCCGCAACATTCGTCTTTTCTATCCAATTCAACCAATGTCAGGCCTTCTACCATGCTTAATAATTCATGCAGTTTGGAGGCCGCTGGTTTGTTCACCAATTCACTTGATGTGGCTAAATGTAAACCTCGTAGTCCATGACAACTTTGATGTAATCCTACTTTATGAGGATATTTTGCGGGTAAAGAGCTGATTTGTAATACGTCAAGTAAAAATTCTGTTAAATCAAGGGTCTTTGCACGTACTTTTTTAACGGCATCGGTTTGGTCCAAAGTGTCAAAATGGTGTCGCACATGATATACACAACTTCCTGAAGGGGCTACGATGTAATCATATTTTTCAAACATAGTTACAAAATGAAGGTAACTTCCCCTCGATGCTGCCTCATTTCCAGCATTGGCCAAAGGTTGACCACAGCAGGTTTGTCCTTCAGGATATTCTACATCACAGCCTAGTTTTAGCAATAGTTTGTATGTTGCAATGGCGGCTTGTGGATAAAATTGATCCATATAACAGGGAATGAATAATCCTACTTTCAATGTTTAAATTTTAAGTTGTTAGCTAAAAGTATATAATTATTCTGATTTTTAGACTATAATCATTACATTTTTCTTTTTCAAAGTAAAATGTAGATAATTTTAATGTCCCTTTACCTGCATGGCCGCACCTAATGATGCCCCTGATGAAAATTCAGATACAATTATTTCCGTGGCAGGAAGTTGTATTTTTAAACTTTGAATGAATATATTGTTTTTTGAAAATCCTCCATCTATGTACATTCGTTGAAATACTTTTCCTTCAGTGGCTATCTTTATTGCTTTAATCTGATAAGTACTTAATTCCCAAACCATTTGGTAATAGGCAATGTCAAAAGATGTAAAAAGGGATAAATCGGTTGCAGATGCTGGTATTTCCTCAATATTTAGCAAAGGAAATGAAAAATACCTTTGATTAGATGTTGAAATGGTATCCAAAAGATGATTATCAAAAGGTTCTTTTGATAAATTTTTCAAATCATATTTAAAATAATGACCTATTTCTTCCAACCTTTGCTTATAGGTATAGCCTAAAAAAAGTCTGGCCGCTTTTACAGGATTTCCATTGGGTTGAAGGAAAAGTAAACAGTCTCTTTCCAGAACTTCGGCCGTTAAAGGTTGCGTTGAATAGGGGTTGAATACAATACTCCAGGTTCCCGTCGATAAAAGTAAATAGGGTTCATCCGATAATAAACAGAAAGGGTACAGGGTAGCAGAGCTATCATGAATACCTACTCCAACATTTATTAATTTTCCTGAAATGTTTGTTTCTGAACAGGCACCCGTAGGTGTTATTGGTGGAAATTTTTCTGTTATCCCTTCTCCATAAACCCAGGAATGATAATCATTTTCTGAAAAATTCCATAAGGCCGTGTGGCAACCAATACTGGTTAATTCTGAAACCGGCATTTCTGTGAAATAATAACTAAAAAATTGAGGTAAATGCAGGCTCCATTTAATACGCTCAAATACAGATGGATATCGATATTTTATATAATATAATTGTAAACCGGAATTTAAAAAATCGAGACTTGGCGAAGCGGTTTCTAAGGCCAATTTCTTTTCATCCCCGTATTTTTTATAAAATGATGATCTGATGTCTGATGGTATCTGTTTTGTATAATTATAAAGAGGAGTCAAAATATTACCAGCCTCATCGACATGAACGAAACTCGCTCCATAAGCAGAAAAATTCAGATGGGTTATCTGATAATTTCCACTGCTGATAAGATTTGACAAAACGTTTTTCATCCATGCTAATATGGCATGAATATCGTCGCAAGGAAAGCCATCTTCATCGGTTATTTCAGGTAAAACAGTGGACGTTTGCCATATTTCTTTGTATGAATAGTCATATAAAATGGCTTTTTTATTTGTTTTACCCACATCGAAAATGAGGATGGACATCATTTACAATCCTTTTGCTTTATTTGTAATTCCTCTTTCTCTAATGAGCTGATTCCTTATTTCATTTTCCCTATAGCAATGAATAGGTGAAAATGCCGCTTTTTTTCGCAATCTGGCCTCTCTAAGTAGAGGTCTCACATCTGTTCTATAGGCATCTTGAATCAGTTCCTGCGCTAAAACCACTTCGTTATTATCTCTCAGCTCATTCAGTTTTTTAAAATCTACCAATAATGCCTGTGCGTAGCAAAGGAGAATAGCCTCGATACTCTGCATAAGATCTTCCAATGGATCTTTTACATTATGGCTCGCATCGATCATGTATGAAATGGGGGGATTCACCACCGTTGGATCAGCAAGTCCACTCACTAATTCTAAAAAAATCAAATATAACTGGTAAGGTTTTATGCTACCAACGGTGAGATCATCATCGCCATATTTGCTGTCATTAAAATGAAATCCACCTAATTTTCCCAAAGACAGCAAGGTTGCGACAATCTGCTCAATATTGGTATTTGGTAAATGATGCCCCAAATCGACCAGGCTAAAAGCCTTAGGCCCACAAGCAGAGGCTAATAAATGGGAGGTTCCCCAATCTTGAATTACGGTGCTGTAAAACTGAGGTTCGTAGGGTTTATACTCAATAAACATTTGCCAATCGGCGGGTAAATGTCTGTATATTTCTTGTAAAGATTCCTTTGTTCTTGACAGCGCTTGACGGAAATTAGTTTGACCTGGAAAGGTGGAGCCATCTGACAACCATACGGTTATACTTTTTGAACCCAATGCTTCTCCATAATGAATGACCTCTATATTGTGTTGTATTGCCTGTTCTCTAACTTTTCTATCTGTATGACAGAGAGAACCATATTTATAGCTAAGGGCTTGATCAGGTTGATCTTGGAATGTATTGGAATTTACGGCATCGAAAGTTATCCCACAATCACTCGCGTACCGGGTTAATGTTGACACATTTTCCGGAATATCCCAGGGAATATGTAACGAAACGGCGCCTGCAGCCCCCGTTAAATCGTTGATGATACTTATGTCCGATATTTTCTGAAAGAGATCTCCAGGTTCACCACCCATAGAAAATCTACCAAATCGGGTTCCCCCTGCACCAAGTGCCCAGCTGGGAATAGCTACCTGGAATTGTTGTATTTTGGTTATAATAGACTCAACATCAACACCTTTATCAGAAAGTTCTCTTTTGAGAAAATGAAATGATTGGCTATGTTTCTCCAAAAACAAATCATTATGTCTTGAAATATGCAATGAATCTATTCGCATAAAGAGAGTAATTTAAGGATAAAGAGCCTGAGTCCAACCTTTAACGAACAAATGCTTCAGGTATGCCTCCGTCAACATTAATGGTGAGTCCCGTCGATTTATTGAGCACTGCTAAGAGGGCAAAAACACCATTAGCAATATCCTCTGGTAAAATAATTTGATTTAAAAGATTCCTTTTGGCATAGTGTGCGGGTAGGTCAGACACTGATATGCCGTAAGCTTTTGCTCTTCCTTCCGCCCATTCTCCTTCCCATATTTTGCTTCCAACGATAACTCCATCAGGATTGACGGTATTTACCCTTATATTTTCTTTGGCTAATTCGGCGGCGAGTAATCGGGTCATGTGTTGTTGAGCCGCTTTGGCTGTACCATAAGCTACATTATTTGGCCCTGAAACCAATCCATTTTTACTGGCAATGGTCACAAGATTTCCACCAAATTGTTGCTTTTTCATTATATTAACGCCTAACTTAAAAAGTTGAAACTGCGCTTTAACCAATACATTTTGTAAAATATCCCAATCAGATTCCAACGTATCGGTCAATGATTTCGATATAGCAAGACCCGCACTGTGAACAATGATATCGACGCCTCCAAATTGCAAACAAGTAAAATCAATTAATTTCAACAGATCATTTTCCTGGGTTATATCTGCTGAAAAGTACCTGGCGACATCCTTGTTATAGGATTGAATCCCCTCCTTTAATCTTTCTTCCGATAAGTCAGTGATAACAATGTGCGCCCCTTCAGCAGCCAATTTCTTAGCAATAGCGCCTCCAATACCTCCGCCACCCCCAGTAATAAGGGCAATACGGCGGGACAGTGGTTTTTCAGCAGGCATACGTTGTAGTTTAGCCTCTTCTAACAACCAATATTCTATATTGAATGCCTCTTGTCTTGGAAGAGCCGTGTAGCTTGAAATTGCTTCCGCTCCACGCATCACGTTAATGGCATTTTGATAAAATTCTGACGCAACTCTGGCAGTTTGCTTATCCTTGGCAAAAGTAAACATACCAATGCCTGGATAGATGATTACTACCGGATTTGCATCTCGCAAAGCGGGACTATCTTCCCTTTTGCAGGCTTCATAATATTCTGCATAGTCCGCTCTATATTGCTCGAAAGCTGGTTTAATAAGTTCTTTTATACCTAAACTGTCTGATAAATCTTCAGTAATAGCAAGAGATAAAACCAGGGGTTTTATTTTAGTGCGTAAAAAATGATCGGGGCAAGAAGTGCCGAGAGGAGCTAGTCTCTGCAAATCATGACTATTTATAAAAGCCAATACGGCAGGATCATCTGAAAAATGACCTATCATTTGATTTTTTTCCGAACAAAGCCCTCTTAAAATGGGCATTAATTGAGCCGCCTGACTTAATCTATAAGGCGCAGGTGGACTTTCAATTTTTAATCCTCCAAAAATAGATCCCTTTTTCTCCTGAGCCTTTGCAAGAAAAATGGAGGCCTCCTCAATAACACTCAGACTATTGAAATAACATTCCTTTGAGGTATTTCCCCAGGTAAATAGACCATGACTGCCCAGGATAATACCTTTTATACCTGGATTTTCTTTATAACACTTTTCAAGTTGTAATCCAAGATCAAATCCAGGTCTTTGCCAGGGAATCCAGGCTATTGAATCACCCCAAATTTGTTTCATAATAGCCTCTCCATCTTTTGCTGCCGCAATAGCTATGAGCGCATCCGGATGAAGGTGATCTATATGAGTAAAAGGCAAAAGTCCATGCAGTGGTGTATCAATGGACGGTGCAGCACTATTTAGGTCGTAGAGACAATGTTGCAATAAGGGAACAATTTCATCTTCGTAAGGAAGCCCTTTATATATTTTTTTTAGCGAATGCAGGCGGTTGGTAAACAAGCCCGCGATACCCTTTCGGGTAAGGGTTCCGATATCTCCACCGGAACCCTTTATCCACATAACTTCTTTTAATTCACCACTTAAGGGATCAGATTCTATTGTTTTACAAGAGGTATTTCCCCCTCCAAAATTAGTAATCCTTAAATCTGCACCAAGTAAATTAGACCGGTAAAGTAATAGATCTATTTGGTTTTCGTTATAAGATGCCTCTTTACGATCATCCCATAAATTTAAAACATGATCAAAAGAACGCATTCTAACTTAATATTTGAAATACCCTTAAAAATTAAATTTCTTTAGTACTTCAGCTGGTGGACCTTCCCAGTTATTGGGTCTGTTACCTACATAACCAAGGTCTTCAAAGCCGGCCTCTGTGGTGTAAAAACCTGTTAATGTCAAATCTCTCATAAGGTTAAAGAAAGCTACTCCTGCAGAAACAGCGGGAGTGGCCAATTCCGGATAAGCGATAGCATCGACAATGGTAATCTGATTCGCTGGGGTAATAGCCACAAAAGATTTTCCAAATAACTTCCGCGAGTAATTTTCTAACCACATGATACCACCTCTGAGCGGAACTTGCTGATAAGGCATGTCCTTAGCGATAAATTCAATGAAAGCGGGAACACCTACTTGCACGGCAGAAGGCGAAGTCCCTTCAGCTGGTAAGATAATATCACATAATCGGGTAATAACAGCCATTTCGCCTGGGGTAAAAAACGTTTCTGAGGTAAGCTTCTCGTCTCTTTTTACCTCATCTGGTGTTCTACCATAATTAGATTTCTGCTTTTTAGGCTTACCAGCCGCTATACTTTCTGTTTGAGCGGGTAAAACCTGAGCAGTAGCAAGCCCTACCGAGGTAAGGGTTATATTTTTTATAAGATCTCTGCGTTTCATGGCAATTAGATTTTATTAGCTTTAACTTGATCAATGATGTATTCAGAAGTACGCATAGCAGAGGCAAGGATAGTCCAGGTTACGTTTTTATCACCTTGAGTAACAAAAGGCCCTGCATCAACTACAAATAAATTTTTAACATCATGTGCCTGCTGATATTTATTCAAAGCAGAACGATTTGGATTATCACCCATACGCACGGTACCAACTTCGTGGATAATTTTACCTGGGGCTTCAAGACCATAATTTGTTTCAGGTCCAGGCTTATTACCTAAAGGAATACCACCCATTTCAATGATCATTTCTTCAAAAGTGTCCTGCATGTGTTTAGCTTGCATAATCTCCTGATCCGACCATTTGTAATGGAAACGAAGCGTTGGAATACCAAATTTATCTACTTTGCCAGGATCAATTTCGCAATAATTGGTTTCCAAAGGAATTGGTTCACCGCGACCAGCCATACCAATGTGTGCACCATAGAAGCGATTAACATCTTCTCTTAATCTGGAACCATAGCCACCAGCAGGTAACTTTTCTCCATTTGGATAAGGATATTTTCCATTACTACCTTGCATACCCATACCAAAACCGTAACCTGGCATACCCATACCACCACCATATTCGATATGATATCCGCGCGCGAAATCTAATTTATTGTTGTCCAGCCACCATGGAGAATAGATATGACTTCCGCCAACTCCATCTTCATTGTAACGATCCCTATTCATCAAGGAAGGCACAAATCCACTTCTACTTGCACCTGTAGAGTCATTTAAATATTTACCAATTACCCCACTGGTATTAGCTAATCCCTGAGGGAAACGAGCCGATTTAGAATTCAAAAGTAAACGGGCAGATTCACAGGCAGAAGCACCTAAAACCACTCGTTTAGCACGAACAGAGACTTCGGCCATGGTTTTAGTGTCAACATAAGATACCCCTGTTGCCAAACCTGTAGCCTGATCAGTAAGTACCTCACGAACCATTGCGTGATTTATCAGGGTAAGGTTTCCAGTTTTCATGGCAGGAATAACCAAGACGGAAGAAGAAGAGAAATCGGCGTATTTATTACAACCTCTGCTACATTGACTGCAATAGAAACAAGAGCCTCTTTCGTTATTTATCGGTCTGGTTAAGATAGAAAGCCTGGATGGAATAACAGGAATTTTTAAATTCGTTCCTGCTTTTTTGATAAAGTGTTCATGCAAACGCATGGGTGGCGGAGGTAGGAAAATACCATCTGGTTCGTTGAACATATTTTCGACAGAACCAAAAATACCAATTAGTTTATCTGTTTTGTCGTAAAAAGGCTTCAAATCGTCATAACCGATAGGCCAATCATCTCCAATACCTGTTAAAGAACCTCTTTTAAAATCATTTGGACCGAAGCGAAGAGAAATTCTACCCCAGTGATTGGTTCGACCCCCTAACATTCTGGATCTGAACCAATGAAATTCGGTACCTTTTACTGCTGAGTAAGGCTCACCGTCGATTTGCCAGCCTCCGTAAGCAGCATCAAAATCCCCAAAAGGTCTGGTACTTGAAGCACCGCGACGAGGCGATTCCCAAGGATTTTTCATTTGGGTAATATATTGAGGATCAGCAGGGTCATAATAACTCCCCGCTTCCAATAAGCAAACTTTTGCGCCTGCCTTGGTTAAGGTATAAGCCGCCATGCCACCGCCGGCTCCAGAACCAACAATAACTACATCGAAAATTTCTGGCGTTTCTTTAATTTGAAAGGTCATATCAGTTACTAGGTTTTAAATGTCAAATACAAAATTTGGTTTTTGTTCCCTTTGTAAATATAATTAAAAATAAATTACATTATTCAAGTAATTTAACCAAAGTGCTTTCAATTTCTTGAGATCCACGAACACTGGTAGAAACGATTACCCCATTTTTATCAAGCATAAATGCTCGGGGTATGGAATTCACTCCATATAAGGCAGCAGCAGCAGAGGACCATTTTTTCAAATCACTTACATGATGTGGCCACGATAATTTATCTATAGCAATGGCATCAATCCAGGCTTGTTTTCCCTGCGCTATGTAGGCACTTGCCATCGAAGGATCTTCCAAACGCGCCATAGTACGATCGTCTAAACCGTCTAAGCTTACACTGAAAATGGTAAAACCTTTGTTTTTATATTTTTCATAAACGGCCACTACATTTGGATTTTCCCTGCGGCAAGGACCACACCAGCTAGCCCAAAAATCGAGCAAAACGACTTGCCCTTTCAAGTCGGATAACTTCCTGATTTTTCCCGTTGGATCAGGTAAAGCGATTTCAGGAGCAGGTTGACCTACCTGGATAAGTTGCTGTGACATGGCTGCTGCATTCTCCTGTTCTTTCAAAGCGATAAATTCACCAAAAGCGGTGGTTAACTCATCTTTTGGGTATTTAGCAACTAACTTGTCATAAGCCTTTTTTTGAAGAGGCAGATAATCAGGGCTTTGTCCAAAAACCATGTTGGCCACTAAAGCACCCAGCATTGGATTTTCAGCTTGATCTATAAAGGTAACTACATCGTTAGCTGTTTTTTGCTGACTTTGAAGCCCTTGAATAAGTTCTTTTAATTGAGCCGTTTCCGGAGAACCATTTATGGTGAAACTATATTGATCCAACGATTCTAAGGATCCATCAATAGAAATTTCTTTTTCTGATCCATTGAGCACCATTAGCATTCTTTTTGCGCCTATGCGCACATTATAAATACCCGCTTCTAATCCCTTTGGGAAATTTATTTTAAATGAACCAGTGCCGTCTATTTCCGTTTTGTCAAGGACTACATTTACTTTTCCAATGATGGTTTTATCAATGAATGCCTGAAGATTTTCAGCGCCACTAATTTTACCTTTTATAGTAACACCGCCTTTCAGGGCATCACAACTTAGAGATAAAAACAAAATACCGGCTATGCCGACAAAATAAGATATCGTTCTCATATACAATTAGTTTTGAACTCCGGCCATTTTCTGACCAAGGGTATTGTTATAAATCAAGGTGTATTCTCCAATGTTGCCAAATGACTCAGCGTCTATTTTAATTTCGTCCTTTATCACCTCTCCAATACGAGAAAAAGGAACGTTGTGGGTATTTAGAAAATTAACCACGGCGTCCTCCTTCTGAGGATTGATAGTTACGACACATCGACTCTGACTCTCCCCAAAAAGATAGGCATCTTTCCGGAAGTTACTATCAGTTTCAATGTCAAATCCTACATTTCCCGCTATCGCCGATTCCAATAAACAGTGAAACAGACCACCTTCACTGATATCGTGGGCAGATTCAATGTATTTTTTACGAATCAATTGGGTGATGTTTTGCTGTAAATGCAATTCCTCATCCATATCAAACGATGGGGGAGCAGACAATGGAATTCCGAGGACGGTTCTACAATATTCCGAACTTCCCAAATCATTTACCGGGGTTCCAAGCATATATATAACATGGCCCAGTTTTTTAAAGTGTAAGGTAGTATGCCAGGAAATGTCATCCATAACACCTAACATACCAATGGTAGGTGTAGGGAAAACAGGTTCGGTACCGTCCTTAAGGACAGATTGATTATAAAAACTTACGTTACCACCTGTAACTGGTGTGTTGAATTTCCTGCAGGCGTCGCCCATTCCTTTAATAACTTGAACAAACTGCCAGTAAACACCCTGGTTATACGGATTTCCAAAATTTAAACAATTGGTGATAGCTACAGGTGTACCCCCGGAACAAACAATATTTCGGGCCGCCTCAGCAACAGCAATCATTGCACCCTGATATGGGTCGGCATGTACGTAAGAACTATTACAGTCAGTGGTTAGCACAATGGCTTTTTTAGTTTCTTTTATCCATACCACCGATGCATCGGAGGGTTTATTTGTCGTCATGGTACCTGTTCTTACCATGGAATCGTACTGTTCATATATCCAGCGCTTAGAAACTAAATTTGGGCTGGCAGCCAGTTTTTTAGCTGAGGCTACGTATTTAGTATTTAGAGGGATAGATTTTGTATTTATTTTTCTTATTTCCTCCACATAAGCAGGCCTTTTATATTCTCTTTGATATACTGGTGCACCACCACCCAGAACAAGAGAATGTGCGTTTACTTCGGCTACTTTTGTACCTGAAGTATGAAAAACAAGCGTTCCCGTATCAGTAACTTCTCCAATTTCAGCACATTCAAGATCCCATTTCTCAAATACGTCCAATAAAAGTTGTTCTTGCCCTTTATGGCAGACAATCAACATACGTTCCTGACTTTCAGAGAGTAAAATCTCAAAAGGTTTCATGTTTTTTTGTCTGGTAGGCACCTTGTCTAAATCGATAATCATGCCCACACCCCCTTTAGCACTCATTTCCGAGGTAGAACAGGTTATGCCCGCAGCACCCATGTCTTGCATGCCGACGATGGCTCCTGTTTTTATGGCTTCCAGGGTGGCTTCCAGTAATAATTTTTCTTGAAAAGGGTCACCGACCTGAACCGCTGGTAAATCTTCTGCGGAATCTTCCGTTAAATCGGCCGAGGCAAAGGTAGCGCCGTGAATACCATCTTTTCCAGTAGCCGAGCCAACAATGAAAACAGGATTTCCAAGTCCTTCTGCTATGGCAGAAACCGTTTTTCCTACTTCTACAATCCCTACAGACATGGCGTTTACTAAAATATTTTGATTGTAACAATCATTAAAATAAACTTCGCCGCCTACTGTAGGAACACCAAAACAATTACCATAATGGCTTATACCGGCAACAACCCCTTCGACTAAGCGTCGGGTATGAGGCAAATCTATATTACCAAAACGAAGAGAATTCAGGGAGGCAATAGGTCTGGCTCCCATGGTAAAAATATCTCTGTGAATACCACCGACTCCGGTAGCAGCACCTTGAAAAGGCTCTATGGCCGAAGGATGATTGTGAGATTCAATCTTGAAAGCACAAGCTAAGCCGTCACCAATATCAACCAATCCGGCATTTTCCTCACCAGCGCCTACGAGAAGTCTTTTACCTTCCCGTGGCAGCGTTTTCAGCCAATGAATGGAATTTTTATAACTACAGTGTTCCGACCACATCACAGAATAAATACTTAATTCTGTGAAATTAGGCGTCCTGCCCATTATGCTAACAATCTGTTCGAATTCTGCTTCAGTTATCCCTAGCTTTTTACCCGTTTCGACAGTTACCAATGTTTCGCTTTGATTTTGCATAAGCTACCCCTAATCTTTTAGTTTAAGCAAATATAATACGATTTGGAAAAAAAGTAGGTTTTAAAAAATTACTTTAGCTTAAGCTATCATTTTATTTATCACGAAAAACACCATTAAATAGACCCATAGTATATCAAGAAAGTGCCAATATATACTTATTAATCGCAAATTTAGCCGTTTATGTGGATCCGAAAAATAGACCAATACACTGACCGGTTCTATCATGTATTTCTTTGCCTCAATACTGAAATAGATAAGGAAAGGTAGTCCTGCCACAACATGGAAAAAGTGAAGACCCGATATAACATACAAATAACCAGCAGAATTATCGGTTTGTATCATAATGTTCTGATTAAATAAACTATACCACGCAATGCCTTGAAGGATAAGAAATAAGAACGATAAAGTTATAGTTATATATAGTGTTTGCTGATACCTGTCAGTCCGATCCTCCAGATACGCTTTTTTACTTTGCCATAATGTATAGCTTGATGCTAATAATACCAATGTATTTACATAAAATAACCAGGGTAATTGAAGCGGAGGTAATTTCGACAGTGTTCTGGTGTAAACGTAGGCGAAGGATAGGGACAAAAATAACATGGTTAATCCCGCTAAAGTCAGGAATAATATGATGTTTTTGGGATGAAAAATCAAAGACTCATTTTGCTGGTTGTCCAGCTCGTTATTTTGAGGTAAAGAGGTCATATTTAAAGATTTTACAACTAACAATATCCTAAATCTTTAGTTCAAGAAATAAATATTTTGCATTATCAAACGCCATTACTTTTTTATATGACGGTATTTTAAACTTTTTTTAGGTCGTCCTTATTTTTTAAGAGGTTTGTGGTTGCGATTACATCACAATTTGATTAGATTGTCCGCTCAAATAGGTTGTTATGGTATTTTCCTTTGTCCGTTGTACTGTTTTTCTTTTTTTACCCCTCTTTTTACTCGGGCAAACCTTCAAGGAAATTACTTTACCCGTTTCAAATGCACAAAAAACATTTACTGACCCTTTTACGGGGGGAATGAAGTGTCCCCAATTTTCTGAAACCGATGTTAATAACGATGGTATTACCGATATTTATGTCTTTGACAGGGTCGGAAATATTCATAGCGTCTATTTGGGTAAAAGAAAAATGCCCGGGGAAGAAAAGGTGAATTATGTTTTTTCCCCTGAATATGTTTCTCATTTTCCTCCCGCGGAAAGTTGGGTGTTATTGCGAGACTATGATAAAGATGGAATTTCTGACTTTTTTGCCTATTCCGATGTCCCCGGCGTAGATGGTATTCAGGTTTGGAAGGGATTTTATAATGAGAATAAAATACTTGCCTTTAAACGGATAAATTTTAAAGAGCCTTATAATATCATTTTTTTTCCCTTGTTCGTAGGCGGTCAATCAAATCTCTATGTTACCAGAATTGATATCCCCGCATTTGATGATATTGACGGTGATGGCGATCTCGATATTGTTACCTTTAATATAAATGGAGGTTTTGCAGAATTTTATAGAAATGAATCCGTAGAAAAGAATTTTAAAAATGATTCCCTTTTATTTCGCCTGGATAGTCAGTGTTGGGGCGGTTTTTACGAATCGGGTTCATCAACTAAAATTGATTTTTCTCCTGCTCCGGGTATTTGCTATAAAATTACACCTGGTGAATTAGCGGGAAATTTCAGACATTCTGGAAGTACTCTTTTGACGCTTGATCTCGATGGCGATGGCGATAAAGAGTTATTTCTTGGAGATATTTCTTACCCAAATATCACGCTGCTTACCAATGGGGGAAATGCCAAAACAGCCTGGATGAATAAACAGGATAATTATTTTCCGATGTATGATTTTCCAGTCGATTTGCCTTCCTTTCCCGCTTCTTTTGCTCTCGATGTAAATCAGGATAGTCTGAAAGATTTAATTTTTGTTCCCAATGCTATTTTTAATTCAATAGATGAAGGGGCGTTTTTGTTTTATAAAAATATCGGGACAAAAGATAAAGCTTTATATACTTTGGCGGAGAAGAATTTTTTATCTGAAAACACCCTCGATGTTGGCAAAGGAGCAAGTCCGACCTTTGCCGATATAAATGGCGATGGACTGTTAGATTTGGTGATAGGCAATTATGGTAATTTCAAAGAACCTGGCGTTTATCCTTCTGGATTGTTTTATTTTGAAAACAATGGAACTTATGCTAAACCATCTTTTATTCTAAAAGACAGTAATTTTTTAAGCCTTAACAGATTTAATTCGGTTTCTCGTGATTTTTCACCCGTTTTTGCTGATATGGACGGCGATGGCGATGCAGATGTTCTCATCGGTGATGAGTCAGGTCAGTTGTTTTATGGCGAAAATATGGCAGGTAAGGGGAAGCCACTAAAAATAGATCAATTTGTATATCCATTCATGGACATTGACGTTGGTTTGTATGCCACACCCTTTGTTTTTGACGTTAATAACGATGGTTTACCCGATGTACTTGTTGGGGAAAGAGGTGGCAACATCAATTATTTTCAAAATATAGGTTCAACAACCAGACCTTTTTTTGATGCCAATGCTGATATTTTGCCTAATGTCACCCGTTGGGGAGGCGTCAATACAAATAAACCTGGTTATCTAAATGGTTCAACTGCGCCAATAATGTTCTATTCTAATGAGGGACTTCGCTTATTGACAGGATCCGATGATAAAGGATTACTATTATACGAAGTTTCGGAAGCCAGTCAAAAGTTTAATCTCGTGGAAAATGGATTAAGTACGTTGAAAAATGGATTTCAGGTAAAACCTGCGTTGGCCGATATCAATAATGATGGTTTCTTTGATTTATTAGTGGGTAATGCAAGGGGAGGGCTACAACTTTACCAAACTCCCTGGCAAAAATTAACGACCAATACTAAGGAAATTAAAAATGCTAGCTCAGCTAAAATAATCGTTTATCCAAATCCATCTGATGATTTTATACGGTTAAAATACGAATCGGCAAATTCATTTTCTAACGTTAAGATTTCTGTATTTGATGTATTGGGCCGGTGTCTTATGACATTGGAGAATTACAATGAATATTTACCCATAAATATTTCAACACTCCCAAATGGATTTTACCAGATACAATTAGAGGACGGGATGGAAAAATATCATACCACTTTTATTCGCTGAAAAGTTACCGGTTAAATTTTTTAAAATCGACGGAAGGATCATAATCTTGCTTTGTTTTCCAGGCATGAAGCTCGCTTCTGGGATCTTTAGAACGGAAAATAGGGAATAACAACTGAATATACCAGGGTTCTTTTATCTGATTCCAAGCGCCGAATGTTTCAGGATATTTTCGGGTAATTTTAGCTGTCCCAAAGAGGATATCCCAGAAAAATAAGAGGTTGCCAAAGTTACCATTAGGATGGGAAATGCCATCTTCAGCGGTTAGACCATGATGTGCAAAATGAGTGCTTGGGGTTGAAATGGTTCTTTCAATAATCCAGGCCAAAGGATGAAGTACCTTATAACGGTATAAGAAACGATCCCATTTGGTTTCGCTGTGTGCTAAAAGAATAACTATCAATTTAACAGTTACATAAAAGATATAAACGTAGCCCATGCCAAGATAAATGAGTATGCCTGAAAACCAGATGCCAGGCATGAGGGCATAATAAAGGATGGCGTTTCTGTAGGTTACCAAGACGCCCATTTCTTCAACAACATGGTGAGGTCGATGCAACTTCCACATAGTCATATTAGTATGAGACCATCGATGCCACCAATATTGCACCATGTCGTCTAATATCAAAAAGGTAACAATCTGCCACATAAAATGAAGATTGATAAAATAATTTTCAAGGTTTGGTAAGAAAAAATTCATTCCAAAAAAGGTAACTAAAAAAATACCCGGTTGAATGAGCGTTGGCAGCGTTGCAAGGCTGACCAGTTCGATAGTGTAGTCCGTTTTTGATCTTTTTCCACTAAAGTAAAGGCCTCCCAATGCTTCCAGAATACCCAGAATTAAAAGAACGGCGGCGGGAATTAATTTACTGTATAGGCTAAGTTCCATATTTTTTATTTTTAACTGATATCTGTACAAATATATTTTAAAATTTGAAACTCATCTATGCCATATTTAGAACCCTCTCTACCAAATCCACTTTCTTTTACTCCTCCAAAAGGTGCGGCAGCATAAGAAATAATGCCGGTATTTACGCCAACCATGCCATATTGTAAAGCCTCAGTGACGCGATGTATTCTTGCATTGTCTTTAGTATAAATATAGGAAGCGAGACCAAATTCGGTATTATTAGCTATGGCAATGGCTTCTCCTTCTGTTGAAAATGAAGTAATGGCCGAAATAGGACCAAAAATTTCTTCTTTTGATAAGGCCATGTCAGGGGTAACCTGCGTTAAAATAATAGGAGAAATAACCGTATTATCTACCGATGTATTCCTGGAATAAAAAATCTTTGCCCCTTTTTCAATGGCGTCATTTAGCAAATAGTTTACTTTCTTTATAGCTGCTTCATTGATTAATGGGCCAATTTGGGTGTCATCTAAGAATCCGTCGCCAACCTTCATTTTATTCACCTCAAGGGCTAATTTTTCATTAAAAGCATCTAAAATATTAGCATGGATTAAAAATCGGTTGGTACAAACACAGGTTTGTCCTGCATTTCTATATTTTGATAGTATAGCACCTTTTACAGCGGCATCGACATCGGCATCGTCAAAAACAATAAATGGAGCATTACCACCAAGTTCGAGGGATAGCTTTTTAAGGGTGGCAGCTCCTTTTTCCATTAAATACTTGCCCGTTTTGGTTGAACCTGTGAAGGATATTTTTTGAATATTTTTATGAGCACAGAAAAAGTCTCCCGCAATCACTGGTTTACTGGTAGGCAAAATATTTAGTACGCCCTTGGGAATACCTGCTTTTTCAGCTAAAACAGCCAGCGCCAGAGCAGAAAGAGGGGTGTCCTCAGCAGGTTTAACCATCACAGTACAACCTGCAGCTAATGCCGGGGCAATTTTTCGGGTAATCATGGCATTAGGGAAGTTCCAGGGAGTTATAGCAACCACCACGCCAATGGGTTGCTTTATAACCGATATTCGTTTATTTGCATCGGGTGACGGAATAATGTCACCATAAACCCGCACGGCTTCAGCAGCAAACCATTCAATAAAAGTGGCCCCATAGCGAATTTCCCCCAAGGCTTCCTGAAATGGTTTTCCTTGTTCCAGGGTTAATATGGTTGCCAGATCCCGCTCATTTTCTATAATAAGATTATGCCATTTAGTTAATATGCGGCTTCTTTCATAACTCGTTAATTTTGCCCAGGTGGGAAATGCATCATGGGCGGATTGTACAGCTTGGTCAAAATCGCTGACCTGTAAATCACTGACTTCTGCAATGATCATTTTGTTAAATGGATTATAAACAGGGAAAGTCTTTTTCTCAGTACCTTTAGTCCATTGACCGTTGATAAAGGCTTCCTGCTTGAATAAATCAGCGTTTTTTAAATCAATGGGTAAACGATTCATTTTTGTTGGAGACTTTAAATGGATAGCAATATTGTAAAAATACCAAATTATGTGTTTAATAAGTGCTTTCTTGTGGGTTTACCTATCTTTTTCTGACCTGAGAACAGATATTGATCACGGTATATACCTTTCAGTATCAGAAGTAAGTTTGTCAAAAGATAACAGCCAAAGCCACATTAATATAAAGATATTTTCAGACGATTTTGAAAATATTCTTCGGTTGTACAACAAAGGTAAATTATCTCCTACTGATATATGTGCCAAAGAAAGCCTGATTCTGTCCTATTTTACTAAAAATATGCCAATGAAAATCAATGATAGATATATTAAATTACAGTGGTCAGGCTGTGAAAAAATAGGGGATAGTTTATCCTTACATTTTTCCTTTACCCGTCCGGCAGATGGGAAAGAACTGAAAATCAAGGCGACCTTCTTTACAGAGCTATTTCCATCACAACAAAATATAATTCAGATAAAAACAGAGGGATTAGCCAATAGGTTTTTAAAATTTAAAGAAGGGGATTCCTGGCAAACGGTATCATTTTCCGGTAAATAAATCGAGTAACGATTGGGAGGTAACTAAAATACCTGTTTCAAGAGATTTTTCAGGGTCAGGATAGTAAAAAGGAGAATGTAATCCTGGTAAATCATTCTTTTTGATACGTTCCTCAGGAGCAGTTCCAAGCCAGAATAATACAGAGGGAACCTTATGAGAAGTCCTTCCGTAAGCGGAAAAATCTTCAGCAACCATTTGAACTTCAGCATTTACCACCATATTTTCACCTATACTTTTTTTTGCACTGCCAGATAGCTTATCAACTAATAATTCATTGTTGTAATTTGCGGCTATATAAACGGGGGAAAATTCTATTTTAGGGTATTTTTCAGGGGGTAAACCAGCAGCCATAGCCGTACCATGGCAAATTTCCGTAATTCTCTTATGTATCATTGTTCTAACCTCCTCTTTAAAAGTTCGTAGGGTTAAACCGAGTTTAACTTCGTCGGGAATAATATTGCTGGCTGTACCAGCATGAATGGAACCCACGGTAACCACCGCCGATTCAATAGGTTTCAGACTTCTACTGGTGATAGTCTGTAATTCCATGATCAACATACTGGAGAGAACAATGGGGTCAACAGACATGTGAGGAGAAGCGCCATGAGCTCCTATACCATACACCGTAATGGTTACCGACTCAGAGGCAGCCATGGTATAACCCTTTCCGTAGCCTACCTTTCCAGCGGGAATGGTGGGACTACAATGCAATCCGACAGCATAATTGGGAACACCGAAAGTTTCGTAAATTCCGCCTTCTAACAATGCTTTTGCACCAGCGCCTATTTCTTCGGCAGGTTGTCCAATGAGCATAAGCGTGCCTTTCCATTTATCTTTCATTTTTACAAGCGCCCTTGCAGTGCCCAACCAGGTTGTCATGTGCATGTCGTGACCACAGGAATGCATGACACCCGATGTAGTTCCATTTGTGGTGTATGTTTTAGTACTGGCGTAGGGTAAACCCGTTTTTTCCGCCATAGGTAGCGCGTCCATATCGGTGCGATATAAAATAGTTGGCCCTTCGCCGTTTTTGAAAATACCTACAATGCCGTAAGAATTTCCCACATTCTCTGTCACCGTCACGCCAATTTTTCTTAATTCAGAGGCTAACAAAGCAGAAGTCTCTTTCTCCTGTAATGAAACCTCTGGCATTTGATGTAATTTTTTGTAAAATGGAATCAAATAGGGCAAATCTTCTTTTATGCCTTGTTTATCTACCGCTACTGGATCGGCATTATTTAATTGAGTATTAAAAAGGAACAAAAAAGGGAAAAGGGAAAATATGAGTTGCATAACTTTAAAATTATTTGTTAGGCAAATTATTAAATTATATTGTTATCATTGTTTTTTTTTGATTTTAATATTTTTATTTCTTCAAATGCAATCGCTATGAAAGCTTATCACGACTTACTTCAGCACATTTTAAAGGAAGGCGTTGAAAAAATGGATAGGACGGGAACGGGTACAAAAAGTATTTTTGGCTACCAAATGAAGATAAACCTTGAAGAAGGATTTCCCTTATTGACGACCAAAAAAGTCGCTTTTAGGTGGTTAGCTGAGGAACTGCTTTGGTTCATTAAAGGGGAAACTAATATAAGACCGCTCGTTCAAAAAGGAATAAGTATCTGGAATGAATGGCCGTTTCAGTATTGGCTTGAAAAAAATGGTTGGGCATCTGATTTTCCTAAATATTCAATGGAATGGAAAGGTAAAATGAGCGAATTCGTTCAGCTTATTATAAATGATAAGGATTTTTCAGACAAATGGGGCGACCTGGGTCCTGTCTATGGTAAACAATGGCGAAATTTTGGTGGCGTAGATCAACTCTCTCAGGTTATAGCCGATATAAAATCAAATCCAGATTCCAGAAGACTTATTGTTTCTGCATGGAACCCCGTTGATATACCAGGCATGATAAAAAGTGGATTACCTCCATGCCACACATTGTTTCAGTTTTATGTATCAGAAGGTAAGTTAAGTTGTCAGCTCTATCAAAGATCCGCCGATGTGTTTCTGGGGGTACCTTTTAATATCGCCTCTTATGCTTTGCTAACTCATCTGATCGCTCATGTTACCCAGTTGCGGCCAGGTAATTTCATTCATACCTTTGGCGATGCACATATATATAATAATCACCTCGTCCAGATAAAGGAACAATTATCCAGAACACCCAGGGATTTACCCACCATTTCACTAAATGAAAAGGTAAATGACCTGTTCCAATTTGATTTTTCTGACATAACATTAGAAGGTTACGACCCACACCCAGCGATAAAAGCAGATGTATCTGTTTAATACATTGACATACAATAATATACATATTAAATTTTTTTAAATAAAATAATATTTTGTAATTATTATTTTATCGAAAT
This sequence comes from Haliscomenobacteraceae bacterium, assembly GCA_947501115.1. Classification (GTDB taxonomy): domain Bacteria; phylum Bacteroidota; class Bacteroidia; order Chitinophagales; family Saprospiraceae; genus BJGN01. Next base: position 23,745 of record CANMVX010000022.1, read on the forward strand.
ATTATAGTTAAAAGAAGCGTATATTTTGCTTATTAACTATTAATTAGTGCGTTTTACCATATATAATTTATTTAAAGAACAAAAATCATCATTTATTATTTAGAAATTATCTAAATAGCGAATAGTTCTTAAAAAAGCATGGTAAAACAAGTTAGGCTTAATATATTTGCGGTGACAAAAAAATGACATTTCATTTCACTTAGAAACAATTCTGAATTCCAAACTGTGAATAAAATGATTTTTAAATCGATGTTGCGTGTTTTCTTTCTGACAGGTGTATTACTGTTACAATATTTTCCTGTATCCTCTCAGGATGCAGCTATGCCTGCTGCCGTGGCTACTGCGGCTGCGCCTGCGAGTGTTGATATTGCTGCAGGTAAAACCCTTTTTAAAAACCAATGTGCTTCCTGTCATAATAAGAATATGAAGGATAAGCTTACTGGTCCAGCTTTGGGGGGTGTTCAAGAACGTTGGGCTGCTTATCCTAAAGAAGATTTGTATTCCTGGATAAGAAATTCTCAGGCAATGATTAATAGTGGTCACCCCAGAGCGGTTGAGCTTTGGAACGAATGGAAACCTACTATTATGACTAGTTTTACTTCTCTTACAGATAGTGAAATTGATAATATTTTAGGTTACATCCAGGATGTTCACGTTAATGGCGCAAATCCAGTGTCAGCAGCAGGTGGAACAACAGGAACAGTAGCAGCGGTTGAGCCAGCTGATAATACTAATCTATATATTCTTCTTACAGGTATATTAATTTTATTGGCTGTTATTCTCTCGAGAATCTTATCCAATCTTAATTTTATGGTTCAAGTTAGCGAAGGTAATACCGAGGCTAAAAGGAAAACCCTGATGGAGATTGTTACAGGTAAAGGTGTCATCGGATTTGTTCTGTTTGCTCTTGTTGTTTTAGGGGGTTATACTACGGTAAATAACGCCATTAATTTGGGAAGACAGCAAGGTTACCAACCTACTCAACCTATTAAATTTTCTCATGCTACTCACTCCGGCTTACATAAAATAGATTGTCAATATTGTCATGATGGTGCAAGAAGAAGTAAGCAGAGTGTTATTCCAGCAGCAAATACCTGTATGAATTGTCATAAGGCAATCAAAGTCGGTTCACAATATGGAACGGCTGAAATTTCAAAAATATATGCTTCTATTGGTTATAATCCGAATACAGATCAATATATTGAAAATTATGACAATTTAAGCAAAGCTAAAATTGAACGTATATTCAAAAAATGGTTTGCTGACTCTTATGTACAAGAAAAAGGGACTATAGACGATGAGGGTGAGGCCTTAATAGAAAATCAGTGGGATGCTATAGTTACTTCTTTAACTGATAAAAATTCCGGTGATTATAAGGTTCAGGGACCTATCGAATGGGTGAGAATCCATAATTTACCTGACCATGCTTATTTCAATCATGCTCAACACGTTACCGTTGGTAAAGTAGCTTGCCAAAATTGCCATGGACCCGTACAGACAATGGATGAGGTTCACCAGTTTTCTCCTTTATCTATGGGTTGGTGTATCAATTGCCATAGAAAAACGGAAGTGAAATTTGCTGATAATCCTTACTACCAATCTTATGAGCGCATGCACAAGCAAATGGCCAAAGGTGAAAGAGATAAGGTGACAGTAGAGGAGATAGGTGGCCTGGAGTGCCAGAAATGCCACTACTAAAATCAAATTGTCCTAAAAAATTATTTCTCCAAATGCTTATTTTCCGCATAAAATGAAGAATAAATCGAATGAAGTCTGGATTGGTGATGCTCAAATAGCAAACGATCCTGCATACCTAAGCGAATCAAATCAAGAATTTCATAGTCTAACTGTGGTTCAACAGCTTGAAGACCCTAGTCAGGTAGATTTGAATAGTAATCGTCGTGATTTCTTGAAATATCTTGGTTTTGGTCTTGGCGCAGCCACAGTGGCTGCAAGTTGTGAAATTCCTGTAAGAAAGGCCATTCCCTATGTTATTAAACCGGATGCAATCGTTCCAGGTATAGCAACCTATTATGCATCTTCCTTTGCTCAAGGAGGGGATTATTGCTCCATTTTAGTAAAAACCAGAGAAGGTCGTCCTATCAAAATTGAGGGTAACTCTCTTTCATCTGTATCTAAAGGTGGAACAAGTGCCAGAGCACAAGCCAGTGTACTAAGTCTCTATGACACAAGTAGAATTGCCAGTGCCTTCAGAGTGAAGAATGGTCAGATTGAAAAGCCTGCATCCAGAAATAAAAAAGGTCCGGGCTGGGAGGTGATTGATGCGGAAATAATGGCCGCATTGAATGCAACAAGTCAAATAAGAATTGTTACCCCAACCATTCAAAGTCCAACAACCAAAAAAGCGATAGCTGATTTTACCATCGCTTTTCCAAATACCCGGGTAGTAACTTATGACGCTATTTCGGCGTCTGCATTGATTCAGGCAAATGAAGCTTGTTTCGGTGAGGCTGTCGTGCCTAATTATCAATTTCAAAATGCAGAGGTTATTGTCTCTTTTGAAGCTGATTTCCTTGGTACCTGGGTTTCTCCTATCGAATTTGCCACACAATATGTAAAAAACAGACGAATTGAGGATTTGAAAAATCCTAAAATGTCTAAACATATTCAGGTGGAAAGCCACATGAGCTTAACGGGTTCTAATGCTGATAATAGAATTATGGTTAAACCTTCTGAACAGGGTGCCGCCATTCTTTCTCTATATAATGCCTTAGCTGCTTTAGCAGGATTACCCTCACAGAGTGGTCCTTCACTAGGCGCTGAAAAGGCAAAGAAATTCAAAACACTGGCAACGACTCTTTTCAATGCAAAAGGTAAATCGTTGGTTGTGTCTGGTTCAAACAATGTAGGTGAACAAACATTAATTAATGCAATAAATTATTTGTTGGGAAATTATGGTTCAACCATTGATTTCGCCAATGCTTCATTGCAAAGACAGGGTATCGATAAATCAGTGAATGATTTGATTTCAGAAATGAAATCAGGTAAAGTAGATGCTCTTTTCTTTATGGACGGTGCTAATCCTGCCTGGGATATACCTCGCGCAGATGAATTTGCCACACTGTCTAAAAAAGTTAAACTAAAAGTATCTTTCTCTACGGTTCCTAATGAAACTTCAGCTATTTGTGATTATGTCACACCAACGCACCATTTCTTAGAGAGTTGGGGAGACGCTCAACCTAAGAAGGGGCATTACAGTTTAGTACAACCAACGATATCTCCATTGTTTGATACACGTCAAACAGAGGTTTCTTTGCTAACCTGGGCTAAAAGTACTGTTTTAGATGCTGCATCGGAACAACCCGCATTAGATTATCTAATGAAACATTGGGAATCTACTATTTTTCCAACTCAAAGCAGATTTGCTATTTTCCGTGCTTTCTGGGATAGTTGTCTTCATGACGGTATTTATGAAGCCCCATTGGCTTTGACTTCAGTACCTTCATTTAACGGAGATGTTCAAAAAGCCGCATCTCAGGTAAGAAAACCAGTTCAAAACGCCTTAGAAATTTCGTTTTTCGAAACAGTCAACATGGGCGGTGGGCAATATGCAAACAACCCCTGGCTTTCTGAATTAGCAGATCCCGTTTCAAGGACTTCCTGGGGTAATTATCTTGCCGTTCCTGTTAAATGGGAGGGCGGAAATAAAATTTCTTCCTTAAATAATATCAATCCACGTGAAATTTACGGTGAAGCTGATATTGTTGATTTAGAGGTAAATGGAACCAAACAAGCTGTAACTGCTGTAAGACAATTTGGACAGTTAGAAGATACTGTTGGCTTGGCCCTAGGTTATGGACGTACCGTAACAGGTTACATGGGTAAAGCCTTAGGAAATAATGTGGGAATAAATGTTTATCCTTGGTTATCTGTTGATGCTCAAGGGAATACCCAGTATTATGCAACAAAAGCTAAAGTAAGTGATCCTATAGACAAGGAAGACTTATTTGCCTGCGTTCAATATCACCACGCAATGGGGGTTACCGGAAAGGATCCTAAAACGGGTGAAACCTTAAATGTAGATGAAAAAACTTCTATGACCATCGGCTCTGGTTATCAGGGAGGTATCGTGGATAGATCTATTATTTATAAAGGTAATTTAGATGAATTAAGTGAGTTGGTTCATCATGTAGAAGAGAAAAGAGCGGAAGCTGCAGAGTTAAATAGTAAAACGCTTTATCCAATCAATGATTATGTAGATAATGTATATTCTCAAGGTCATTGGTGGGCTATGCATATCGATTTAAATGCATGTATCGGTTGTGGAGCTTGTTCAATAGCTTGTATGGCTGAAAACAATGTTCCTGTAGTAGGTAAAAGAGAGGTGGGTCGTCATCATGAGATGAGTTGGTTGCGTATTGACAGATACTTCTTTGGTGAATACGAAAATCCTAATACGGTCTATCAACCAATGATGTGTCAACATTGCGATAATGCGCCTTGTGAAAATGTTTGTCCAGTGGCTGCTACGCCTCATAGCTCTGAGGGTTTAAATCAGATGACTTACAACCGTTGTATCGGTACTCGTTATTGTGCTAACAATTGTCCTTATAAGGTAAGACGCTTTAATTGGCTGGATTATACCAAGGCAGATATGTTTGCCATTAATGAGCCTACAATAGGTAATGAATCATTACCATTTGGTGCTGACAATTTAACAAGAATGGTGTTAAATCCTGATGTAACCGTTCGTTCAAGAGGTGTTATTGAGAAATGTAGCTTCTGTGTGCAACGATTACAAGAAGGTAAATTGACCGCAAAAAAAGAAGGTCGTGCTTTACAAGATAACGATGTAAGAACAGCTTGTCAAACAGCTTGTCCTACGGGTGCTATTGTTTTTGGTGACAGAAATAATAAGTCCGGTGACTTATCTAAGAAATTAGATAATCCACTAAACTATATTGTGTTGGAAGAAATTGGCGTTCGTTCTTCTGTAAATTATACTGCTAAGGTTGTTAACCGCAGCGAAAATTTAGACGCTTAATATAAATGGTTAGCCATCATATGTTGATTACTTTAAAATATAACTCATGAGTGCACCTATTTCTGCGATTAGGGAACCTTTAATTACTGGGAGCAAGACCTACCATACCATCACCGAAGATATATGTGGGCCTACGGAAAGGACCCCAACGACTGCCTGGGTCATTGCTTTTATTGTAGCTGTAACAGGATTAGCGTTATATGTTTTTAGCGTTACCTGGACAATTTGGGTTGGTATTGGTTCCTGGAACCTGAATAGAACAATAAATTGGGGTTGGGATATTACCAACTTCGTTTGGTGGGTTGGTATCGGTCACGCCGGTACGCTGATTTCTGCCATATTATTACTTTTTAGACAAAAGTGGCGTACTGGTGTAAACAGGGCCGCTGAGGCAATGACTATCTTTGCCGTAATGTGCGCTGGTCAGTTTCCGCTGATTCACATGGGTAGATTATGGCTTGGTTTTTTCATCTTCCCCTATCCAAATACAAGAGGTCCATTATGGGTGAACTTTAATTCACCTCTTCTTTGGGACGTATTCGCTATATCCACTTATTTCACCGTTTCTTTACTTTTCTGGTACACCGGACTAGTTCCTGACTTCGCAACCGTAAGAGACAGAGCGAAAGGACTAAGAAGGAAGATTTATAGTTATGTATCTTTCGGCTGGACTGGATCAGCAAAGCACTGGCAAAGATGGGAAGCATTATCTTTGGTATTAGCTGGGTTGGCCACGCCTTTAGTATTATCCGTTCATACTATTGTATCCTTCGACTTCGCAACCTCGGTTATTCCCGGTTGGCATACTACCATTTTTCCTCCTTATTTCGTTGCTGGAGCCATTTTCTCTGGTTTTGCTATGGTGCAAACATTGATGATTATGACCAGAAAGGTGCTAAAATTAGAAGATTATATTACACTGGAGCACATCGATAGTATGAACAAGGTCATTCTGGCTACAGGAAGTATCGTTGGTGTTGCTTACTTAACAGAGTTGTTCATCGCCTGGTATTCTGGCTATATTTATGAGCAGTTTGCCTTCTATAACAGGGTAATGGGGCCTTATTTCTGGTCTTATATAGGTATGATGGGTTGTAATGTTATTTCACCTCAAATCTTCTGGAGTAAGAAAATGAGAAGAAGTATCTTGGTTACATTCTTTATGTCTATATTCATCAACATCGGTATGTGGTTCGAGCGCTTTGTTATCATAGCCTCAACGTTGGCCAGAGATTATCTTCCTTCAAGTTGGAGTTACTATTCTCCATCCTGGGTTGAGGTTTGTTTGTTTATTGGAACATTGGGATTATTCTCTACATTATATCTTGTTTTCATGAGAGTGGCTCCCGTAGTTGCTGTAGCTGAAATCAAGGGTATTCTTAAAACGGGAGGAGATCAGTATGTAGGTCCAAACATTAAACATGACAACGCTCACAAAGAATCAACACAACATTAAGCATTGTTTGCGCTAAAAAGAAATTTTAAATGAAACAAGAATCAACCCAAGTACTCTACGGTTTATATAACGACGAGGAAGTACTGCTCCATGCAGTAAAAAAGGCTAAGGAAGATCATTTAGATATAATGGATGTTTATTCACCTTTTCCAGTTCACGGTCTTGATAATATTTTAGGCTTGACAGAAAGCCGTATCCATATTGCAGGTTTTATATATGGTTTAATTGGCTGTTTAAGTGCCTTTTTATTTATGACCTGGGTGTTCACCAGAGATTGGCCAATTATATTCGGTGGTAAGCCTTATTTTTCTGCTCTTGCATTCATACCCATTACCTTCGAAGTAACAGTTCTTTTTGCCTCCGTTGGTATGGTAGTTACTTTTTACACTATTTGTGGTATGGGGCCTGGTGTAGATAATCCAACCCTGGATGACAGAATTACAGATGATAAGTTTTGTATTGCTTTTGATGTCGATAATGCAGATGAATCAAAGCAGGCAGCACTTAGACAGTTTTTAACCGATACAGGTGCTGAAGAAGTTAATGTTAAATCGATCTGATAAACCTGATTATTATCTTCTAAAAAAGAAGTATATGATACCAATAAGAAAATTTGTTGTTTTGATATTGTCTCTTTCTGTTTTTATGGTGAGTTGTTCACCCTCTGGTAAGAATAAGACTGGTCATGAGTATATGCCTGATATGGCTCATGCAATTGCTTATGAGGCCAATGTTTATGGTTATTCATCTAATAATACCTGGGATAAAGAGAGTTCCAGATCAAGAAGAGCACTTTCTGTTCCTGGCAAGCCTGTCAATGGAACTGTTCCGCGCGGTTATAGTGGTGCTATGTCAAATGGTGAAATAGACCAATCAAAAATGGATATGATTAGGGGAAAAAATCAATTGAATGCCCAGGCAACTACGGTAAATGGTCACGTTGGTTTTTATTATGCTGATAATGAAGATGAAAGGCTTCGTGCAATAGCGGAAATTAAAGCTAATCCGTTTCCAATTACAAAAAAAGGACTTGAGATTGGTAAAGAATTATATACCATTAATTGCGCTATTTGTCACGGTGATGCCGGTGACGGTGCTGGTTATTTAGTACGTGATGCTAATCCTGCAACAGGTGATCCTGGTGGAAAATATCCTGCAGCTCCAGCAAATTTTATGTTGGACGATTTGATTAACTCCTCAAATGGTCGTTATTACTTCAGTCTTATTTACGGTAAAAACGTTATGGGTGGTTATGCCGACAAATTAAGTTTCGAAGAACGCTGGCAGGTAATTCACTATATCAGGTCTTTACAGGCGACTTCTAAAACATTAATTTACAACGAGAAAATGAATACTTTAAATGCTGAATATGGTGTGCCGTTGAAAATGAAAAATCAATTGGCTTCACTTTCAGTTAAATAGTTTTCTAATATTAAATCTGCTTACTTAAATGGCAAATGTGATGAATCAATTTACTTTTACTTCCAAACAGAAAAACGTTTTATTTGCATTTATGGGCCTTGGATTACTATGTCTTGCTTTGACCTGGTTTTCTGATGATGCCTTGCACACGCGTTTTTGGAGTAATTTCCTACATAATGCTACCTTTTTTACAGGTATTTCATTTGTTTCACTATTCGTTATCACTGCTTTTACTACGGCTTGGGCTGGTTGGTATGTAGGTATGAAAAGAATTTGGGAAGCAAATATGCAGTTTATTTTGGTAGGCCTTGGATTAATGCTTGTCGTAGTTTTAGGTATTTGGGGACATTTCCATCATTTATACCATTGGTCAGACGAAGCTGAAGTGGCTAAAGATGCGGTAATGAAAGGTAAAGCATCTTTCCTGAATAAATATTGGTACACGCTTGGTACCTTAGTAATTGTTGGTATGTGGGCGTTTTTTGCTTATAATATTCGCAAAATTTCTTTGGACGAAGATATAAATGGTAAGGGTCAGGCAGATAACTTTAAGCATCATAGAAAAATTAGAGTTTGGTCTGTTATCTTCATGCCTTTAGCTGGTTTCTCGAGTGCTGCTATCATCTGGCAATGGGTAATGTCTGTAGATGCTCATTGGTATAGTACTCTTTTTGCTTGGTATTCGGGAGTTAGTTGGTTTGTAAGTATGATTGCTATCACCATTTTAACCCTAATTTATCTGAAAAGCTTAGGATATTTTGCCCATATTACTTCTGATCACATGCATGATCTTGGTAAATTATTATTTGCATTTAGTATTTTCTGGACTTATATGTGGTTTTCTCAGTACATGCTTATCTGGTATGCAAACGTTGGAGAAGAAACAGTCTATTTTTATGAAAGATTACAAAATTACAAGCCTTTGTTTTATGCTAATCTTTTAATAAATTTCATTCTGCCATTCTTTGTTCTAATGCGTAATGATAATAAAAGAAAATTTGGTCCGCTCGCTTTTGCCTCTATCATGGTTTTTATCGGTCATTGGCTCGATTTCTTTCTTATGATAAAACCAGGTGTAAGACATACGGCTTTAGAAGCATTGGGTCATCATCATGCTGCTGGTCATGATACAACACTTCCTTTTCAAATGGGTTTTACAATGCCTGGATTATTGGAAGTTGGTACTATGTTGGGTTTCCTTGCACTTTACCTGTTTATTACCCTTAGAAGTTTAAGTAAAGCTGCGTTGTTCCCTAAGAATGATCCTTATGCAGGGGAAGCTACTCACCACCATGTTTGGCCTTATATATAATCATTCTAAATAAAAAACCATTGTGAACGAATTTTGTTAAATAAGTTAATTATAAACTAATTTTGTTGCTCACATTTTTACATAAATAATAAATCATCATGACTATTCTTCTTGTAATAATTAGTATAATTCTTATCGCTGTTATTATTGTACAAATAGGGAAGGTAACGGAACTTGCTGCAAAAATAAGGGGAGAGGAAGAAATGCAGTATGAAGTTAATCGTAGTCAGGGCGGCTACATGATTCTCTTTTTGGTTGTGTTTTTAATTGGATGTATCGTTTCCGCTGTTTACTTCAAAAACTATATGTTGGGCTATGGTCCTCATTTACCAGCGTCAGAACATGGTTCCATCTTAGATAAGATGTTCAATGTGACCCTTTTCTTTACGGGCATCGTTTTCGTTATCACGCACGTCCTTCTTTTTTATTTTGGTTGGAAATATAGTGCTAAAAAAGGTAAAAAAGCCTTGTTTATTCCTCATGATAACAAACTTGAAATTATTTGGACAGCCATTCCTGCTGTGGTTATGACCTTTTTGGTTGTTGGTGGTTTGGATGCATGGAATGAGGTAATGGCAGATGTTTCAGAAGATGATAATTATTTAGAAATTGAAGCAACTGGTTTTCAATTTGGTTGGAATTTGAGATATCCTGGTGCTGATGGTCTGATTGGGGAGAAGAATTATAAATTGATTTCAAGCGAGAATCCATTAGGTCAGAATTGGAAAGATGAGAAAAATCTTGATGATTTTTTGGCAACTGAACTTGTTCTTCCTGTTGGGCAAAAAGTAAGGGTTAGAATTACAGCACAAGATGTTCTTCACAATTTTTATCTTCCTCATTTCAGAGTTAAAATGGATGCCATTCCTGGTATGCCTACTTACTTTGTGTTTACACCGTCGAAAACAACTGAAGAATACCGGCAAGAACTTAAAAAATATGCTGAGTATAATGTGCCAGATCCTGCTGATCCTCTAAAAATGCTTTGGGAAACTTTTGAATATGAACTGGCTTGTGCAGAATTGTGCGGTCGTGGGCACTACAGTATGAAGCGTCCAGTAAAAATTGTTTCTCAAGAGGAATATGATACATGGTTAGCCTCTCAATCTTCATATTATCTTTCCAATATTCGTTTTAAAGAAAGCGATCCCTGGACTGATAAATTATTTGATACAGAGGTTTCTTCAAAGAAAGAAGTGCTGAACGCGGCTTTTGTATTCGATAACATTGGCAAAGATTTACCTATCGATGCTCTAAGTTTCAAAGGTGATAAGGAATTTAGTCTTACAGGTTTTTCTAAAGATCAATTGGTTTTATTAGCTGAAACACTAAAATCTAAACAAGGTAGTAGTGTTAATTTAGCGGTTACCATTCCTACTGAGAACGATAGTGTGGTGGCAGAAGCAAAAACAAAGTTGATTTTAGATGTTTTATACGCTAATGGCGTTAATTCATCTCAAATAGAGTTATCACCTGTTTCTATAGCTACTGAAGACAATACGACAACTAAATGGGTATTTACTCTGTTAGGTGCTGGACTTTCATTATAATCAAAACAAACAAAAAAAATCAGAACTAATGGCAAATGTTTTAACTGCTGCTCCACATTCAGAAGAAGATGTTTTGATTGAACAAATGGGATATGATGATCATTTCCATGAGCACCATGATGGTGACAAGTTTCAATCTAATTTTATTACTACCTATATCTTTAGTCAAGATCATAAAATGATCGCTAAACAGTTCCTTATTACAGGTATGTTTTGGGGTGTTATAGGTGGATTAATGTCTCTTGTTTTCAGACTTCAACTCGGTTTTCCTGAGGAAAGTATGGCTTGGCTAAAACCCGTTTTAGGTAAATGGATTGAGATTAATGCTGAAACAGGTATGGGGGCTCTTTCACCAGACTTTTATTATGCATTAGTTACTATGCATGGTACTATTCTTGTGTTTTTCGTATTAACAGCTGGTTTGAGTGGTACTTTTAGTAACCTCTTAATTCCACTTCAATTGGGGGCACGTGACATGGCGTCTCCATTATTGAACATGATGTCTTATTGGTTTTTCTTCCTCGCAGGACTTATAATGTTCATTTCTCTTTTCCTAAATACCGGACCTTTCTCTGGTGGCTGGACTGCCTATCCGCCCTTAAGTGCCTTACCTCAGGCGAGCACTGGTTCCGGAGCAGGTATGACTTTATGGTTAATTAGTTTGGTGTTCTTCGTGGTTTCTGTGCTTTTAGGTGGCATAAATTATATAACTACCGTTTTAAACTTAAGAACTAAAGGAATGAATATGTGGAGAATGCCTCTTACTATATGGGCATTTTTTGTTACTGCTATTTTGGGTCTGTTATCTTTCCCAGTATTGGCTTCAGCATTCTTTTTGGTGATGTGTGATAGAGGCTTAGGAACCAGTTTCTTTTTAAATGAAATTTTTATTGGTGGTCAGGCATTAGACCATGTTGGTGGAAGCCCGGTTTTATATCAGCATTTATTTTGGTTCTTAGGACACCCTGAAGTTTATATCATTATTTTGCCTGCAATGGGTATTGTTTCGGAGGTTCTTGCCGTTCACAGCAGAAAACCTGTTTTTGGTTATAAAGCCATGGTTTTCTCAATCTTAGCTATTGGCTTCTTATCTTTTATAGTGTGGGCTCACCACATGTTCATGTCCGGTGTGAATCCATTTATTTCAAATTTCTTTGTTGTATTCACTTTAATTATTGCCGTTCCTTCAGCGGTTAAAGTGTTCAACTGGATTGCTACTTTGTTTGGTGGAAATATCAGATTTACCGCAGCTAGTTTATTTGGTATTGGTTTCGTTTCTATGTTTATATCTGGTGGATTAACAGGTATTTTCCTTGGTAATTCAGCGATTGATATTCAGATGCACGATACCTATTTTGTGGTTGCACACTTTCATATCGTTATGGGTGTTGCTGCATTCTTTGGTATGTTCGCTGGTGTTTATCATTGGTTTCCTAAAATGTATGGTAGATTTATGAATGAAACGCTGGGTAAGTTGCACTTCTGGGGTACCATGGTTGGTGCATATCTTATATTCTGGCCTATGCATTATATAGGTATGGCAGGTGTTCCAAGAAGATATTATCGTTTTGATACCTTCCAGTCTTTTTCTCAGTTTGATGATATGAATAAGTTTATTACTATTGCAGCTATCGTTACTTTTGGATTTCAGTTGATTCTTATCATTAACTTCTTCTACAGTATTTGGTATGGTAAGAAGGTTACTGAAAAAAATCCATGGGGTGCAACTACATTGGAATGGACTACTGAAGTGGATCCAGGACACGGTAACTGGGCTGGTAAACTTCCTGTTGTTCATAGATGGGCTTATGATTATGCAAAAGATGGGCAAGAGTTTATTTCTCAGATAACACCGTTGAAAGAGGGTGAGTCAGAGACACATTAATTCTTATATTGGTTTTTATTTAGTCGAACTAAATTTAAATAAAGAATGAACCTGCAATCAGAGGCTCTTAAAAGAGAGAAAAAACAATGGGTTTTAGCTATCATCGATTTTACCCAATTGGTAAAACTTCGATTAACTTTGACTGTTGTTTTTTCTGCTCTTATGGCTTATTGGATTGCCTTGCCAATCGAACGTTCTTTGACCTATAAACTATTCTCCATTTTTATTGGTGGATTTTTAATTACGGGTGCTGCCAATGCGTTAAATCAGGCTTTAGAAAAAGGTTACGACGCCAGAATGTCCAGAACCGCAAACAGGCCTTTGCCATCTGGAAGGATGGAGGAATCAACTGCCGTCTTAATTGCTGGCGTGATGAGTGTTTTTGGTCTTATCATTTTAGCTAATTTAAGTCTTTGGTCTGCTTTATTAGGGGCTATTTCTTTATTGCTCTACGCTTTTGTATATACTCCATTAAAGAGAGTATCTTCTATTGCAGTCTTTGTCGGTGCTATCCCTGGTGCCTTACCTGTTTTAATTGGTACGGTTTCAGCTCAAGGTGAATTAACAATCTTAGGATTATGTTTATTTGCTATTCAATTCTTTTGGCAATTTCCTCATTTTTGGGCAATTTCCTGGTTAGGTCATCAAGATTATATTAAAGCAGGATTCAAAATTACGCCTAGTTTAGGTGATGTTCCTACAAAAACTACCGGTTTTCAGGCGTTTATTTACTCTTTATTTCTTATTCCAATTTATTTTCTAAGTTGGTATTTTAACATCTCGGATAATTTTTCATTGTTTTTATTTCTAATATTTTCATTGATTTATATTATTCTGAGTTTCAGGTTATATTCGTCGAACAATAAGAAGGCTGCTTTAACTTTATTGTTCTTTTCGTTTTTTTATATTCCAATTGTTTTGGGTGTATTTTTAATGGATAAACTAAACTAAAAGGTTACTAAATGTCAACATTAGAAAATACAGTTTATAGCAGGAATAAGATTCATCCTCAAAAATTTGCACTCCTGGTGAGTTGTGCAAGTGTTGTGATGTTGTTTGCGGCATTGACAAGTGCTTATGTGGTTCGTCAGGCAGCAGGCAATTGGCTTGAGTTTCCAATGCCTGTTTTATTTTTATATAGTACGATTACTTTAATTGCCAGTAGTTTTACCCTACATTTTTCTTACAAAGGTTTTCTTGCTGGTAATGTTAAGTCATATAAATATTTATTACTTCTTACTTTTTTACTGGGCATCCTTTTTATTTATTTACAATATAAAGGTTGGATGGCTTTAGTAGCTTTGGGTGTTGAATTAGGCACAAATCCGTCCGGATCTTTCTTATATGTGTTGTCAGGTTTACATGCTGCGCATATATTAGGTGGTCTTGCTGCTGTTTTTGTAGCTATTTTACATGCTTTTATTTTACCTTATGAGGTTTCTGCAAAACGTAAATTACGCTTTGAAATGACACAAATATATTGGCATTTTGTTGATGTATTATGGATATACTTAATCGTTTTCTTGTGGTTACAACAGCAATCATAAGAAATCATTTTAATTTTTAAAATTTTAGGAATGGAGACAACTGAAAATGTGCTACATCAGCATAGCGAAAATCATGGAGAATCCTGGGAAGGAGCTGCATCACCTTTTAATATCAGTTACGGAAAATTGATGATGTGGTATTTCTTGCTTTCTGATGCATTTACTTTTGCTGGTTTTTTAATTGCTTATGGTGCACTTCGCTTTAGTAGCCCAAGCTGGCCTGTGCCTGATTTTGTGTTCTCAACTGCACCATTTGGTATTCATGATGCTCCGTTAATTTTCGTTACGGTCATGTCTTTTCTCTTAATTATTTCTTCTGTAACTATGGTAAGAGCCGTTCAGGAAGGGCACAGAGAAAATAAAAAGGGTGTTGTTTTTTGGATGTTTCTTACTATTATAGGCGGAGCCGGATTTTTGGGTTGTCAGGCTTGGGAATGGACAAATTTAATCGGTAAAGAAAATATGTCAGTTACTACCAATCCTTTTGGTAGTCATATAGATTCAGGTACATATCTTGATGAAAAGGGTAATGCTACAGGTGAAACTTTTAAAGCAGGAGCTTCTTATCTTTTACATAAATCTGAGGAAGGTGGACATGATGAAGGTCATGCTGAAGGTCATCATGCTATGGCTAAAGGTGATCACCCCAACGCTTTTGTAGATAATGACGGATTCATACACAAGAAATTTAAATTGGCGTCAGGACCTGCGGCTGGGCAAGTTCAAATGGAAGAATTCGGTCCTAAGGCTTTTGGTGCTTTATTTTTCTTTATTACTGGTTTTCACGGTTTTCACGTATTATCAGGGGTTGCATTTTTATTGATTATTATGATTAATGTGGCTAGTGGTGTATATGCGTCAAGGAAAAATGGATATGAGATGGTAGAGAAAATTGGATTATATTGGCATTTCGTCGATTTAGTCTGGGTTTTTGTTTTCCTTGTTTTCTATCTGTTTTAATTTTTAATCTTTTTCATGTCTAAATTTTTGATTTATGAGTCATAAAACGTACGAAGAAAGTAAAAAAGCGGTAGTAAAAGGATTGTTTTTGTTAGGTGCTGTTACTTTGGTTGAAGTATTTATTTCCCTTTTTGGTAAAGGTCACATTATTCCTGGTATTAATGATATTACTTGGATAGCGTATCCTGTTGGATTTATTATCGCGATTCTTTCCATTTATAAAGCATATTTTATTATTTATGAATTTATGCACATGGCCTATGAGGTTAAAGGTCTTGCTTTAACTGTTCTTTTACCTACCTCCTTATTGATATGGGCACTTTTTGCGTTTTTTCAAGAAGGTACTGCTTGGAAGGCCAGGAGAGAATTTGTTAAGGAAAAAAATGCTAAAACAGTTGAACCTTTAAAGGGTAAACAAGGTTACGTTGAGGATACAAGCCTTTTTAGACTTTAACATTAACTATGTCCAGCAAATCGATTTGGCAGTTTATTTTCCTATTAGCAATTTTCGGTGGTGTTCCAGTGGTTAGCTGGTACTACCTTCAGACGGGGTTAGATTACAGATTAAAGGCGTTAGCTGAATTGGGTGACTTAGGTCCTATGGAAAGAGAAACAAGGGTTTCTTTTGATAAAATCGTTTTCTCAGCTGATAAAACTAAAGGTAAGGTTCATCTCGGCATTTGGTACCCTGACGGTCTTGAAAACGAGATTAGTTCTATGAAGTTCCTTGATGAACTTCATGAACAATTCAAAAGTAGATCCGATATTTCCTTTTATATTTTTACCAGTACAGCCCAGCCTGATTCATTGATCTCTTTCGTGAAACGTAATAAATTGTTTCCTTCTCCTATTATTTCTTATTTTCCTGATCTTGGTGTTCAACGGATGTATTATTTTATGAAACCTGCTTTAGGTGAGATTCCTGTGGCTCTTGTAGATACTTCTGGCACCGTTAGGAAACATTATAATCTTGCTTCAGGGAAAGAATTAACAAGGTTAACGGAACATCTCGCTATGTTACTTCCTATAGAATCAACAAGAGATGAACTTATCTTTAAAAGAGAGAAAGAAAAATAGCTATGGATAATAATATTGTACTCGAGAAAAAGTTAAATAGGGTTGCTTATGTTCTAACTTTTGTCGTTTTAGTTTTAGTAGGTCTAATGAGGAGGTATAAGTTGGATATAGGTGTAGATTTTAGTTTTTTACCTCCTTTTCATGCTTCTTTAAATGCATTAACAGCTATTGTGCTATTAGTTGCCCTTTATTTTATTAAGGCAAAAAACATGGAACTTCATAAGAGATTTATGCTAACCGCTTTGAGTCTGTCTGTTCTATTTTTGTTATCTTATGTTGCTTATCATTTTACTACCCCAGAAACCATATTTGGTGACTTGAATCATGATGGTATTCTTGATAGTGATGAACTTTTATTGGTTGATAAAAGTCGTACGCCTTATCTAATTTTATTATTTTCTCATATATCACTCGCAGCCATTAGTTTGCCATTTATCTTACTGACTTTCATCAGAGCTTATACGAACCAATTTGATAAGCATAAAATGATGGCACGCTACGTCTTTCCCGTTTGGTTATATGTTGCTATAACTGGGCCTGTTTGTTATTTTCTATTAATGCCTTATTACTCCTAAATATTTGTTTATGAAAAAATGGATTGTTTTAGGTTTTATTTTTGCCATTATGATTTTAGGTAGTGAGTTATTTGCTCAATGTCCTATGTGCAAAATGGCTGCTGAAAGTAATTTGAAAAATGGGGGTACCGCTGGTAAAGGTTTGAATGCTGGTATCCTTTATATGTTACTTACTCCTTATTTATTAGTGGGTGGTTTGGCTTTCTGGTGGTTTAAAAACAGAAAAAAGGTTATTGAATAATCTCTTTTTAGTTCCTTTTTTATGAGTCCATCTTCCAGATTTCATATTCTTTTTGGATTATTCTTTGCCTGTCTGGGTGTCGTCATCGGAGCCTTTGCGGCACATGGTTTAAAGCCTTTATTATCCCTTAAAGAGGTTAATAATTTTGAAACGGGGGTTAAATATCAATTTTATCATGCCTTCGCTCTCATTGTTTTAGGTCTTTTAGGTGCCCTTTTTCCAAGAGGAGAAAAATCGTTCAAACTAGCTGGGTTCCTTTTTTTTATAGGTATAATTCTATTTTCAGGTTCTCTTTACCTGTTATCTACCCAGTCAATACTCAACATTAGTATTCCATTCTTAGGTCCAATAACTCCTTTGGGCGGTTCCCTTTTAATATTTGGTTGGCTGTTTACCGCCTTAGGGATACTTAAAAAATAAATTATAATTATTTCTCTTTCTCTGTTTCTTCTTCCATTTGAAATACTTCCTCCACCGTTTTGTTAAATAATTTTGCAATGCTCATTCCTAACGATAAGGATGGAGAGTATTTATTGTTTTCTATGGCATGTATGGTTTGTCTGCTGACCCCTAGTTGTTGCGCTAAGTAATCCTGTGATATTGAAAGCTCCGCCCTCAAAATTTTTATTCTATTCTTCATCGCTGCTTATTTTATAGTAGGCTCTTAATTTATATTGAAAGCGAAGGTTAAAAAGGATGATTAAAGAGAATAAATGAATGATCATTACATGAAAATAGGCCATGCCAAATATTAAAAGGGTGGCCAATAATACTAAACCATAGTTTACATATATGGACCAGGTCAATGCCTGTAGCCGGATGCTCGAAATGTATTCATCTTCCATTTTTTCTTTTGAAAATGAATGTATGATCCCTGATAAAATTAATACTACGGTGATGAGTTCGTCTAAAATGCCATTCTCAATCCATATACCTTTTTGCTTTGTAAATATTGGGTCGTTTATAAGTGCGGGCACCTTCATTACCAACAGGTCTTCCATATTGATATCTGAAATATAGACCACCGCGCCAATCATAGTGGTTAGATAAAATATCCATCCAGAGATTTTTTTAAATCTGGTCGGAAATAAATAGTTCTTCATTTGTTTTTTTATCAAATGTAAAGTATATTTTACAAAATGTCAATTATATATTAATAAATGTATGAAATATTTTACATTTAGAGGTTTTCGTCTGTTTCATAAGTTATTTAATCAACTGAATTATAATAGGCATTCCTTTTTTGTTTAAGGTTTTTTACATCCTGATTTGCCATGGTTTCCAGAACACTTAATTTATGACCCCGAACCAAATCGTGTGTTTTAAAGCCTTTTACTACCATATTTCTGGTATGAAAATAGCCTACTAAATTCTGTTTGTCAAACAATAGGGTAATTCTGTCCAAAGGTGAAAAATCCACAGCCGTACTTTCATAGATGAAATATTGTGTAAATTTTAACTGATTATCTTCCTGATATTCTGTAAATCCGAATTTTTTCATGTAAGTTTCAATGGCTTTTTTCTGGTAATTTCCCAAGGCTAATATTTTCATTAACTGTACTTCAGGATTAAATGCCATATTTATATTATCCTGATGTGTATATGCTTCAATGTATCCTACTTCTTCTTCAATCATAGATATTTCTACTGGGTTAATCGTTTTCCCAATGG
Source organism: Haliscomenobacteraceae bacterium (assembly GCA_947501115.1). Lineage (GTDB taxonomy): Bacteria > Bacteroidota > Bacteroidia > Chitinophagales > Saprospiraceae > BJGN01. The sequence continues at coordinate 42,446 of CANMVX010000022.1, forward strand.
TTTTTCCATCTTCATTTATTAAGGGGATGTTTTTTTCAAGTTTGAATGCTTCAATTTGTTTACCTGTGAGTTTTACATAAACCCCTATTTTTAACCATTTATTTATTGCGGGGGATGTTTCAATTAAAACACCGTCATTTAAGCTGAATAATACATTTCCATTGACGGTGTCCCGTATATTCGCAGGTCCATTTATCCTTTCTCCAACTTCTAATCTACTTTGAGCTGGCGTTTCTTTATGTATGAATATGAAAATGATGAAGGCTAAGTACTTTAAAATGACATTTGAATAAGACATTGTGCTCATATTTTTTAATTTTAAGTATTATTTTTAAAATGAAACGCATGTACAAGTTACTTATTTTTTTATTGTTCTTCCTTTTAACAGGAAACATTTATGCTCAAAACCTGACGAAGTTTCTGGATGAATTGCCTATAAAAACTTTTTCTGATGGTATTCAATCAGTTGTAGCTAACGTTAATCAAAAGGGAAACCCAATTACTATAGGTGGCATTAAATATAAAAAGGGAATCGGTTTAGAATCAACGAGTGTAATAGCTTTTTTACTCGATAAGAAGGGCCTGCGTTTTTCTGCTGAAGTGGGCGTTGATGATATGGGTAATGATTCTATTCCGCTTCGGTTTTTTGTATTGGCCGACAGGAAAATTATATTCGATAGTGGTGAAATGTTACCAGGGGATAAATCTAAAGTGATTGATGTATCCATTGAAGGGGTAAAAAGATTAGGCCTGTTAGTATTAGGAAAAGGGGCAGGATATCCTAAAAATATTGGCGCATGGGCGAATGCTTCCATTACGGTAAATCATGCTGATTATCCTAAAACCATTCCTAATGATGGCGAAAAATATTTATTGACTCCTGCACCTTCGCCTAAGCCTAAAATTAATTCTCCTAAGGTTTTTGGCGCAAAACCTGGTAATCCCTTTATGTATTTCATTGCAGCAACAGGGGAAAAACCTATGGTTTTTAAAGCTCTTCATTTACCAGATGGTTTAAAGTTAGATTCTCTGACAGGGCATATTACTGGTGCAGTTCATGAAAATGGTATTTTTCCCGTTGAATTAGTCGCCCAAAATTCTTTGGGGAATCATAAACAAAAAGTGGTTTTTAAAATTTCTGATACCATCTCTTTGACTCCGCCTATGGGTTGGAATGGCTGGAATTCCTGGGCCAGAGAAATTGATCAGCAAAAGGTTATTGCTTCTTCCAAGGCTTTATTAAATAACAGATTAATAGATTATGGATGGCATTATATAAATATTGATGACGCTTGGCAAGGTCTTCGGGGGGGTGAATTTGGTGGATTACTTGCGAATGAAAAATTTCCTTCTTTTGATAAAATGATTTATACCCTGCATGGTTGGGGTCTAAAGGTTGGTGTTTATTCTTCTCCCTGGATTAGCAGTTATGCTGGTTTTCCTGGTGGTTCTTCTAATGAGGAAAATGGTTTTTATTCAGATGAGGTGCGCTTAAATAAACGAAATTTTCGATATATTGGTAAATATAGATTTGAGGAACAAGATGCCAGACAATGGGCAAAATGGGGCGTAGATTATTTAAAATATGATTGGCGCATTGAAGTTTCTTCTGCAGAGAGAATGAGAAATGCCTTAAACAAGGTAAATAGAGATATTATATATAGTATTTCAAATTCCGCTCCTTTAAATAATGTAAAAGATTGGGTACGTTTAACCAATGTTTTCAGATCAGGACCTGATATCAGGGATTCCTGGACGTCGGTGTATCTTTCTACTTTCAAACTGGCAGAATGGACTCCTTTTGGAGGACCAGGGCATTGGATTGATCCTGATATGTTGGTTATCGGAAATGTAACAACAGGTTCACCCATGCATCCAACGCGACTTACCCCCGATGAGCAATATAGCCATTTTTCTATGCACTGTTTGTTGGCCGCTCCTTTGTTAATTGGTTGTCCTATGGATCAACTGGATGCATTTACCCTTAATTTATTGACTAATACGGAGGTTATTGAGGTAAATCAGGATCCGCTTGGTAAATCTGCCTCCCTTATTATACTGGAAAATAATTATCAGATTTGGAAAAAACCACTGGAAAACGGTTCCTTTGCCGTGGGTATTTTTAACGCCAATCCACTTGGAAATATTCCACACGAATATTTCCGTTGGGGTGACGAACAAGCGTTGAACATAACATTAGATTTGAAGGATTTACAAATAAATGGTCCCGTTAATGTCAGAGAATTATGGCGACAGGAAGATTTGGGACCTTGGGAAGGTAAAAAATCTTTTCTCATTCCTCATCATGGCGTTTATCTTTTTAAAATATCTCCCCTCAATACTAAATAAATTATGAAACATCCCTTTTTTGCCATCTTCACTGTGTTGATTGCTTTTTCTTCCACTAACGTATTTAGTCAATCACCATCAGACGATTTGATTATTCGTTATGACCAACCTGCAAAACGTTGGAATGAAGCCATACCGATGGGCAATGGTTTTATGGGGGCAATGGTCTTTGGCGATGTTATTCGGGAAAGGATTCAGTTGAATGAGGGTACCTTGTATTCAGGTGATCCACTAAAAACATTTGATAATATAAAGGTGGGTAAATATTTAGATTCAGTAACCCAACTCATCGATGAGCAAAAATTTATTGACGCTCAAAAAATTATAAGTAAGGAATGGCTGGGAAGGAATCATCAGATGTTTCAACCTATGGCTGACTTATGGATGGACTTTAAACGTGATTCCCAACAAGTAAAGGATTATAGCCGAACCTTGAATCTTGCTGATGCCTCGGTAGTCACACAGTATAAAGTAGGTGATAACAGATTTAAACACACTTATTTTGCCAGTTACCCAGATCATATCATGGTCTTTAGATTGGAAGCATTGGATGAGGAGCTGTTACACTGCAGACTTTACCTTTCCACGCCTCATAAACCCACTGAAACACTATCTTTAAAGGATAATTTTCTTCGTTTGGAAGGAAAAGCGCCCTCCTTTGCCTTGCGAAGGGAATTTTCCATGGTTGAAAGCATAAATGACCAGTACAAATATCCGGAGGTATATGACGAATTTGGAAATCTTCGACCCAATGCCAATAGAATTTTATATGACCTGAGAGAATCAGGGGAAGGTTTGTCCTTTGAAGTGAGGCTTGAAGTCAGAAACGTGGGTGGGACAGTTAATTATCATGAGGATCATATTCAAGTGGACAATGCGAAGGACATCATAGTTATTCTCTCTGCTACGACTAATTTCAATGGATTTGATAAAAGTCCCGCTATTCATGGGCTGAATATGGACTCTATTTTACATCTGTATTTTTCAAAAGTTAAAAATGTTTCATTCGATTCGCTGAAAAGCAGACAGGAAAGGGATTATAAGTCCTTATTTCATAGAGTGTCTTTAAATCTGGCTGCAAAGACTAAACAATCTTTACTTCCAACGGACAAAAGAGTTGAACTTTTTTCAAATGGTAAAGATCCTTCCTTTGTTTCGTTGTATTTTCAATTTGGAAGATATCTTATGATTTCAGGATCCAGACCGGGCGGCCAACCTCTAAATTTACAAGGTATCTGGAACGAATTAATGGTTCCTCCCTGGAATGGTGCCTATACGATCAATATTAATGCCCAAATGAATTATTGGCCTGCCGAATTAACTAATTTATCAGAATGCCATGAACCATTTTTTACAGCCATTAAAGAGTTAGCTGGCAATGGGGAGAAAACGGCAAAAAATATGTACGATGCCAAAGGTTGGGTAGCACATCACAATATGGATATCTGGCGACATGCCGAGCCTGTTGATAAATGTAATTGTTCCTTTTGGCCCATGGCAGCGGGTTGGTTAACCAGTCATCTTTGGGAAAGATACCTTTTTTCTGGGGATTTAATTTTTCTACGTAATGAAGTTTTTCCGCTTTTAAAAGGAGCCACTTTATTTTATAATGATTGGCTTTTTAAAAATAAGACGGGGAATTGGGTGACACCTGTCGGGCATTCTCCGGAACATGATTTTATTTATGATGGTAATAAAAGAGCTACTTTTAGTCAAGGTCCAACCATGGATATGGCTATTGTAAGAGAAACGCTGGACAGATATTTACAGGCTTGTCGTGTGTTGAAAATAGCTGACGATATAAAGGTTAAGGATAAATTAAATGATCTGTTGCCTTATCAAATCGGCCAATATGGCCAGCTCCAGGAATGGCAAATTGACTTTCAAGACAGTGAGGTGCAACACAGACATTTTTCACATCTGTATCCTATGTATCCAGGGGATCAAATAAATGAGAAACATACACCTGAGTTGATGTCAGCGGTAAAAAAAGTGTTGGATAGGAGAGGGGATGAGGCCACAGGTTGGTCTATGGGCTGGAAAGTGAATATATGGGCTCGTTTAAAAGACGGAGATAAGGCGTTAAACATTTTATCTAATTTGTTTAAACTAGTAAGAGTGGATGGTGCCAATATGAGCGGGGGAGGTACTTATCCCAATCTCTTTGATGCTCATCCTCCTTTTCAAATCGATGGGAATTTTGGAGCTACCGCCGGAATAGCTGAAATGCTGGTTCAAAGTCATGAAGGTGAAATACATCTTCTGCCTGCTTTGCCCACTGAATGGCATACTGGTAAAGTAACGGGTCTGAAAGCCAGGGGTGGTGTAACGGTGGATATGGAATGGGAAAATGGTAAACTAAAAATGGCAAAAATTCATAGCACATTGGGCGGATTATTAAAAATCAGAACCAATGAGCAAGTTATATGTGCTGATGAGGCTGAAAACACGGTGGGTGTGGATTCAAATCCTTTATTTCAATGGGTTAATTCTGGTTTACCAATCATTCATAAGCCATCAGCAACCTCAATCTGGCAAGGTAAAACGTCGTTTAATACGACGTTGAATACTAAACCAGGTGGTAAATACCTTATTTCTAATGAGAAGTAGGTTATTTTGAATTAGTTTTTAAATATTCCGAAACCCGGATTGGTTGGTCGGTATTTATGAAATCAATGCCAAGTTCAGGTAGCATTTTCCAAGCCTCTGGAGTGTCAGGCGTTGCCCAAAAACGGAAAGGGACCTTATATTTATGAACAGATTGTGTTATTTTCAACACTTTTTCTTTTTCCGCAGTTGGTATGGTATCTTTCCCATTCCATCTGACAAACTTGTAAAATGGAAGGGAGACCATACCAATTTTCTCAAAAGAAATTTTATCCAAATCATCTATGGATTGGTGATCAAAAAATAAATACGGTGGGCTGTTATTATAATCTGAGGCAGGAGGCCTGTTCCCAGAAATTATGATTTTCACCCCTTTTCCCGTTTCAGGCTGGTAAAGGAATTCCTTGTAAGTTTCACATTTTTTAATAATTAACGCAAGAGTAGCGTTGGCCTCCGTTTTACAATCTACCAATAGTTGTAATGACGGGTGCAAAGAAAAGGACATGGTAGAACTTAGCCTTAAAGGTTCCAGATACATATTTTCAAAGGTCCTGTTCGATGTAATAGATTCCTTTTCATGCGCTACAAACAATGTGTCTCTCAGAAGGATGACATCTACTTCAATGGACATGGCTTTGGCTGATGCAGCTTCCCAAAAAGGAAGATGTCGCAAATAATCGTTGTGGCTATGTATTCGAAATTCCTGTCCATTGGTCTCAAGAAATAAAAAAGTGAGAATAATGGACCATAAAAGTGGACGAATATGTATTGAAAACATCATTTTTTTAATTTTTCAGAGTTAAAATCTGTCTTTTTTGTAAATCGTACTGCTCTCCTTTTTTTAGGAGATAAAAAGGGTTTTCGGTACTTTTATCATACATAAGAACATAACTATCGCCAATGACCCTGAATGTATCCTTTTTAACGACAATAGCTGTGTTTTCGTCCAAACCAATACCCAAATAGGAGGGGTATTTTTCTAACACTTTTGGCAAATCAAAAGGCCTGTTTCTTGCTAAAACATGTTGGTCAATGACGACATTTTTTAAAAAGGCAAAACCCTTTTCATGGTCGCCCATAAGGATGGTATTATTTTTCGTATCTCCTCTAATCAGGTAATCACCTTGTATGGACGCTCCGGCAGAAGTACCGGCAATGACACCATTATTTTTCAGAACCTCCCAAAATGCTTTTTCCGAGGCAGTACCGGTATAAGAATCAACCAATCTCCATTGTCTGCCTCCGGTAAACCAAATTCCTTTAGCATTCTTAATTGGATTTACAAAACTATCTGTATTGGCCACTAACTTATCGTAAGTATGCCAAACCTTTACATTTTTGGCCCCTAATTTTCTTAAAAAATCACCTTCACTTTCTGTGTAGTTTGGTTGTCCCAAAGCGGTTGGTATGACTAAAATGGGTGCCTCCTTGCCCCCTGAGGCTTCAATGAAAGCCAATAGAATAGTATCAGATAATTTCCCACCTCCCACTATGATTAGGGTGCCATTTTCAGGCCCTACGATTTGTCCATTCAATTTAAGGGATAGAAAAAGTAAGAGTAAAAAGATGTTTTTGCCCATTTTTTTAATTCTTTAAAGCGAATATAATCAAATAAAAAGCTAACTTTAATAACATTGTATTTAATCCATGTTTTTTTACCATTTCATACGGAACATTTTCCCAGACAAATGACATAATTGATTGTATTTCTCATTCATTCATTATTAAATCAATATGTCTATGAAATCTTTTAAAAATGCTTTTTGCAAAAACAGTCAGTTTGGATTAGTTTTTAGCCTGTTTTTATTCCTTTTTTCCAGTTTCATTGGAAAAGCAGAAGGTGAATTTGTATTGACCAATGATCAACTACAACGATTATTAGGCCCAACACTTACTTCCACATCAGTAGAATTAAGTGCTACCAGTGGTGCCATTCAAATCAGACTCCCCAATGGTCAATTTATTTCCCGACCTATTTCAGTCCCTCCATTTGAAGTGAGTGGTATAACCTGTACCTTAAGACCCATTCGTAATTCGGGAACGCCAACACTTGTTTACAGAGATGGTTACTTTCGTTTTTCCATCATGCTCAGGCCGGTGGTAGGTAGGACTATTTTAGTAACAAATGGCTTGTGGCCTAATATTACAGCCACAGGTATTCAAGTGGACATTAGCTTTCGACTTAAACTTGAAAATGGGATTCCTGTAGTGGATGCTATGACAACTTCTGTAACAGGCGACATCGATTTGACTGGCATTTTTAGTCCATTAAGTCCTGTAATGCGTCCAAGGATTCAACAGGAGATGGCAAGTCGGATTGAGAGAGAGATTAAACCTCAACTTAATTTGGTTTTGGCTATCGTTCTTCCTGCGCACATAGCGCAAGCTACAGGTTATGGTGCGTCCTTATTATTTAGTGGAGCCATTTCACATGAAAGGGACAGAATTCTTTTTACCATAACTGGCAGAAATCAAACACCTCCTCGTCCAACAATTGTTCTTACTGGTATTGACCCTTCACAGGTAAATCCAAATATACTGCAATTGGCAGCAACCTGGCCCATACCCGTTAGAACCTCTACGAAAGCTGATGCTTCTTCCTTTGCTCCTGCTCAACTAAAAGAAAATGTGGGCACTCCTTTAGGTTCTGTAGCGCAAAATAATGATTGGAGTTTTAAGGTAGATAAAATGGATTACTCAGATAAAACAGGATTAGGATTCGCGGTAAGTGTTCAAATCTTGAATGGTTCAAAATTGAAAAGATCATTGAGTGAAACAGGATTCACCAATAATCCCACTTTCTTAGATGCAAATGGAAATCCAGCCCCATTGGTTGATGCCCAAAAGGCAGGTATGAATTTCTTTGGATATACTTTCGCGCCTGGTCAATCAGCCACTCTGGTATTGTATTTTAATTATCAAAGCGGTGCTAACCCTAAAAATGTGGCTCCTGATTTATTGACTTTGGTTAATAAGATGTCCGGATTTTCTGTTAATCTGAGATTAAAATAAACAGGTTGTAAAAGTAGATTAATCCCTCATGTTTTACCTTTAGATAAACAAATTTCATTTTTCAATGTTTCCTAAAAAAATGTAAAACATGAGGGCTTCCACATTAGGGCAATTAAAATCGACAGGGTATCAACCTATTTCTATAAAAGATGAATTACGCAGAAATCTTAGATCAAGGTTGCAAAAGGGTGAACCTATCCTTGCTGGAATCCTTGGTTTTGAAAATACGGTAATTCCAGATTTGGAAAGAGCTATTCTTTCCAGACACCATGTCTTGTTCCTCGGATTAAGAGGACAAGCCAAAACCAGAATGGCGCGTTTGTTAGTAAATTTGTTAGATGAATATATTCCTATCGTTGCAGGAAGTGAATTAAATGACGATCCAATGCAACCGCTTTCCAGATTTGCCAGAGATCTGGTAGCTGAAATGGGAGATGAAACGCCTGTAACCTGGCTTCACAGAAGCGACCGATATGTCGAAAAATTAGCTACCCCCGACGTTAGTATTGCCGATTTAATAGGAGATGTTGATCCAATAAAAGCTGCCACTTTAAAATTGCCTTATGCTGATGAAAGAGTCATTCATTTTGGCCTTATTCCTCGTTCTCATCGCTGTATATTTGTTATCAATGAATTACCCGATTTGCAGCCAAGAATTCAGGTAGCTTTATTCAATATTTTACAAGAGGGAGATATACAAATCAGAGGTTTTAAATTGAGACTCCCTCTGGATATTTCCTTCGTTTTTACCGCTAATCCGGAAGATTACACTAATAGAGGAAGTATAATTACCCCGCTAAAAGATAGGATTCAAAGCCAGATTTTAACCCACTATCCTAAAACGATTGACATAGCCCGGCAGATAACTTTAGCGGAAGCTAAAATTGCTCCGGAAATGGAAAATGTTGTCAAAGTACCTGATATTTTATCCTATTTATTGGAGGATATTGCTTTTCAAGCGCGAGAAAGTGAATTTGTAGATGCAAAAAGTGGTGTTTCAGCGCGTTTATCTATCAGTGCTTATGAAAATCTGGTAAGTACCGTCGAAAGAAGATTATTGTTAAATAAAGAATCAACCGGCATTGCAAGAATAAGTGATTTCTGGGGAATTATTCCCGCTATTACAGGGAAAATTGAACTCGTTTATGAAGGGGAACAGGAAGGTCCTCAAGCTGTGGCTATGGCGCTTTTTGGGAAGGCTATAAAAAATTATTTCCTGAAACTTTTCCCGAATCCCGATGCGCTCTCTAAAGGGAATGAAAGAGATCCTTACGGAACGCTAAAAGCCTATTTTTCAGATGCAAATGTTCTTGAGTTGCCTTTAGATTTATCAGAAAATGAATATTTAAAACGATTGGAAAAAGTGGCAGGTCTGAAAAAACTGGCTGAAAAATATGCAGGCACTGAAAAAGAAAATACCCTTATTTTGATGGAACTGATTATTCATGCGCTCGTAGAGTTTAATATGCTTTCAAGGGATCCTTTAGAAAATGGAATATCTTTCAAAGATCCACTGTCAGATGTTTTTTAAGCAATAAATTATTGTTATATTGATTAAAAATTTTGAACATGAATCATTTTGCTCGTTGTCTATTTTTAATCAATATACTTTTTGCCCATTTTTCCTTTGGACAAATAATAGATGATGCTTCTATCGTAAAAAATGGAGCGAAACTTATTAAAATTGGAAGTGGCTTCATTTTTACTGAGGGCCCGGCCGTCGATAAAATGGGGAATGTCTTTTTCACAGACCAACCAAATAATACTATTGTGAAATGGTCTGCCAACTCAGGTCAATTAAATATTTTTTCTGATAATTCAGGTAGAGCTAATGGTCTCTATTTTGATAGTAACGGAAATTTACTGGCCTGCGCCGATATGGATAATCAGATCTGGTCTTTCTCTCCCGATGGGAAACATAAAGTGCTGCTCGATTTGTATGATGGAAAAAAATTGAACGGTCCTAATGATTTATGGGTTCATCCAAATGGCGGTATTTTCTTCACAGATCCCCTCTATAAAAGAAATTACTGGACAAGGAATCCTGACAGACAACAAGATGGAGAACATGTTTATTTCATGTCCCAGGATGGAAAAAAGGTTGAAAGAGTTGAAACTACCCTCGTAAAACCTAATGGCATTGTTGGTTCAGCCAATGGTAAGTTACTTTATGTGGCTGACATTGGAGGAAAAAAAACCTATTCCTACCGCATCAACAAAAACAATCAATTGATTGATAAAAAATTATTTGCGGAAATGGGGTCTGATGGCATGACCCTGGACCAAAAAGGAAATGTTTATTTGACAGGGAATGGCGTGACTGTTTTCAACAAAAAAGGGGTCAAAATCGCTCATATTCCTGTAACTGCCAGATGGACTGCCAATGTTTGTTTTGGTGGTTCTGATAAATCTACCCTGTTTATAACCGCAATGGATGGACTTTACACGTTAGACATGAACGTTAAAGGATTGTAAACCTTTTTCTTTTAGCCAATATATCCAACGATAATGAATAAAATTTTATATTTCCTTATTCCTATTGGAATGGCTTGGGCTCTGTTATCTAATTCGGGTGGAGCAGCTGCCGTTCAAAATGTGGATAGGACGAGTTCCCCTCTTGGTGTGGGAAGTTGTGGTTCTTGCCACAGTGGGGGCAATTATTCTCCTGTCATTTCTGTTGAATTATTAGATAATAATACGGTGGTTAGTAAATATTCGCCAGGTAAATTATATCAGGTTAAAGTTTCCATAGCAGCGGGAAATAATCCCCGTGGATATGGTTTTCAATTGGTTTCTCTTTCAGGAAATAATAATATACAAGGTGGAAATTTTGGAAATGCACCGGCTGGTTTCAATAAAATAAATCTTGACAACAGGGTATATGTAGAACATTCCTCCACCCGGTCTTCTGGTTCATTTGTTATTCCATGGACAGCACCTGCGGTAGGAACGGGTAGTGTTAGGTTTTATAGTGCGGGTGTGGCAGTAAATGGTAGTGGTGGATCAGGAGGTGATTCACATGTTCAGGCTGCCCTTCCTGTGACCATCGCCGAAGATTTGGCTACCTTAACAGTTTCAAATGCCTCCATCAGCTTTACGGCATCTGGTGGGTCGCAAAATGTCGATATTACCTCAAATACAACTTGGACGGCATCAGAATCTTTGGCTTATCTTTCCGTAAGCCCAACCTCAGGCACAAATAATGGGACAATTACTATTAAATGTGACCCAAATACTAGCACCGTTGCAAGAACAGGTAGCATTACTATTGCTGGTATTGGTGCAGCAAGTAAAACGATAGCGTTTACTCAGGCTGGTTTGGCGCCCGTATTAAATGTAACACCTGATTCTTTGGTATTTCAAGATACTGGAGGAATTCAACAGATTTCCATTGAATCAAATATGACCTGGACTTTATCGGAGTCTCTTACTTTTGTGTCGTTGTCAGCAACATCAGGGTCAAACAATAGGATAATAGATGTTATTTGTCAACCAAATACATCTGCAATAAAAAGAACGGGTACAATAACGCTATCTGGCACAGGAGTGTCACCCAAAACAATAAGAATTTCTCAAAATGCAGCGGCTCCTACGCTATCTGTTGCTCCCAAAGAATTAGCTTTTGATCAGTCAGGGGGTAATAAAACACTCTCCATTTCTTCAAATACCAGTTGGTCTGTCATCGAATCTTTGTCTTATGTATCTGTAAGCCAAACAACGGGCACCAATAACGCGAGCATAACGTTAACCTGTCAACCGAATAGTGCTACTGTGTCCAGATCTGGAATAGTTAAAATAGCCTCTCCAGGTTTAGACACGCAAGTAATTAATATTTCACAGATAGGCGCTACAACTTTATTGAATGTATCACCAGCCGCCATGACCTTCAATGCATCCGGGGGTTCCCAAAAAGGGACTATCACGTCCAACACAAACTGGACAGTTCAAGAAAACCTAAGTTTTATTAAAGTGGATTCCCTTTCAGGTTTGAATAACGGGGGTATAAATGTAGTCTGTGATTCGAATTATTCGGCGGTAACCAGGACAGGTTTGTTAACCATTTTGGGTGTTGGGGCAGTGTCCAAAACCATAAATATTTCTCAAACAGGGGTTTCAGGATTCATGAATATTTCCCCCACGTCCCTGGATTTTAATGCAGCTGGTGGGAAACAATTCTTTTTGGTTAACTCCAATACCAATTGGACGGTAACGGAGGCGCTCACTCATATTTCCTTAAACAAAACGACAGGAAGTTTTACAGATACAGTTTGGGTTACTTGCACCCCCAATACCACAACCATAAGCAGGACGGGTTTAATAACTATATCAGGCGTTGGAGTTCAGACAATAACGTTGGCTGTGAATCAAATAGGTGAACAACCCAGATTATCTGTCAATCCAACCAATCTGTCATTTACATCAACAGCGGGTACTAAAACCATTACCATAACGTCGAATATCCCATGGACTATCACTGATTCAGTCACCTATTTATCATCCAATGTTACTACCGGCTCAAATAACGCCACGGTCACCATTTCCTGTACCGCCAATCCTTCTGCATTGGTTCGAAATACTACCTTACTTATAGCTGGCTCCGGGGTTTCTCCTATTTCTATTCCTATTTCTCAAACTGGAGCGTTGGCGGCGATGACATTGAGTCCATTAAGTTTACTTTTTCCTGCAAATGGGGGTGAGAAGACATTTAATATTACGTCAAATACAAGCTGGAGCATCACAGATACTTTTCCGCACCTTTCTTTTTTTCCACAAAGTGGATTGAATAATGGGACAGTTAAAGTGGTATGTGATAGTAATCTGGCTACTTCTCTTCGGTCTTTTTTAGTTCCTGTAGCTGGATTTGGTTTGACTGCCAGGACAATAACCATATCGCAAAGTGGGGCAGATGAAATCTTTAATGCTTCACCTAATGTACTTAGTTTTACTTCAACTGGTGGGGAGAAAACGTTTAATATTTTTTCAAATACTAGCTGGGCTTTATCAGAATCAAGTAGCTTTATTTCTGTTAATCCATCGTTTGGTGATTTGAATAAAAGTATTACCGTTATATGTGATCCCAATATTTCAGCCATAACCAGAAAGGGAAAAATAACCTTTACTGGAAAAAGCGATGCGTCCATCTCTATTGATATTGTGCAAACGGGGGTTGCCCCCTTGTTTAAAGTTCTTTCCGATTCCATTATTCTCGATTCTTCTGCTACACAATCATCTGTTAAAATTGAGAGTAATACCCAATGGTCACTGACTAAAGATGTTGATTGGTTAAGTATTAATACATTTTCAGGGTCAGGGAATTATAGCGTTTTACTTTCCGTTGCTGAAAATTCGGTGATGCAGGAACGCACTGGTCGTTTACAAATTAAAAGTGCCCAGACCGATTCGGTAAAAACAGTACTTGTGCGTCAAAAAGGTAGAAAATTACAACTACCTTCTATCTGGCAGGTAAAACCAACAAATTTAGTTCATACCATCATTCTACCAGCTAACTTATTATCGTCTATTGACGGCCAACCTCTGTCAATAGGTGATTTCATCGGCGTTTTTTATAAACAACAAGATAAAGAAATGATGGCGGGGTATGGTGCCTGGACGGGGTCATCCACTAATTTCAAGGTGTTTGGTGACGACCTTGCTACCCCAAACATAAAAGAAGGACTGAGTGTCGGCGAACCTTTTGTTATTAGAATCTGGTCGGTAAAATTAAAAAAGGAAATAATGGTTCGAACCGATTTCGCTTCCATTGGTACGCAAGGTTTAGTTATTTCAACGGATAAATTTACAAATGGAGGGATTTCTATGATTTCAAAAATAACAGGAACCAGTACCTCTTTACTTACTTTGATAGATGAAAATAAAGTGAAAGTTTTTCCTAATCCCAGTAACCAATTCGTTCAAATTCAATCAAATATTGAATTTCTGGGTCAAACCTTTCTTGAAATTTATAATGCAAAAGGACAGCGTATTCAGCAACAATATTTTCCCGATGGCTGGCCTGTTGGAAAAAATATCCCACTCGATTTTTCTGGACACCCACAGGGTATATACCAACTAAGATGGTATAACCATCAATTTTATTGGTACGGAAAAGTGGCTATTATAAGGTGAGTTTCTTTATTTAACTACCTTTGAGTTAAATTTTATGTATGTACTTAAATATTCATCCGCAAAACCCAGAACCCAGAAAGTTAGAGCAAGTGGTGAAATGCCTCGAAAAAAATGGGGTCATCATCTATCCCACTGATTCGGTGTATGCTATTGGCTGCGATATGAGAAATCCTAAAGCCATCGAAAAATTAGGGAATATCCGTAAAATTGATGCAAGAGATGCTCTTTTTTCATTGGTTTGTAAGGACATGAGCCAGGCATCTGCCTTTCTTGCTCCCATTTCAACGGTTATTTATAGGGCTATAAAACAACATACGCCGGGGCCATTTACCTTTATTCTTCCGGCGAGTCCTGCTATTACAAAATTATTCGACAAGAAAAGGAAAACCATCGGTATTCGATTTCCAGATAATCCCATCGTTTTAGCTATGCTGGATCGTTTGGGAAGCCCCCTTTTAACTACGTCCCTGCATTCCGAAACAGATGAAATTCAAGAATACTATGCTGATCCTGAAGATATTAAATCTGATTTTCAACATAAAGTAGATATGATTATTGATGGTGGAGTAGGGGGTAATATTCCTTCCACTTTAGTGGACTGCTCCGCAGATGAAATAATTATTTTAAGACAAGGTCTGGGCGTTTGGACAGATTAATTTCAAAAATTCAGGATCAATTCTCATGAAAATAGTTATCTCTTTTTTAATCTTTTTTTTCTACTCCTTCATTTCTTTTGGCCAAACAGGTACGCTTAGAGGTCATATTTATGATGCTGAATCAGGTGAACCCATTGCCTATGCCTCGGTTCAAATAATAAATTCAAAGGAAGGAGTTATTTCTGATGAAGATGGCTTTTTTCAATTGTCTGCAGTTCCTTCAGGTATCCAAAGGGTTCAGGTTTCCTACCTTGGATATTTAGATACTTTATTGGAAATTGATATTATTTCCAATAAGATTAAATATCAATTGATTTATTTAACCAGGTCAACTATTGAATTGCAAACGGTTGATATTTCTGCCTCAAAGGAAAGGGCAAGAAGTGAAATTCAGATTGGTCAGATTCAATTAAGCAAAGAAAATATAAAGTCATTGCCTTCTATTGGTGGAGAAGCGGATATTGCTCAATATTTAACCGCTCTGCCAGGGGTTGTTATTTCCGGTGATCAGGGTGGGCAAATTTTTATAAGAGGAGGTTCACCAGTGCAAAACAGAGTGCTTCTAGACGGACAATTAATCTATAATCCTTTTCATTCCATTGGTCTTTTTTCCGTTTTCGAGACCGAAATTATTCGTTCTGTCGATGTGCTAAGTGCGGGATTTAATGCGGAACATGGGGGAAGGATTTCGGCCGTTATGGATATTAAAACCAGGGAAGGTAATAAAAACAGGATTTCTGGATTGGCTTCTTTAAGTCCCTTTCAAGGTAAATTACTTTTGGAGGGACCCATAAAAAAGCTAAAAAAGGAAAATGGGACCGCCGTTTCTTTTTTATTGACAGGGAAATATGGTTGGTTGGATAAAACCTCGCCACACCTCTATCGTTACGCTGTCGATTCCAATTTTTACGCTTTTGCTAAAAAAGATACCTCACTTTCTTCTTTACAGAATTTAGGGTTGCCCTATCAATACCAAGATCTTTACGGAAAAATATCGTTTTTAGGTGAAAATGGAAGTAAAGTGAATATTTTTGGATTTTCATTTACAGATAAGTTTAAACTGGCCAACATAGCCAGTCAAAAATGGGAAACTTTTGGTGGAGGCATGTATTTTTTACTTTCTCCTCTTCAATCACCTGTGAGGATTGAGGGAAATATTGGTTTTAGTAGGTACAATCTTGCTTTAACGGAAAAAAATACTGGCCCAAGAAGTAGTTCCCTGGAATCATATACAGCAAGACTCGATTTCATGCAGGTGGGCAAGCATTCTGCGCTGGAATATGGCTTAGAATTGATTAGTTTAAATACTGGATTTCAATTCGTTAATCCCTTTAATTTGACAATAAGTCAAAATGATTTCACTACTGAAATGGCTGCATTCGTCAGATTTAAATACCAAGTCAATAAATTTATTCTTCAGCCAGGGTTTCGTATGCACTATTATGCCTCGCAAGGGCAATTTTCCCCTGAACCCAGACTTGGATTAAAATATTTATGGTCAGACAATTTCAGACTTAAAATGGGTGGGGGATTCTACTCACAGAATCTAATAAGTTTAGCAAATAACCAGGATGTTGTGCAATTATTTTCAGGATTTCTGGTAGGTCCTGAAACAAGCCTTTTTAAAAGTGGCTCAAATGTTCCAGTGAAATCCCGCTTACAAAAGGCAATGCATTGGGTCGCAGGAATGGAATGGGAGCCGTTTAATCTTTTTTCTGTTTCTGTGGAGGGGTATCAAAAGTTTTTTAATCAACTCATATCTCTTAATAGGAATAAAAGAAAGGCTACTGATCCTGATTTTTTGGTTGAAGAAGGTCTTGCTACAGGCGTGGATGTCACCTTAGCTTACAAACCTACCTCATTTGATATCAGCGTGGCCTATTCATTGGCTTCGGTTTTTGAAACCAGTAATAATGTTCGATTTCCTACTATTTTTGACAGGAGGCATAGCTTAAATTTTTTATTTTCCTACCTTGCTGGTAAATCTAAACAGTGGAAATGGGGAGCACACTGGTATGTTGGTTCCGGATTTCCATTTACTCAAACACAGGGATTCTTTGAAAATAATAATTTGACAGACCTTTTGCAAACGGATATATTAGGTGGTAATTATCCTTTAGGTACCCTTCTTTCTGATGAAATAAATGGGGGTAGATTATCCTATTATCATCGTTTGGATGTCAGTGTACAATACACACATAAAATAAATAAATTTGCCTATATTGAATCGACATTTGCCGTAACTAATGTTTATAACAGGCAAAATGTATTTTATCTGGATAGAATTACTAACCAAAGGGTGAACCAGTTACCGGTTATACCTTCTTTGAATATGACGATTGGGTTTTAGTAAATTGAAAAAAGTTTAAAGTTATGCGTCCAAAATTAATATGCTGTTGCCTTATTTTCATTACTTCGTTTACTTTAAATGCGCAGTTTGCAAAGGATACTTTATGGCTTGCAGTTCATAAAGACATGGAAAAGTTATTATTCGAAAATATGTTACCCGTTTGGTATCCTAAAGTATTGGATATTGAAAATGGAGGGTACTTTAGTGATTTTACTCATGACTGGAAACCAGAAGGGTCTCAACAAAAAATGATTGTTACTCAGGCAAGGCATGTTTGGTCCCTTGCCCAATTAAAAATGTTCACAAAGAAAGATACTTATGATTCGTATGCTTATCATGGTTATTTGTTTTTAACGGATGTTTTGTGGGATCGTGTTCATGGTGGATTTTATAATCTGGTAGAAAGAAATGGTACTCCTGTTAAGGAAAAAGAGGCTGATATTATTTTAAAAAATGCCTACGGTAACGCTTTCGGCTTATATGCACTGGCTACGCTGTATGAGGCAACCCGGGAAGAGGAAGTCTTGAATTTTGCTAAAAAAGTATTCCAATGGTTAGAAGACCATAGTCATGATCCCATAAATGGAGGTTATTATCAGTTTCTAACGCAAGAAGGAATGCCCATTAAAGAAGGGTGGGGAGGAGTTCCTCCTAAAGACCAGAATAGTTCGATACACTTGATGGAGGCCTTTACGCAATTATATAAAGTTTGGCCAGACCCCATTGTAAAAAATCGTTTGTCTGAAATGTTATATCTGATAAGGGATAAAATGTTACATGAAAAAGGATTTTTACAGTTATTCTTTGCTAATGATTTTACACCATTTTCGTTAAGAGATTCCCTGCCTGAGGTTCAGCAAAAAAGATGGCATTTGGATCATGTCTCTTTTGGTCATGATATTGAAACGGCTTATTTACTGATGGATGCGTCCCATAAATTAATGGATATAGAGCCAAATGATGTTACGTTGAAAAAGGAACATCAAAAAACAATGGAATTAGGAAAAAAAATGGTGGATCATGGGTTAAAATGGGGTTGGGATAAAACATCGGCTGGCGTTTGTGATGCCGGGTATTATTATAAATTAAATGATTCATCCCGTATCATAAAGGATACTAAAAATTGGTGGGCGCAATCGGAAACCTTAAACACCCTTTGGTATTTTCAGCAATTATATCCTAATGATTCCATGAATTATAAACATTTATTTGTCGAACAATGGGATTTTATAAAAAAATATTTAATTGATTGGGAAAATGGAGACTGGCACGCCAGTTCCCTTGATAAAGATCCTCAGGCAAAATTTGGTCGTAAATCAAATATCTGGAAAGGCAATTATCATACCATCAGAACATTAATAAATGTAATGAACGGCATAAAAAATTAACCGTAGAGACGATGCACGCATCATCTTCTCCCCGACAGGTTTCCATTTTATATTTACCCCCAATCCCATTCTTGAATCACGGATTTTAAGGATTATTGGATTTCACGGATGATGGATTACGTTTTTACCCTGTAGAGACGATGCACGCATCGTCTTCTCCCCGACAGGTTTCCATTTTATATTTACCCCTAATCCCATTCTTGAATCACGGATTTTAAGGATTATTGGATTTCACGGATTACAGAGGCCGGGTTCAGACAAGAACAGCATCGTATTATGCATCAGAAAATAACCCCAACATCCTTGTTTTTACACTTTAACAATTTATCCCATTAATCAAAAAAATTATAAAAATCAAAGTTCAGACAGTACCATTAAATAAAGGGCAATATTTTCACTTTTCATTCACTATGTGGTTCATTTTGAAACAAATTCCTTAAAATTCTCAGAATTCAAAGGAATTTGCGGGTCTTTTTTTAAGATGAATTTGTAGTTCCGCGTAGATTTTATACGAAATTGGTAGTAAGTATTTCAATTTTTTTCAGGCTATAAAACATTAAGCTAATCTATTTTAAGGACTTAATAATATTTTAAAATGGATGAAATGAGTAAAAGACCATTTAAAATATTTATTTTTGAAACTGTGTTCTTTTGGATATTCTAGTAAATTAATTTAAGATGCTTGTTTTAAGTGGATTAGGTATTTTTTTTTCAGCTTTATTATTAATCTATAATAAGGGTTACAAATCTGCCAATATCTATTTAGGGCTGTTTTTATTCGCATTTAATTTCGTTACGCTATCTCATTATCTTTATTTATTCAATAATTCACCAGTTGTTATAGCTTTTGTTTTGAGTATTCCTTTAAATGCTTCAGCTTATACTATTGGGCCTCTGGCATTTCTTTATGTGAGATCAATTTTAAGGGATAATGCTAAGTTCACTAAATATGACGGATTACATTTTCTTATTTTTTTTATAATTTTGGCTGGGAGATTACACTTAAATTTCGGAAGTTGGGAGGAAAAATATAGGGTGGCCAATGATATTATTAATAATTCCTGGAAAAGTTTGAGCTACGCTAAATTAAATTTATTTTTTACATTACGAATTAATTATGCACTAAAGGGAGTTCATCTTTTTATCTACCTAATAGCTATTTGGGGTCTGATTCTTACTTATAAATATAAAAAATCATCTATTGAAGCATGGAGTAATCAGCAAAAAATTGTTAAAAATTGGCTGTTATTTTTTGCCATTATCGTAACCTTTTTAGGTGTTTTTTTATCCACTATTGGCTTTATGTTTTTAAATGCTAAGGATAAACTGTCTTTTCAATATGAGGGGAATATTCTGTTCTCTCTCATTTTTATAGGCTTTTTATTGTTACTCCTCGGCCTTGTTTTATTTCCCCAAATCCTTTATGGCATTCCTATGGAAAAACCGGGTTTGAAAGTAAAGGAAGATAAAGCATTCGTAGAAAGCGATATGGAAAACTTCTCCTTAAAAGATGATTATATAGATAAAATAAGGATTTTACTTGAAGATTGGAAGAAGGATAATAAATTTTTAGAAGCGGACTCAAATACCTTTAGTTTGGCAAAGGATATTGATTTACCATTACATCATATCACTTATTTTTTTAATCATATCAATAATGAAAAATACATAGATTGGCGCAATAGATTGAGAATTGAATATGCTATTGGTCTAATTAATAATCAAAAAGGATACAATAAAACCATTGAAGTATTAGGTAAAGAATGTGGATTCAAATCCTATTCCGCATTTATTCAAAGTTTTAAATTGGTTACAGGGAAATTACCAAAGGAATTTATCAAGGATATTAAAAACTAATCAATATCGCAGAGACGCGATGCCTCGCGTCTTCTCCGACAGGTTTCCCTTTTATATTTACCCCCAATCCCATTTTTGAATCACGGATTTTAAGGATTATTGGATTTCACGGATGATGGATTACGTTTTTACCCCGTAGAGACGATGCACGCATCGTCTTCTCCCCGACAGGTTTCCATTTTATATTTACCTCAATCCCTGGTTTTGAATCACGGATTTTAAGGATTATTGGATTTCACGGATGATGGATAACGTTTTTACCCCGTAGAGACGATGCACGCATCGTCTTCTCCCCGACAGGTTTCCCTTTTATATTTACCCCCAATTCCATTTTTGAATCACGGATTTTAAGGATTATAGGATTTCACGGATTATGGATAACCTCTTCGTTTTAAAGATGGGGCTAATATTAATGGTTACTTTTTACACAGCTTTTCATACTTACATCACTTTTTTCAGGGTTCACTCTAACAATCCATCTCATTAATCAAAAAAATCAAAGTTCAGACAGTATCTGCATATTCAAATAAAGGGCAACATTCTCACTTTTCATTCATTTTTGGGTTCATTTTGAAAAAAATTCCTTAAAATTCTCAGAATTCAAAGGAATTTGTAGGTCTGTTTTAATGCTGAAACTTTAAATCCAAATAGTTTTGTAAACAAAAGAATTAGATGGTTTTAAGTTATCTGCAATTTTTTAATATTACTCCCACAAATTCACCTTCGTCAGACATACCACGCGTATGTCTGATGTTTGGTGATAAATCCGTCGGGTTCTCGCTCATCTCATGGTTTCGATTTATTGTTGCATTTGGTCATGTATTTTCCTTTAAATATTGGATTATTTCAACAATAGGCTTACTATTATTCCTTTTGTGTGTAATGTCTCCGGCTTCTTTAATAGCCCAGGATACCACGATGGTCAGTGCTGTTTCTTCAGGAGGAAGCCTGGAGAACACTGGAAATGGATCGGTTGAATTTTCTTTTGGTCAATTGCTTTATGCCAATGAAATAGCGGGTTCTTATCATGTAAATCAAGGTATCCAACAGCCATCTATCTACGAACTGACTTCGTCTGTGTCCTCGCTCTCCTGCGATAATTATATGCTAGATAATACGGTGTTGTTAAAGGGGGAAATGTATAATGGCGTAGTC
>CANMVX010000023.1 GCA_947501115.1 Haliscomenobacteraceae bacterium
AAATGCTTACAAAAAATCACTGGAATTGGGCAACACAGGAAAAAGTTTGTCCTTAAAATTGAGTAAGTTTTAGTAAGATGTATAAGTTAGTTTTTTCTTCTTTTCTGCTTTTTGCCTTTCTTTCCTGCTCACCTAAAATAAGTAAAAAAGGAGGTTTAGTTGAAGATGATAACCCTTCTTTATTCCTTAAAAAAGCGGTATTCGCCCCAGAGTGGATGGAGGGAAAATGCCAGCTGCAAATGGCATCGGAAGGTTCAAATGTGAGTGGGCAAGGCATTATTCGGGTACGCAAGGATAGTGCCATTTGGGTTTCCGTGCGAAAATTAGGGTTTGAAGTGGGAAGAGCGCTGATTTTAAAAGATTCTTTTTTTTACTTAGACAGGCTCAATAATGTGTTTGAAGCTCATGCTATCTCTTTCATAAAGGAAAAATATCAGCTGCCCGGTGATTTTTTACATCTTCAGGCACTCTTATTTGGAAATGCGCCTTTAGACGATATATCTGATTTTACGGTGACTAATAAAGAATCATTTGAGTGGCAGTTGCAAAAATCAATGGATAATGGTATCTTGTCTCTAGGGTGGGATTTTAATAATAAAAGGATTTCTGCTATTGATTGGGGTCAGCCTGCAAGCAACAAATACTTTAAAATGAAGTTTGGAGATTATAAAGAATTAGAAAGCAAGCAACAATTTTCTTATTTTCGTGATTTGAATATACAAAGTGCCGAAACTGGAAACCTACATGTCGTTCTATCATTCAACCAGGTTCAATTCAATTTGCCTGTCAGCCTTCGCTTCGATGTCCCGCAAAGGTATTCTGGTAGCCATTAATTTCCTTTTTTTATTCGCCATAATCGTTCCTGCCTATAGTCAATCGAGAAAGGAATTAGAGGAGCGAAGGAAGGATTTGTTGAAAAATATTGAACAAACAACGAGGGAACTTCAACAAACCAGAGAGGATAAGGAAAAATCTCTACAGCACTATCTTAATCTTCAAACACAGGTCTTAAACAGGCAACAGCTGGTAAATAATCTTAAAAGTGAAATTATTTACACGGAGTCTCGGATTTATCGGACTAGAGACGTTCTGGCATCTCTTCAATTAGATATTGACCGCTTACAGATAGAATACAAGCAAATGGTGAGGGCTGCATTGAGAAATAAGCTGAATAGGAATATGGATGCTTTTTTGTTTTCAGCTGAGAATTTAAATCAATTTTATAAACGGTTTGTCCTGGTAAAACAATATGAAAGTTATCGGCGAAGACAGGTTTCATTAATACACGCTACGCAAATAACTTTAAAAAATAAAACGGTTCAGCTTACCTCCTCATTGGCAGAAAAAGAATCTATTTTACTGGCCATAAAGGGACAGGAAGTAAAGTTAGGACAGGAAATGAAGGTCAAAAATAAGGTATTGACCACGCTAAAGGATAATGAACAGAAATTAGCTACCTCACTGGAAGACCAGCTTCGGCAAAGACTTAAATTGGATAATTCCATAGAAAGGGTCATTCGTACAGAAATCGATGCGATGGCTAAGAGAAATGCTATAGCACCAAAATCAGAAAAAAAATCTATGCCTGCCTCAACCGCATCCAATTTTCAACAAGCAAAAGGAAGTCTTCCCTGGCCTGTCGAGAACGGACAGGTAGTCAAAACCTTTGGTACGCAACAACACCCTGATTTTAAAGATGTGAAAACGGTGAATAATGGGATTGATATACTAACTTCCCCAAAAGCATCAGTCAAAGTTGTTTTTCCGGGAAAAGTGGTCGGTACCCAAGTCGTTCCTGGGTATCAATATACAGTGATTGTTCAACACGATAATTTTTATACCGTGTATGCCAATATGGAGACGATTAGTGTTAAAAGGGGAGATGTGCTGTCGGTTAATCAATCTATTGGGTCTTTAGGTGATGAAAAACCTGAGATTCATTTTGAATTATGGAAGGAAAAGCAGAGACTTAATCCTTCCGATTGGATACAATAATTATGTTAATATGAGTAATGGCTGGAATGTTGGGGAAAAGGCTCAAAAAGGTATTCTTTTAGAACAGGAATTTGCCGTTTTAGTAGGTCTGATCCAAAAGGGAGAAACGGAGGAACAAGTAAATGAATATTTAGACGAATTAGCATTTTTAGCTCTCACAGCAGGTGCCATTTGTCTTAAAAGATTTACTCAAAAATTAATTCACCCCGATAGTAAAACGTTTATTGGAAAGGGTAAATTAGAAGAAATTCAAGCCTATGTCCAAAGTCACGAAAATGTAAATATGGTCATCTTTGACGATGATCTTACAGGTAAACAGGTCAATATCCTGGAGGCTTTCCTAAAAGTAAAAATAATTGATCGTTCTACCTTGATTTTAGATATTTTCGCGTCAAGGGCACAAACCGCTCAAGCAAAAACGCAGGTTGAATTGGCTCAAATGCAGTATCTATTGCCCAGATTAAGAGGACTTTGGACGCATTTGGAAAGGCAAAAAGGGGGTATCGGTATGAGAGGTCCCGGTGAAAAGGAAATTGAAACGGACCGTCGTATCGTAAGAGATAAAGTTACTTTGCTTAGAAAGAAACTGGAAAAAATTTCTTTACAAAATGAAACACAACGTAAAAGTCGGGGAGATCTTATTCGCGTAGCCCTCGTGGGTTATACCAATGTGGGTAAGTCAACCTTAATGAATTTACTAAGCAAATCAGAGGTGTTTGCCGAAAATAAACTCTTTGCAACCCTCGATACGACCGTTCGAAAAGTAGTATTGGAAGATGTCCCTTTTTTATTGTCCGATACCGTTGGTTTTATAAGAAAATTACCTCACCATTTGGTTGAAAGCTTTAAATCAACATTGGACGAGGTAAGAGAAAGTGATATTCTTATTCATGTGGTCGATATCGCCCATCCTCAACATGAAGATCATATCCGTACGGTGAATCAAACGCTGCTCGATCTGGGCGTTGCCGAAAAGCCTACTTGGCTCATTCTCAATAAATTTGACCTTTACCGTGAAAAATATTTTGACGAACTTCTCGACGAGGAAGGTAAAACTGAGGTCGTTTCAAGTATGATGACAAAATGGGTACAAGGTGAACTCATTGAACCGCTCCTAATTTCCGCTGAAAAAAAGGAAAATATGGATGTTTTTAGACAAAGATTACTTGGTCTTGTGAAGGATCAATATAAAATCCGCTATCCCTATCAGGCAAAACAATGGTAGTGGTTCGGAAAATAAACATATTTTTTCCTTGGTTTCCTATGGTTTTTTTATACTTTATTAAAACTTACCTGGGATGAAACTAGCGTGGGTATTAGCAACATATATTTCTTTAAATGATTGTTAATCAGATAAGTTGATTTTTTAAAAAAATATTTAAAGTAAAACTTGTACTATTTATTTACCTTTTTATGTTATATTGCGTTCGAAAATTTTTTCCCGGTTTTTCTCAAGGTGGTCTTGGTAAATCCGAAACCCAGAATACACACAAAAAGTGAATAGGAATATAGCCTTTTTGGAACTTAAATATGGTAATATCTACGGTGGATATCCCAACTTCTATGCTATTAGTGAAATTGCTTTTTTAGTCTTCGAGATTGGATCTAAAAAACTTTTCCTTGAAAGTTGGATTAATAATGCGCCCGTTGATATCGTAAATGTCTATTCTGAAGTAAACGAATTGGGACATACTTTGTCAAGAAATAAAGAGGTTTTCAATCTGAATACTGGTCTAACCAGGCCGTTCGATGAAAATTTTAAGTTATCAGAGGATAAGCTTTTCTTTGAATTTAACAAGTTAAAAAACGCCAAACTTCATATCAGAAATTTTTTGGAAAAGAATTTTCATAAATATGAATTTGATGACCTTGTGGTATTTGATGGTCGTCGGGATCTTTTTCTATGTGAACGTTGTGGTGCTGATTTCTCAGGTTGGAATGTAATAGATTTACAAAAAGAGTTAAATAAAACTACCGAATATTTGTTTTCACTCAACAAATTATCAGTTATTATAAACTACAGGTTAGATAAGTCGCATTTAAAAAGTAATAACCTGGAATATTGGCTTCACCCCATTGCCGCCAGACAAATTGTACCTAAATCTGCCGCCTGGGATGCTGCTAGACTCATGATGATATATAATGAGTGGAATAATCATCACGCTGATTTCCTTATAAAAGCTCAGTTACTTCTTAATAAAATCCAAACTTCCAAATAGTTCTTTTTTACAGGGCAAATTCTTGACCTGATGTTGGAATTACGGCTTCAGGCAATCCATACTGGTGAAGAAGCGTTGCAAAAGCTTTCTTTGCCTCATGTTCTCCGTGAACAAGGAACAATTTTTTCACATGACCTTTCTGGTTTTTTAAATAATCAAGCATTTCTAGTTTATCGCCATGAGCGGAAAAAGAGTCCAAAACTTCAACATTGGCTCTGACTTCCATTTTATGCCCCAATAAATAAATGCTTTTGTCGCCAGCTCTTAATTTTCCACCAGGCGTAAAAGGCGAGCAATATCCAACCATCAAAATAGTATTATTTGGGTTTTCAATATTGTGTGCCACATGGTGTTTTATCCTCCCCGCATTAATCATTCCTGAGGCACTAATAATAATCGCAGGCCCTTTCAGTTCATTTAGAGCCATTGAATCGGCTTGTTTGCGCAAGTATTTTAGCCTTTTAAAACCAAATGGATTTTCATCAAGGAGTAAATATTCAGTCAAATCCTCATCGAAACATTCGGGATGAGAGGCATACACCATCGTTGCATTCACTGCTAAAGGACTATCGACAAATACGGGTACCTGTGGCAATTTTCCTTCATTTTCCAGCTGATCCAGAATGAACAAGAGTTCCTGAGTTCTTCCGACACTAAAAGCAGGGATAATTACTTTTCCTCCTTTTTCAACACAGGTTTCAGTTAAAATCTGAAGAAATCTCTCTCTTTCCTTAGGATTAGAGTCGTGTTCTTTATTGCCGTAGGTTGATTCAGATATCAAGAAATCAACAGGAGGCAAAGGTTTAGGATTTCTTAAAATAGGTCGTTCGGGTCTGCCAATATCCCCTGTAAAGCCTAATAATTTTTCCTCTTTATTTTCAATGATACGCAGGGTTACTCCAGCACTTCCGAGAATATGACCTGCATCGGAAAATTGAAAGGAGACCAGTTCATTGATGTTTATCCAACGGTCGTAACCAACCGTGACAAATTGTTCTAAAGCTACAGGTACATCTTTGCTTCTATACAAAGGCTCCTGAAAATCACGATCTTGATAACCAGCATTTCGAGATCTTTTCTTATGAAAAAACTCAGCATCTTTTTCTTGAATAAAGGCACTGTCCAATAATAGAATATGAGCAAGATCACGCGTGGCATGGGTACAATATATATTTCCCTTAAATCCGTCTTTTACTAATTTAGGAATTCTTCCGCAATGGTCAATATGAGCATGGGAAAGTATAAGGCAATCGATAGAATGAGGGTCGAATAACCATTCCTGATTGAAATTTTCCATGTCGGGGCGATTTCCCTGGTATAAACCGCAATCTAATAAAATGGTAAACCCACTGTCCAGCGTAACCAAATGACTACTCCCGGTTACGTCCTGAACACCGCCACAAAAGGTTAATTTCATAATTTTTTATTTATTCCAATATACGATATTTTTCAAGGTCTATGGTAAAAATGACCACCTTATTTATTTAATCGTACCAATCCATCTTTTGCATCTTTGTAATCAGGGGCTAATCGAAGGGCTAGTTGGTAATGTTTCTTCGCTTTTTGATTATCTCCTAACCATTCAGCGCTTAATCCGCAATAAAATTGCCCTTCAATGAGGAGTGGATTCAATGTAATAGCCTGGTCAAATTGGCTTGATGCCTGTTCAATGGAATCTACATCGAGAAGGATTAAGCCTGCATTGAAAAAGGGATCTGCATTTTCTGGTTCAATACTTTGCAACTTCCTAAAAATACGAAGAGCGGAAAGTAAATCATTATTTTTAGCGAGAAAATTAGCTTTGGCCATTAAAGCCTGTTTATTGGAAGGATTCCTCTGAAGGGCTGTCTCATAATACCTTTTTGCTATAGAATTTCCCTTCGCCTCTTGAAGCTGACCTAAAATAATCCATGCATCTTCAATATCAGCATCCCCCTCTATCGCCTCTTGTAAACTATTTATGGCCCTGGCGGTATCACCTATTTCTTTGAAAAATATACCCGTTAAAAAAGCGGTTTCCGGCATACCTTCTCCAATATTTCTTGCTTTTTCCAACGTTTTGAAGCCTTCGTCATATTGTTTTAGAATAAGCTGAAGTTTGGCAAGATGCCTCATGGTTGGTGCTGAATTGGGAAATTTTTCAGTTGCTTTTATTAAAATTTGAAGTGCTTCATAAGATTTAAAATAGGCCAAATAGGTGTCCGATAGTTTGTGAAGGGCTTCCGGATGGGTTGAATCTAATTTCCATGCTTGCATAAAATCAAGAACTGCCTCCTCAAATTTTTCATTTTCAAGGTAAAAACTACCCCTGATAAGGTATAAACTATCTTCGTCAGGGGTAGTTCCGATAGCCTCGTTCATATTTTCAAGGGTATGGTCAAAACCAGACGGAGAATTATCTACAAAGGGCTTATCGTTATTTTTACAACCATATAAAAATAATATAGCTGGTAAAATAAACTTGCTTAGGCCTTTTTCCATTTTAACTATATTGAACATTGAATTAATTTAAATTATGGACAGCAAATTACAGCAATTTCTAAGATTTATATCTGTTATCACACTGATCCTATGTATAAAAAATAATTCAGCCACGGCACAGGTTCTGGATATACCTTATCAAATGTCTATCAAAGGGGACATTGAGGTGATGTCGTTTTTTAAAAATACGGGTGGCGATACACTTATGGCGGGAAATTATAAAGGTTCCTGGAATGATATGAATAGGTTATGGACGTCTGCTGGAGAAAATGATCTGTTTTTAGGCAAATGGATGCAAGGTCAATTCAAGGTCTTACTCTCTTGGGGAGGTACGAGAAATGATGTTTTGTTTGATGCAAAAAATCTGGCAAATGGCGATGTTATCCTGTCGGGAAGTTTTACCGAACGAATAGAGATAAACCAACAAATATTTTCAACCAAGGGAAATTCAAAAGCTATTTTTATAGCCAGAATAAATGAGAAAGGTGACTTACTATGGATCTCTCTTTTTCAAGGAAGTAGCTGGCAAGAGTGGGGTCAAATGTATTTGGACGAAACGGCTAATGAACTTATTTTATGTGGTAGTTTTCAAGATAGTTTAACTTTTGATAATGGACAAACTCTTTATGGTACAGGGGAATCATCGGTTTTTACAGGAATATTTTCTCTGAATACAGGAAAAGTAAAACAATTGAGGGCTTTTTCTGGTAGCTTCCCGAACAATCAAATGCAAGCTATTTCTTTATTTGTACGCGGAAATTCAATAGGAATAGCAGGAAATTTTGATCGGGATGTTTTAGTCGATTCACTATCTGTTATAGCTTCATCCCGCGATTGGGATGTTTTTTTAGTGTATCTGCGGAAAGAAGATTTAAGGGCAGAAAAACTGGTGAAATTTGGTGGTGTTTATGAGCAAAGATTACTTACTTCCTTTATGGATGTTAAAAACGGTGATATTTATCTGTCCGGTTCTCTTGCGGGAGTAATGAAGATAGGGGAGAATACAACCTTACAATCACAAGACGGATTATCAGATATTTTTTTATTAAAAATAGCTTTTGGAGGAAATGCACATTGGGCTACTATGTTAGGTGGTGAGAATGTCCAGGCTCCTTTAGCTGTGTACAAAACCGATGGAAACATTTGGTTAAGTGGATATTCTTTAGGAAAACTGCGTTGGCAGGGTGTCTCAACAGAAACATTTTCATCCTTTCATTCATTTATTTCAACGTGGACTTCAGAAGACGGAAAGCCTCAGAATATGTTAACATTTTCGGGGGACGGAAATGCCTTTCCTTCTCAGTTCAGGCAGTTTGACGGTCATTCTTTGCTGTTTTCTGGTTCCTATCGTGGTAAAGTATCCATAGTAAATGTCAATTTACCCTTTTCTTCTAACTATAGTGGGTTTTTGGGTTTTATCCCTTTAACGGTCACTCGTCTTACAGAGAAATGGGAGGTTCCTTCATTTAATTTATTCCCAAATCCAGGAGATGGTCGCTTTTATTTAAATGGTATTTCAGAAAATGGAGAGGTTTCCGTTTGGTTTGGCGAAAAAAATATTTATCAAGGACTTATTAATAAGGGGGATAATTTTGTCTCTTTGCCTTCTTACTTGCCTAAGGGAACCTATCTGATGGTTGTAACCCTTGCAGATGGTCGCAAGCAAACTAGGATGTACCTGAAAATTTGAAAAGGTCATTCTAAGGGTTAATGCTTTTAAACAAGGTTTGAAATAGATTGAATTTCTTTAGGTATTTATCTGAAAAAGAAGGAATATAGATAGAATATTGATTTAAAAAATTAATCTTTTAAAAATTATGGCATAATTCAAAAGATATCGATTATTTTTGTCGTTCTTATTAAAAACAAATGACAATGATTAGAATATTTTTGTTTTCCCTACTTATAGTTTCCTCTGTTGGACTAAATGCTCAGCGTTATGGCCACATGAACTTCAATGCTTTTTTGACTTCATTAACAGACACCCGCAAGGCGGACATTGATTTGGAGGAATACCAAAACACCCTGGTGGCTGAAGGTCAGGCGATGGCTGAGAAATTTAAAAATAATTATATTGCCTTTATGAAGGAGCAGCAATCTGGTAATCTTGCTCCTATAAAGGAAAAAGAGCAACAGGAGTTACTTCAAAAAGAACAAGAAGGAATTCAGGCTTTTGAACAGCAAATACAACAAAAACTCCAGGTAAAAAGAGAGGAACTGTTAAAACCTATTGTGGACAAAATAACTGCAAAAATTAAAGAGGTTTGTACAGAAAATAAGTTCGTTATGGTTTTTGATACGAGTTCTTTTAATGCTCTTTTGTTTACCCCTGAATCAGAGGATATTACAGCGCTTGTAAGAACAAAAATGTTGGTTGTTCCTGCAACGAAATAATATAATTATACTTTAAGAAATATGAAAAAGGGCGAAATGAAATCCATTTCGCCCTTTTTTATTCGTTATAGCGTGATTTTTTTACCAAATCAGTTTGTGTTAATTTATTTTGACCATTAAGTCCTTATAATTGACCTTACTATTTGGGTCATGGCCTTGAATAGCAATGGTTCCACTACTTAAAATTCTTTGAAGTTGGCCTTCTTTTCTCAGAGGTGTTTTAGGTTCTGTATAATCAACGATAGTAACGCCATTTATTTTTGTTATGATTCGTTTCCCCTTAACGGTTACATGTAGTTCAAACCATTCATTATCGGGGGTATTTACTTCAGCAACATCCACTATATTGTATAGGCTGGCCGTTCTCCTCCAGTCACTTTGGGAATTATTAACTTGTATTTCGTACCCTTTTGCCGGCCATGCTTTTTCCAAAAACTCAGTATGAATATAAAGACCAGAATTGGCCTGAGGAAAAGTCATAATCTGCACTTTTAATTCAAAATCCTTGAAATTATGATTTGCAAGAGGCCCGTCGTAAAAAAGGTGAGCTTTGGGGCCATGAACCGTTAAGGCTCCTTCCGTCAGATTGAAAGTTTCAGGATTTTCACTTGCTTTCCATGCTTTTAAATGTTCTCCTTCGAACAATTTTACCCATTGGGCATTCATCGTCATATTTACACTGAATACGACCCAGAGGAGGAGCATTATTTTTTTCATTTTTTGTTTTTTTAGGTTATTAAGTTATTAAATATAATTCTTTTGGATTAGAATAAGGTGAAATCATTCAATTATATTGGTAAAACGAAAACAAGGATATAAAACACGATGTAAATCTATGTTTTATATCCTTGTCAGGAAAACTTTAAATAGATAAAACTTAAGCTTTAGCGCTGGCTTCTTTAGAATTCATTTCTACGGTGAACTCGTCCACTAAAATTCTGCCACAATGCTCACAAGCCATAATATTTTTACAAGTAAAAATCTCTAATTTCACTTGGGGTGGAATTTTATTGAAACAACCTCCGCAGGAATCTCTTTGAATAGTTACCACGGCGAGACCGTTTCTATAAGATTTTCTTATTTTGTCATAAGACTTTAGTAATCTTTCTTCGATACCATTTCTAGCTTTCACAGAGCGTTTACGAAGAGCATTTTCTTCGTCATTTGTTTTAGCTATAATATCGTCGAGTTCAATTTTTTTCTGCTCTAATTCTTTTTGTTTTACATCTCTTTTTGAAATACTGGTGGTCAGCGCTTCCTTTTTATTTTCAATTTCGATGGTAACATTCTTCTTTCTTCTTTCAGATAGCTGAATTTCAAGTTTTTGAAGTTCTAACTCTTTGGTAAGGGCTTCAAATTCTCTATTATTTTTAACGTTATCAAGTTGAGTTTGGTAACGGACAATTAAACTTTCAGATTCTTTAATAGAGGCATCATATTGAGCTGCATTGCGAATATGATCTTCAACAATGGATTTTGCTTTTTCGATACGCGTATCAAGGCCGACGATTTCATCTTCCAAGTCGCTTACCTCTATGGGTAATTCGCCTCTAAGTACGGCAATCTGGTCTATTTTAGAGTCTATTTGTTGAAGCTCGTAGAGCATTTTCAACTTTTCAGCTACTGTTTTTTCAACGGCCATGTTGGGCAGGTTTATGATATATTCGAAATTATTGGTGATAATACACCGGATTGGTAACTACGGTTGTTGACCGAATGGCAAAATTAGTAAATTTTTCAGAAATAATTTGCTTTATTAAGTTAACTGCACACACTTCTGATTCATAATGACCAATATCGGCGATTATAATTTTATTATTTGCTTCCTGAAACTGGTGGTATTTGTAATCCGAGGTGACAAATATATCTGCTTGTGCCCTAAGGGCGTCTGTCAATAAAAAGCTCCCACTCCCGCCACAGATAGCTACCTTATGAATTTTATCCTTGCAAAGAAAAGTATGCTTTATAACTTTGAGAGATAAGGCGTTTTTCAATAAATCTAAGAAATCTATTGGAGGCATTGGCTGATCGAGATATCCAACCATGCCTGCGCCCACCAGGTATGAAGTGTTTTTTACCCCGGTAATTTCTTTAAAAGGAGTTTTACCTGTTGATGAATCAATAATATGACATGCTTCGGAAAGTTGATGATTAAGAAGAACCATTGATAATTTACCCTCTGACATATTTGCCATAACAGCTTGATATGAAATAGAATGAGGCTTCAGTAAATTTATTTGAGGTAGTATTGTATTTGCTTCATTCTCTGAAAGGACACATTGAAGCTGCGATAATAATCCCTGTTTTTCTTGCAGAATGGACCTATTATTAAGCCCAATAATTTTCGCTAAAGTTTCATTTATGCCTCTGTGATAGGCGTTATCCAGATTGGTATGAATAACATAAATGGCGATATCATTTTTTATGGCTTTAAGCAGTATATTTTCAACAAAACCTCCCTGGGATAATTTTTTTAATGGCTTAAAAATGATAGGGTGGTGTGAAACGATCAAATTGGCTCCATTTTGAATCGTTTCATTAATAACTTCGAGGGTCACGTCCAGGCAAGTCATAATACCCGTTATAACGGTTTGATGGTCGCCAACCAGTAGCCCACAATTATCATAATCTTCCTGCCAGCTTAAAGGAGCATGCGAAGAAAGAACACGAATAACGTCTTGTATTTTAGTTTGCATCCTTAGTCATTTTTATTAAGCATAAATTCGGCCATTTTTGTGGACGATATATCGGGCAACAGAGGAATTCGCACTACTTCGCCCTTATTTTCCAAAACAAAAGCTGCCCCAGCTATATTTTCAAGGGTATAATCGCTGCCTTTTGCGAGTACATCCGGGATAATGGCTCGAATTAAATTTTCAGGGTTTAATTCAGAGAATGGAATGACCAGATCGACGGCTTGAAGGGAAGCCAAAACAAAAGCCCTTGAACTCAGTTTGTTAAAAGGCCGGTCATCTCCTTTTAGTTTGTGCACAGAGGAATCGTCATTCAGACCAACAATTAGTTTCGTCCCATATCTGGCAGCATCGGCCAGAGAATGAGCGTGCCCGGCATGGAAAAGATCGAAACAACCATTCGTAAATACAATTTTTTCTTTGTTATTCCTCCAGATGGAAATTATGTCGAGCGCATCTTCCAAACTGGACATTATTTTATTTTCAATATTTTCCTTCACACTCATTTTTATAGGGTAACCGTTGGCTTATAACCTCTATTTATTAGGGGTAAGCAGATGAGCGAAATAGCACCATACAGCAGAGTACCCCCAATTTGAATGGTGAAAAAGGAAATATTGGCCCATGAAAAACCATCTTCAAAGCTAATACCATACACAGCAAGGCCAATTTGAGTCATAAAATGGTAGGTTCCCATACCGCCTGGAGAAGGAACAACAATGCCCCAACCACCCAGGATAAAAACGAACAATGCAGCTGAAACCGTTAAATTTTCAGTAATATGAAATGAAAGCAGGGTGAGGTAAGTCATTAAAAAATACATAGTCCAGATAATGACAGTATGCAACAAAAACCGACTTTTACTGGGAATTTCTTTTATACTTTTTAGCCCACTGACAAAACCTTCGAAGAGATGTCGGATGGTATTGAAAATAGACCAGGCACTCATTTTTTTTCTAAATTTCCAGGCTACCAGCGTCATTATAATCATTGCTGAAAGCAAGAAAACGACTAAGCCTATTTTCTCCCCAAAGCGTTCATTGGGATTAATGTATTTTACGGCTATGGCTGAAATTTTATCAAATTCGAGGATAAATCCTAACAGAGTAATGGCTAAAATCATGAAAAGATCAGCAATTCTGTCCACGACAATAGTACCTATCGCTTTTTCCACAGGGATTCTCTCATATTTGGCGATAGATCCGGCTCTGGCAACTTCTCCAAAACGGGGAAGGGCCAAGTTTGCAAGATAACCTACTATGGTAGTGAAAAACGCATTGCTCAATTTAGGGTGATACCCCATGGGGTGTAACAGCATTTTCCAGCGTATGGCCCTGCTAAGATTAGAAATGCCGTAACAAAAAAGGCTTGCATAAATCCAAAAATAATTGACACCAGAGAAATCATTTTTTAATTTATCCCAAAGGCTACATTGGGCGGCTGGAATATTCTTTAAAGCACAATCTTCCAGATAAGCCTGCTGTTGATTGCTATACAAAAGCCAAAGCAACAGGAATCCAAAAGCAAAAAAAAGGCCCAATTGCAGACCGGTCAACAATGTCTTTTTCATATAAACTGGTATCTAAATCTGGCTATTGATAGCGCACAAATAGCAAATATAATGGAATAGCTAAAAGAGAGGGCATTGTTATGTTGTTATTTTTCCTTTTTGTCGTAAAATTTTCGTACTTTTGTACATTATTTTGGAAATCTTCCCTAATAGAATAGTACAAAAGTAAGTCAATGGGTAAAATAAAAGTCTTGATTGTAACCCAAGAAATGGAACCTTATACACTTGGTTCTGAAATTGCCAAACTTTCCAGGAAGTTGCCGCAATACCTTCAGGAAAAGGGAATGGAGGTAAGGGTTTTGATGCCGAAATTTGGATGTATTAATGAGCGAAGACATAGATTACACGAAGTGGTCCGCTTATCTGGCATGAATATTATCGTTGATGATGATGATTTTCCGTTGATTATAAAAGTTGCCTCGCTTCCGGATATCCGAATGCAGGTTTATTTTTTAGATAATGATGATTTCTTCAAAGGTAGAGAGATTTTTCACGACCTCAAAGAAGTGGAATATGATGATAATTCTGACAGAATGATTTTTTTCTGTAAAGGTGTCATTGAGACGGTAAGGAAATTTGGTTGGTCACCTGATATTGTACATTGCCAGGGATGGATGACTAGTTTAGTTCCTTTTTACCTTAAGACGGCTTACAAAAATGACCCTCTTTTTAATAAGGTGAAGGTAATTTATTCGGTTTTTAAAGATACCTTAGAGAAATCATTTGACTCTAAATTTTTTACAAAGGCAAGTATCAATAATTTACAGGAGGCAGATCTTTCCGCTTTTCGCTTGGGTGATGAGGTGGTTTTGCATCAGGGAGCTATAGTTTACGCTGACGCTGTAATTCAGGCGGAGGAGCTACTTGACGAGGCTCTACAAAGTGCCATTAACGAAATAAAGGATAAGCCTTTGTTAAAAATGGAAGGGGAGGATTTATTTTCAGGTGTTCCTGATTTTTACAGGGCAATGCTTCCGGAGGAAGAAAATTAGATGGCCAAACAACCCTGCGTATCTTTTTAACCTCTTTTTTCCTATTAATGAATTGTATTAAGATTAGTATTATGAAATATTTCAGGGATTTTGCCCTCTTTTCAATCGCTGCCCTTTTGTTAGGTGCTTGTAATGATTCTACATCATTTGGCTTGGATCTTCTATCGGAAGATACCACAAAAGTTGGATTTTCAGATACTTTACTTGTGCAGTCAACTACAGTGTCGGGTGATTTAGTCGAAGTCTATTCTCCTTTCACTGCAGCAAGTGCCTATTTATGTGGCCGGTTGAATGATCCTATTTTTGGTAAATCTGATGCCTCTATCTATATGCAGGTATTACCCCAACAAGGACTTTTCTATGATTTTAAAGATAAGCAAGTGGACTCTATTGTCTGGGTGTTGCCTTATGATACCACCGCTTTTTATGGAAATTTATCAGCTCCTATCACCTTTAATATCTACCCTTTGGCAGAGCAGATGGATAGGACAAATACCTACAATTCAAATACTAATTTTGCGACAGAAGCATTACCGATAGGCACTGTTACCGTTACGCCAACTTTTGCGTCCACCCAGGTTTTTGATTATCGTCAGGGAACCATTGATACCTTGAGGTTTCCACAGATTAGAATACCTATCAGTAAAGCTACTTTTTTAAAGCCATTTGCTCAGGCTGATAGCACAAACTATACTTCTGATGCCGATTTCTTTAAGCTTTTTAAGGGTGCTGTTTTGAGGCCTGCTGATAATGCGCAGTCTATAGTGGGAATAAATCTTCAAAGTAATTATGCTGGCTTATATTTTTATTATAATGGTTCTACTAGCCCGGGGCAATTTCAGTATGTGACCAATGGCTATTCTGCTAAATTATCTTCGTTTAGTCACGATTTATCGACGTCAAAGCTTAAAACTACGCTTGATAAACCTTTTTCGGCTGACGGTTCTACTATATATACCCAGGCTATGGCTGGTGTTTTAGGTGCTATAAGAATCCCGGAAATTACGAAATTAAAAGGAAAAATAATCAATTTCGCTGAGTTGGAGCTTAACATTGAAGCACTTAAAGAAGATAATACTACTTATTTTCCTCCAGCCTCGCAAATTATTTTATTCTACAAAAATACGGCAGGGAATTATGTTGTTACCTCTGATGTATTGGTTGCTGGCGAGGAAGTTTTCAAGTTAGTCGGCGGAAATCCTGTATTCGCTGCAGACGGAAGTCCTGGTAAATACAGAGTTAATTTAAGCACGCATTTAAATAGGATGGTAGATGGAAAAGTACCCCCCGAAATTTATATCCGTGTTTTCCCAAGAAGTGAACGTGCCGCAAGATCTGTATTATATGGAGCAGGACACCCTAAGTATGGAGCTAAGTTAAAGGTAACCTTTACTGAGCTACCTAAATAGGTAGTTTATATTGTTATCTAATGTTTCTGGACAAATTGAACCTGATAAGCTCTTGGGCTTAAAAATTCTTTTTAAGGTTTTAATTAAAATATTTGAAACTGATGTTCTTCCATCAATCTCATAGATATTTTTTAAAACTTTTTAGCTGTATTTTCGACCTATTGGTAAATATTTTCACGTTTTAGTGACTTCTAACCATATATTATTATTCATCAAAAATAAATCTTAAAAATGCTTAAAGACGTATTTAAAAAATTTACAATAACTGACATATTATTGTTTATTGCTGCTTTTAGTTCCCTTATTTTTTCCGAGATCTTGTATTTCAATGGAGAAGAAAATGCAGCCATTTTCATTGGTATTTGGGTGCCATCTATTTTAGCTTTTGGTATCTATTTAAAACTTATAACCAACCAAAAAAATGATTGAAATAATACCATATTTTGCGGGCTTTATTACCATTTTATTTGGATTTGGATTTTATTTTGGCCTAAAAGAATTTAAAAAATTTAAATAAACCGAGAGTATTCATTGGTGTAAAATCAAACGCTTCTCACATTTGGGTTCACATTTTACATGAATGATTCTTGTTTTTTATTTACAGAGAATTATTTCAGGTGCATTCCTATCAACAAGGGGAATCTACGGTTTGGTTTAGTGCATTACATTATACATTTTCCCAGGGATACCTAACTTCGGTAAGCGTTAATCCTTCGGCGGGCACTGATAACCCTTGTTTTATGAAACTTTGATTGTCGAGGGCGTATTCAAGTTCCCCGAGGCTCAATTTTCCTATACCAACTTGTATTAGTGCCCCTACAATTAATCGCACCATACCTCTTAGGAAGCGATTGGCAGAAATTTTATAGGTAGCTGTTTGTTTTTCTTCATCGAAAACCCAGGTGCTTTCATAAATTTGGCAAATCATACTTTGAGCACTGTGACCTGTTTTACAAAATGGGGTAAAATCGTGGTATTTAGCTATTAATTGTGCTGCTTTTTGCATCAGTAAAAAGTCAGGTTTCAGGACAAGGCCATATTTCCAGGTATTGTGAAGAACGAAAGGATTTTTTTGAAAGGTAATATGGTATTCATACGTTCTACGGCAAGCCTGGAAACGCGCATGCCTGGATAAGTCATCTTGAAGAATAAATTGTTTTATGGCTATATCCTTAGGGAGTAATCTATTAATGGTTTGCAAAAAATGGATGGGAAGTTCTTTTTCTATATCAAAATGACAGAAGTATTGACTGGCATGAACCCCAGTATCCGTTCTACCACAGCCAAAAACGGTTATAGTGTTACGCAAAACGGTTGAAAATGCATTTTCAACCGTTTCTTGAACACTTATTTTATTTGGTTGACGTTGCCAACCGTGGTAGTGAGTACCTAAGTACGAAAGTTCTACAAAATATCTTTTAACATCAGATGCCATAATTTGAACACTAGGCCGCGTGTTGGGAAGCTATTTTAGATCTGTTTAGTTTTTCCATGGCGTAGGAAAGATCCAGGTCAAAAGTTGTCTTGTCTTTTTGAGAGGGTAATTCGAACATAGCATCTGTTAGAATAGCTTCACAAATAGAACGAAGACCACGTGCACCTAGCTTGAATTCCATAGCTTTTGTGGCAATAAAAGAAATGACCTCGGCAGAAAAATTCAATTCTACTCCTTCGTAACTAAATAATTTTTGATATTGCTTTACCAAAGAATTTTTAGGTTCTGTCATTATCCTAACCAAGGCATCGTGATCTAATGGATCCAGATAGGTAAGAACAGGTAATCTGCCGATAAGCTCCGGAATAAGACCAAATGATTTTATGTCCTGCTGAGAAACGTATTGTAATAAATTTTCCTTGTCAAAAGATTTATCACCTTCCTTTTTGAAGCCTATTACCTGCGTGTTTACTCGTCTGGCAATAAGTTTTTCAATACCATCGAAAGCACCACCACAAATAAAAAGTATATTTTCAGAATTAACCTTCACCATTTTTTGCTCAGGATGCTTTCTGCCACCTTGAGGGGGAACATTGATATCGGTACCTTCAAGCATTTTTAGTAAAGCCTGTTGAACGCCTTCACCAGAAACATCACGGGTAATAGAAGGATTATCACTTTTTCTGGCAATCTTATCTATTTCGTCTATATATACAATGCCTCTTTCTGCCGCGCTCACATTGTAATCACAAACCTGAAGTAAGCGGCTTAAAATACTTTCCACGTCTTCACCAACATACCCTGCTTCAGTAAAAACAGTAGCGTCAACAATAGCGAAAGGAACATTTAGCATACGTGCTATAGTTTTAGCAAGTAAAGTTTTTCCTGTCCCTGTGCGACCTATAAGTAGAATATTTGATTTTTCGATTTCAACATCATCTTCTTTGGGTTGTTGCAATCTTTTATAGTGATTGTAAACAGCAACGGAAAGATACTTTTTTGCTTCATCCTGACCGATAATATACTGGTCCAACTTCGCTTTCATCTCCATAGGAGAAAGAATATGATTATCAGAAGAATCTTGCTTATCAGAAGAGAGATTAGAATTTCCCACTCCCTTCGTGCGCACGCCATTTTTCATGCCACCATAGAGTTCTTCCTGAACGATATCATGCGCTTGCTCAACACATACTTCACATATATGGGCATTAATACCCGCTATAAGCATAAGTGTCTCCGACTTATCTTTTCCACAAAATGAACAGTGGAACGATGTTTTATTTTTTGCCATTTATTTCAATGAAGAATTAAGCTTCTTTCTTTTTTTCTTTGTTGCTTTTATCAAGGACCTCGTCTAATAATCCATAAGCTACAGCTTCTTTGGAGGTCATCCAATTATCTCTGTCACAGTCCTTTTCAATAGTTTCATAGGTCTGACCAGTATGATTGCTAAGGATATCGTATAATGATTTTTGTTGCTCTTTAACTAAAGTGTAGTAAATCTCCATATCAGATACCTGACCTTGCATGCCACCTAATGGTTGGTGAATCATAACACGGCTATGTGGAAGACCAGATCTTTTCCCTTTGGTACCCGCCGCCAAAAGCACGGCACCCATTGATGCTGCCATACCTGTACAGATAGTTGCTACGTCGGGGCTAATATACTGCATGGTATCATAAATACCCAAACCAGCTATAACAGAACCACCGGGACTATTTAGAAACATCTGAACGTCTCTTTTAGAATCTGTAGATTCTAAAAACAATAATTGAGCTTGAATTACATTAGCAACATATTCATCAATAGCCAGACCAAGGAAAATAATCCTATCCATCATCAGCCTTGAGAATACGTCTAAACCAACGATATTCATCGATCTTTCCTCGATAACATTGGGGGTAAACGCTCTGATATCAGGGATAAAAGATCCTGATTTTTGTGCATATTTATCCAAGTGCATGCCGCTCATTCCTAAATGTTGAACAGCGTATTTACGGAACTCATCTTTTTGAATCATGGTTTAAGTTTATTTACTAGAGAAACAACCAAAATAAAATAGGGTTTTAATTACTCAGGAATAAATTAATTAAAAATTATTCTGCCACTATTTCCTCTTCACTATTTTCTCCTTCAAGACTTTCTTGCTTATTAAATATTTTTGTCTTTTCTTCAAAAGCCTCTTTTGTCAGAACTATTTCATTAAGATTAACAGCCTCTTGAATTTTGAACATCATCATAGAATTTTCCAATTCATCATAAGCTTGATTAACCTGTTTTTCGTCGTCCATCATTTTCTCAACCATATTTTGAATAAATGATTCCATTCCGGCAACCTGCTGTCCAAAATAACCTCTAATTTTATTAGATAGGTGGCTTTGAACCATTTCCTTAGTTACCTGAACGTTCAGCGCGCCCAATAACAGTGATTTTAAGTAGCTCCATTTGATAGACGAAATAACATTTGGAAATTCAATATCCAGTTTTTCAGCTGTTAAATTCTTGTCAGATTCAAGTAAAAACCTTTTGATAAAGGATTCCGGCAACTGGATTTCATGTGAGGTCATGAGTTTTTCCTGAATATCTCTGAATAGAAGACCATTGGAATAGCTTAATGTCTCATTACCCAGATGTTTTCTTATAACCTCTTTTCCTTCAGCAGTATTCGTTACATTGTTTGTACCAAATGCTTTTTGGAAAAATGCCTCATCTTCAGTGGCCGGCAGGATTCTTTTAGCTTCGAGTATTTTCAAGCTAAACTTATCTGAGAAAGTACTGTCGTCGCTATCGTCTAATTTAAGAATATGTTTTCTAAATAACTTTTCTTCCAGTCTGGCATCAAGATCAGTAACTTTATCTACGGTAAAAGAATCTCCGACAGAAAGTTTTTTGAGCTGTTCTTTTATATCTTCGCTTACATCATCAAAGCTGATAATGTTATTTACTTTAAGAGAATCGGCTTTTTCCTCGCCGTCAATGAGTTCGGTAAAATCACAGGTTAACAGATCGCCTTGGGTAAATCCACTTTCAACAGGAGAGGGTTCCCCTAAATCTTTTAACAAATTCTGATAAGCTTCCTCCACTTTATCATCTGCCACCTCCTGAACAAAGTAATCATAGGTAGTTTCTTTGTCAAGACCCAATAATTTGACTTCAGGATAAAGGCCGACATCAAAAAGGAAATCCATCGCTTCTAAATGAAAAACATCGAAGTCATAAATAACTTGTTTTTCATTAATAAGTGGCTCACCAAACAAGAGAAGTTTTTCATCCCTTATATAGTTTGACAGACCCTCTTTTACTTCATTATTAACAATATCGAGAAGTACAGACTGACCATACAACTTTTTTACGTAGCTCTCAGGGGTTTTTCCTTTCCTAAAGCCTTTGATTTGAGCTTTTTGGGCATACTTTTTTAACTCGGCGTTTAACTTAGGCAGATAATCATCTGTTGCAAGCTTAACAGTAATAACGGCACTCAATTCATCCACATTTTCTCTGACGACAGTTGGCATAAGGCTGAATTATTTAATTTAATGAAATGGGTAAGACTAAAAAAATTTTGCAGTTACCCAAGAAGGATAACTGCAAATATAACATTTGTACGGGTGAAGGGACTCGAACCCCCACGCCTCGCGGCACCAGATCCTAAGTCTGGCACGTCTACCAATTTCGCCACACCCGCGTACAATCAATAAAAGTTAGCTGTTATTCAGCTTTTAAATAATTTGACCGCAAATATAAGTTATTTTGTGTTCAATAAAAAATATAATTTGAATCTTAGTCATAATTTTTTTTTAGAAGAATAAAATGATGGTTAAATGGGACAAAATGAGTATTTTAGACGTTATCTAATAGTTAATTATAATTATTTTTGTTAGAAGCGTATGGAAACATTTTTGGTTGGTGTGCAGGAAGAACGTAAAGTAGTTGAAACAGCTTACGAGGGGCTGATTCAATCTATTAGAGTTTCTATGGACGAAAAAGATCGGAAAGATATCAGAGAAGCTTATGAAATTGCCCTAAAGGCCCATGCTAATCAAAGAAGAAAATCTGGCGATCCATATATTTTACATCCTATAGCCGTAGCAAGAATTTGTGCCGAGGAAATCGGCTTAGGTCCAACGGGCATCATTTGCGCTCTTTTACACGATGTTGTAGAGGATACAGAAATTACTTTATCTGATGTTGAAAATAAATTTGGGGTTAGGGTAGCTAAAATCGTAGATGGCCTAACAAAGCTTGATGCTGCGTATAATTCAGAAAGTCACCAGGCGGAAAATTTCAAAAAGGTGCTTTCTACTTTGATTGATGATGTCAGAGTAGTGCTTATTAAAATGGCAGATCGCTTACATAATATGCGAACCCTCGGGTTTATGGAACGTCATAAACAATTGAAAATAGCTGCGGAAACAAGTTATATTTATGCTCCTTTGGCTCATAGATTAGGGTTATATAACTTTAAAACAGAGTTTTTAGACCTTTGTATGAAAATAACAGATTCTGAGGTCTATCAGAATATTGCTAAAAAGCTGAATGAAACAAAAAAAGACAGAGAAAATTATGTCAATAAATTTATTGCCCCATTAAAGGAAAAGCTAAATGAACTTGGTTTTGCTTATCGAATTTTTGGTCGGCCTAAATCCATCTATTCTATTTGGAATAAAATAAGGACTAAAAAGGTAGAATTTGAAGAGGTTTATGATTTATTCGCCGTACGAATCATCATCGATGTGCCCGCAGAAAAAGAACGCATAAGTTGTTGGCAAGCTTATTCTGTGGTAACCGATGTCCATACGCCTATTGCAGATAGATTAAAAGATTGGATTACCACACCGAAATCAAATGGTTATGAGTCATTGCACACTACGGTGATTGGCCCGAATGGCCGCTTTGTTGAGGTTCAGATTCGTACTGAACGGATGGATGAAATTTCGGAAAAGGGCTATGCCGCACACTGGAAATATAAAGGAATATCCTCTCAGCCAGATGTTTATGAACGTTGGTTAGATTCCGTAAGGGAAACCATAGAAAATCCCTCTGCTAATGCTATTGAGTTTTTAGTAGATTTTCGAGCCAATAGTCTGTTTAAGGAAGAGGTTTATATTTATACGCCTAAAGGGGATGTTCAGTTGCTTCCGGCAGGTTCTACAGCGCTTGACTTTGCTTTCCATATACATACTGATGTTGGTTACCATTGCACTTCAATAAGGGTAAATAATAAGTTGGTTCCTTTTGGTAAAGTATTAAAAAATGGGGATCAGATACAAGTCCATACGTCAAAAAATCAAAAACCCTCGGAAGATTGGTTGAAAATGACCACCACGGGTAAAGCGCAGGCCAAAATAAGGTCTGCAATGAAGGAGGAAAGAAAAAGGAAAGGCGAAATAGGAAAGGAATATTTAGAAAGGAAACTAAAAAATCTGAAAGTTGAATTTGAAGAATCTTTAGAACTGATTTTAAAGGTGTTCGATTACAAATCGTCCGTTGATCTTTATTTCGATATAGCTACTGAAACCAGAGATATTCAGGATATTTTTAAACGTTTTCACGTTGACGCTGGTAAATTAAAGGAAATTTCAGTCCCTTTTGTTCTTCCCGAGTTAGATAAACATAGCACGGAAAAGAAAATATCTGTTAAACCTTCGGAGAAACCAAAGCTATTGGTAAACGGTGAATCAGCAGAACAATATGAATATAGCCTGGCAAATTGTTGCAATCCACTTCCTGGCGATGATATTTTTGCTTTTCTAACTCATAATGTCGGACTAAAAATTCATAGAAGTTCCTGCCCTAATGCCGCGC
Source organism: Haliscomenobacteraceae bacterium (assembly GCA_947501115.1). GTDB lineage: Bacteria > Bacteroidota > Bacteroidia > Chitinophagales > Saprospiraceae > BJGN01. The sequence continues at coordinate 22,995 of CANMVX010000023.1, forward strand.
ATTTAATGGTGAATTACGGTTATAGAATTTTGTCTGCTTCATGGCAGCATTCTAATGCCGAGGTGAATTTTATTGCAGAAATTAAAATAATAGGCGTAGATAGTGGCCCAGGTGTAATCGAACAGCTTTCTCACCAGATTTCTTCACAATTAGGCCTGAATATTCGCTCTATGGCCATTGAAGGCGATGAGGGTTACTTTGAGTGCAGGCTAAAAATAATAATTAAAAATACGGATCAGCTTCACATGGTTATTAAATCTTTACAGGCGCTCGATAATATTTCTTCGGTGGTTAGGCTAGATTGATTAATTTTGCTAAATAATACAAAGGTTATGGTTGAGACAAAAACTACAAATGAAGTTTTTACAGAGGTAAAAAGAATATTTACCGCGTTTCTGGAACAACAGAATCAGCGGAAGACACCGGAAAGATTCGCTATTTTAGAGGAAATTTATCACCGAACGGATCATTTTGATGCCGAAGCGCTATACATCCACATGAAAAATCAAAGTTATAGGGTGAGTAGAGCTACTGTCTATAACACCTTGGAACTTTTGGTTCATTGCGATTTGGTGAAACGTCATCAGTTTGGCAAAAATCTCGCTCAGTACGAAAAATCTTTTGGTTTCAAACAACATGATCACTTAATCTGCCTGGATTGTAGTAAGGTGCTTGAGTTTTGTGACCCAAGAATTCAACAAATAAAAACAATGATGGGTGAACTTCTTCACTTTAAAATTGCGCATCATTCCTTAAATCTTTATGGACATTGTGATGGCGCTTGTGATAAAAACAAGAAAAACTTACCTACTTCGGCTTAAATAAACGCCGAATAAAATCAAAAACATTCCGGCAAAATTCCACCATCCCATTATTTCTCCATCTAAAAATCCCCACATCATAGCCACTAATGGCATCATATAGGCTACCATAGAACCAAAAAGGGGCGATGTTTGCTGAATGAGCTCGAAAAATATAACAGAAGCTAATACAGTGCTTACCAGGGATAAAAAGAAAATGTAACCCACCGCTTGCCATGCTCCAGGCTGAACACTCAAAATTTCTGTGAAATTGGTGAATCCAATGAGATAAATAAATAAGGGCACGCCAGTTAACCCAAAAGAGTAAATACTAATCTGAAAACTTGGCATTCCTTTCAGTTTTGTACCCACTACGTTGGTTCCGGTACCGTATAATAAAGCGGCAATAACTACTAATATTCCCCAGCGTACTTCTCCTTCTGGTATGAAAATTGACCCTTGTGTAAGCAATAAATAAGCACCGGCAAGACCCAGTATGACACCAAATATTTTAAGCCAGGCAAAAGGTAAATTGAAAAATAAAACACCCAGAAATAAAGTAAATAACGGAGTCAGTGAATTTAAAATACCAGCCATGGATGAACTGATATGCATTTGTGCATTGGCAAACAAAAATGCCGGTATGGTACTACTTGCCAGGCCAACAAAAATAATCAAATGAACCTTACTCCAATCAAATTTTTTAAACTGTAAGATCATAAAGGGTAAAAATATTAATCCTGACATCCCCATACGCAAGCTGGCAACCTGTTCGGGCGGAAAAACACTCAGACCTTTTTTAATTAATATGAAGGATGTCCCCCAAATCAAACTTAAAATGAATAACGTCAGATAGGCTCTACCTTTCGAAATCGTAGTGGGAAATAATATCCTTTTCATAAATTTTGAAGAAATTTGTCGCAAATTAACTTTTCTTTGCAGATGTTGTTAACTTTTACCTCTTTAAATGGTTCATTCTGTTTCGGTATTCTTTTTTATTAGACAATTTTATTTATGAAAGTAACTGATTATTTAAAAAATGCAGGCAATAATACGCTGATCTCCTTTGAAGTTCTACCGCCGCTAAAAGGAAGTGGTATGCAGGATATTTTTAATCTTTTAGATCCATTGATGGAGTTTAAGCCTCCTTTTATTGATGTGACATATCACAGGGAGGAATATATTTATAAAAAGCAGGATTCGGGCTATTACGAGAAAACGGCCATAAGAAAAAGACCCGGTACGGTGGGTATCTGTGCTGCCATAATGCATCGATATGATGTAGATGCCGTTCCACACCTTATTTGTGGTGGCTTTAACAGAGAGGATACAGAAAATGCGCTCATTGATTTGAATTTCCTTGAAATAAATAATGTCCTTGCCTTACGGGGTGATGCACTTCAATTTGACTCCAAATTTGTCCCTGAACCAGGTGGAAATGCTTATGCGCTCGATTTGGTTAAGCAAGTAGATGATATGAATCATGGTCGATATTTAGATGAAAATATTGAAAATGGACAAAAAACTGATTTTTGTATTGGCATTGCCGGCTATCCGGAAAAACATTTTGAGGCCCCAAATATGGAAAGTGATCTTGCTTTTATAAAAAAGAAGGTTGAGGCTGGTGCAGATTATATTGTTACTCAAATGTTCTTCGATAACAAAAAATATTTTGAATACGTAGAAAGTTGCAGAAATGCTGGTATTCATATTCCTATTGTACCAGGTTTAAAGCCAATGACGAAAATGTATCAGCTCAGTTCTATTCCCCGGCATTTCTATATTAATCTTCCGGAAGATTTAGTTTCAGCTTTCCTTTCGGCAAAAACGATGGAGGCAAAACGTCAGGTGGGCATAGAATGGTGTGTAGCGCAAAGTCAGGAGCTTAAAGCAGCAGGAGTTCCTTGTTTACATTATTACACTATGGGTGATGTGGATACCATTAAAAAAATTGCGGAATCCGTATTTTAATATTATATTAGAATGTCCTATTAGTTCATCTTCCTAATTATTGTTTTTATGTCATTTATTCGACCTTTTATGCTGAAGTGTATTATCTCTTTTCTTTTTATTTTAGGGATAAATGCTTCGCTTTTCTCACAGCTAAAATCGCCATATAATTTCCTTTCTAATCGATTTGGAGAAGAGTTTACCCCGCATGAATCTCTGGTTGAATATGTCAAGCACGTGGCTGACAATAGTTCTCAGGTGAAACTGATAGAATACGGTCGTTCTACTGAGAATAGACCCTTATTGTTGACTTTCATTTCAACGCCTGAAAATCTGGCTAACCTGGAACAAATCAGGACTAACAACCAAAGAAGAGCGGGATTACTTCCTGGAAAAACAGATCCTAAATGGGACAATCTTTCCATTGTCTGGTTAAGTTTCGGTGTCCATGGAAATGAGGCATCTTGTTCTGAAACGGCCATGATTACTCTTTTTGAATTGGCCAGTGCCGCAGATGATAATATTAAGAAACAACTTAAAAATACACTGGTTATATTAGACCCGAGCTTGAATCCGGATGGATATTCCAGATATACTCATTGGTATAAACAAATAGCTGGAAAAACACCTGATGTACGGCCGGAAAGTAGGGAACACCAGGAACCCTGGCCAAGAGGCAGGCCAAATCATTACTATTTTGATCTTAATAGAGATTGGGCCTGGCAAACACAAGTGGAAACGCAGCAGCGCGCCGTACAATATTTGAGTTGGATGCCACAAATTCATGCCGATTTTCACGAACAAGGCTATTCCAGTCCTTATTATTTTGCTCCGGCAGCTAATCCATATCATAGTTATGTAACAAAATGGCAAAAAGATTTTCAATTTCAAATTGGTAAAAATCACGCCAGGTACTTCGATGCAAATGGATGGCTTTATTTTACCAGAGAAGTTTTTGACTTACTATATCCAAGTTATGGCGATACTTATCCAACCTATAACGGGGCCATTGGAATGACTTACGAGCAAGGAGGCATTGGGGCGGGTCTGGCTATCCTTCTGCCAAATGGCGATACGTTGAGATTGTCTGATCGAATAGCCCACCATAAAACAACCGCTCTTTCTACCGTTGAAATGGCTGCAAATAATGCCGCCAGATTAAATGCAGAATTCGCCGCTTTCTTTAAAAAATCGTTGGAGAATCCTACAGGGATGTATAAAACTTATGTAATAAAAAAGTCGGCCGTCCCAGATCGGTTAAAAAGATTCTGTGCTTTGCTCGATAAAAATGGCATCAGTTACGGCACTGCTTCAAAGAAAATGAATGTGTCGGCTTATCAATATGAAACTGGTAAGAATACTTCTCTCGAAATAGCATCGGGAGATTTGATGATTAATGCTTGCCAACCAAGAGGTATGATGGCGCAAATTTTACTCGACCCGGAAGTGGAGGTTCAAGATTCAAATACTTACGATATCACGGCTTGGTCTCTTATTTATGCTTATGGATTGCCTGGATTTGCCACTCAAACTTGTATCGAGCCCGAGGTGAAAGGTTTTGTTTTCGATAAACCAGCTGCACTCAACACAAAAAGTAATTATGCCTATTTGGTGAAATGGGAATCATTGGAGCAAGCGGTATTTCTAACTAAGGTCCTTAAAAAGGGGGTTCAGGTAAGAGTGGCCAATGAACCTTTTTTAGTTGAAGATCAGTCTTATGATAGGGGCACTTTAGTGATAACCAGAGGAGATAATCCTAAAATATCAAATTTATCAGATATAATTTCTGCTACGGCCAGTGAAAATAAAGTAAAAGTAACTTCTGTTGCCACAGGATTTGTAAACGCAGGAAGTGATCTGGGTTCCAGTAATTTTCAGTTACTGAAATCGCCCAATGTAGCTGTTTTAGGGGGTGAACAGGCTAATGCTAATGATCTGGGGCATCTTTGGTTCTATTTAGAACAGGAATTGAATATGTCTGTGGCTATTTTGGATGCTGCAAGAATGGACAGATATAATTTAGATGCTTATAATGTTATCATCGTTCCCGAGGGTTATTTCCGATTTTCAGATAATATGCTAAGTTCTTTCTCCACGTGGGTAAGAAAAGGGGGAAGATTAATTATTCTGGGCGATGCCTTATCCCTCGTAAGTGGTAAATCGGGATTTGCACTAAAAAATAATGAGGAGGATGCTTCAAAATCAACGGGTAAAAATATAGTATTGTCTGATTATACAGGGGACGATCGCAGGGAATTAAGCGAAGGCACACCGGGAGCTATCTTTAAAGTAAAATTAGATAATTCGCACCCTTTAGCTTACGGACAGTCAGATGCTTATTTTTCATTGAAGACAACGAATGCTACGTTTAAACTGAGTGGTGAAAATTCCTATAACATAGGTATTACAGATAAGTCATTCAAACCAAGTGGCTATGTAGGCTATAAGGCGTTGGAAAAGTTTAAAGAATCTTTGGTTATAGGTGCCGAGTCAGTAGGGCAGGGCAGTATGGTTTATTACGTTGATAATCTGCTTTTCAGAGATTTCTGGGATAATGGGAAATTTTTATTCAGTAACGCTTTGTTTTTTAGGTTCTAAAAAATGGGGCTTTCTCTTCGCGGCCGTTTTTTCAGGTGGTTTATTGTTAGCTCAAAAACTACCTGAAAAAACCATGCCTTTAGGGAAATTGGCACTTGAAACCGTTAAACCCGTTAGATTTCCAAAAGTAGATAATCAAAAATTACTTGCTGAAGAGTTAGAAAAACGTAAGAAGGGACTAAATCCTTCTTTTGCTATTACCAGAAATACTTCTCTAAAGCCCTCTACGCATGGCGAATGGACGACCTCAAAAGATGGTCTGAACGAAATATGGAGGCTGCGTATTCAATCGGCAGGCGCATTATCCTTGAATTTGGGAATATCCGATTTTTATCTTCCCCCAAACACCAGATTATGGATATACAACCTTTCTATGGATCAGGTAGAGGGACCGTTTACCTATAACGATAATGAATTACACGGTCAAATGTGGACTCCCGCTATGCTCGGTGATGAGCTGGTTTTGGAGGTTTCACTACCCTCCGTCGAGAAAAAATGGTTGAAAATGACCGTCGAAAAGGTAAATCACGATTTTCAAGGCATTTTTTCTATGTTATCGGGCAGCTGTCACCTCGATGTGGCTTGCGGGTCAAGAGAGGGTTGGAAGTTAGTAGATAATTATAGGGAAGTGATGAGGTCGGTGGGTATGTACACCATTAATGGTCGAAATTTTTGTTCCGGAGCACTGGTTAATAATGGGAGAAATGATTGTAAACCTTATTTTTTAAGTGCATTTCACTGCGATGTCACCTCCGCCAATGCACCCTCTGTGGTTGTTTATTGGAATTATCAACATTCAGTTTGCAGGCCTATGTTGTCGCAGGCGAATGGAGCCACCGGCGACGGATCAAAAACTTTATTCAATACGGGTGCTATTTTTCGTGCCGGATTTTCACCTACCGATTTCATTTTATTAGAATTGGATGACCCTGTTACCGATGCAGCTAATCCATATTATGCCGGTTGGAATGCTACATCGGTTTTACCTGAAGATACCCTTGTTTGTGTGCATCATCCTAATACCCAGGAAAAAAGAATTTCTATTGCCTATCGAAAAACGTATAGAGGTCAGTGGGGGCAACTAGCTTCTGAAGTATCTTTTGGAAATCATCTTATTATTCCCAGATGGGATGTGGGTACCACAGAAGATGGATCTTCCGGTGGTCCTTTGATTAATAAAAGTCAACAAATTGTAGGGCAATTACATGGAGGTTCTGCCAGTTGTTCTAATAACTCCTTTGATGCTTTTGGCTGGTTTCATAGTTCATGGATTGGCGGTGGTAGCCCCATGAACAGATTAAGTGAATGGCTTGATCCTGAAAATCGTGGAATAACAAGTATAATGGGTAGAAACGGAGTACTTTGTAAAAAAGGATTGGCAGCAAGTGTTACTAAAGTTAATATTTGTACCCCAAATAGTGCCAGTGTTCAGATATTTACTGGCTCAGCTTTTTCAGCGCCCATTACGTTTGATCTGGTAGGTTCAACGGCCGCCATAGCTTATTCTTTCAATCCAGCAACGGTTCTTCCCGGAAATGCTACAACCCTCTTTATTTCATCAAAACAGATGGTTGGCGCTACAGAAAGTAAAATAAAAATTAGAGGTATTTCGGGAGAAGATACCGTATTTACAGAGCTACAACTGGTGCTAAATAAAACACCCGATAAAGTCATCGTTAAAAATCCAGGGTCAGACCAGGGGGTTGAACCTACATTGAGTTGGTTTAACCTGGCAGGTATTTTTGATTATCAGGTTGATATTGCTGTGGATTCCCTTTTTAGCCAATTTATTTCACGATGGGTTACCCTCGATTCTCAGTTGGTTATTAAAGGATTAGATTTTGATAAAACCTACTTTTATCGTATCAGAGCCAGAAACGAATGCGGGCAATCCCCTGATTATACCTTTGGTAGATTTTTCACTCCTTTAGATTTGGGTTTACAAATTGTCGATTTAAATAATGTGATTTGCCTACCCTCAGATTTAAAAGCAGGACTAAAAATAGGCAGTGGTTTCATTCGTCCGGTAAAAATAACTTATGCTATTTCTCCGCCCGTTCCAACCTGGAAATTTATTGACGGTGATGCAGAGGCCAATGTAATAAATCTAAAGGCATCAGCGGTACTGGATAGTTTAAAATCTGGATCGTATAACGTAAAAATTGTAGTCTCAGATGTTAAAAATAGTAAGGAAACTAATTTTAACTTTCAACTGAAAGGTTTACCCCCTAAACCAAGTTTACTTTCGCCTGATGATAATGAGGTTCTATTGGTTGAACGCCCGCAGTTGTCCTGGACAAATACCTCATTAACAGATAACTATTCACTTAGGGTCTCAAAAAGTATAGACTTTAATGAGCCTGTTTTTGCCGGAGAAAGGAATCTAAATTTTTATAAATTTTCACAAGATTTAGAAGGAGGTACATATTACTGGCAGGTAAAATCTAAAAATGATTGTGGTGAAAGTGCCAGTGATATCAGGAAATTTAAATTAAATCTCAATGATTTAGGCTCCATCTTCAAATGGCAGATAGCCGTCGAACCTAATCCGGTCGATGATAGAGTGAACATTCATATTTCGGAAAAATTACAGGATGTCACTATTAGTATTTATAGTATAGAGGGTAGATTGTTGTTTTCAAAACTTTATCTGGAAGAACAGAATCATTTTTCTGTTGATACTGCTCATTTTCCTTCAGGCATGTACATTGTTCGTGTATTGTATAAGCAAGGTAGTTTTTCAAAACGGGTAGTAAAGCAAGACTATTGAAAATGAGGAATCATAAATGGATAGTTTCTGTTGTGCTTATTAACATAGTTTTTCTTTTAAACGGTCAGTCGGACAGTCTTTATATTTTTAGCAGACCTGCGATGGGTACCATATATTACGTATCTTTTTATACTAATAAAGAGGTAAATGCACCCTTAATTGCTGAAAAAGTATTTGACCGCATCCAGTTTCTTGATTACATTCTAAGTGATTACAAAGAAAAGGCTAAAGTATATCAATTAAACGTCAGGCAGCCATTGCAGTGGGAAAGTGTTTCAAAGGAACTTGGATTTGTGTTAAAGAAAAGTATTCAATGGAGCAAAATAACGGGTCAATATTTTGATCCGGCTTTGGGTAGTTTGACCCACCTTTGGCGCCGTGCCCGACGACGAAATGAATTTCCGGCTGATTCGATGCAAACAGCGGCTAAAGATTATTCTGGTATTCAATATATTGCCCTAAGAAAAAAGGGTAAACAATATCAGTTTAAGTTCTTGAAAAAGGGAGTTAAACTCGATTTTGGGGGTATCGGAAAGGGATATGCTGTAGATGAGGCATTAAAGACACTAAAAATGCAAGGTGTTAACAAAGGGATGATTTCCGCAGGTAGTTCGATTACAGTAGGTAAAGCGCCTCCTTCCAAAAAGGGTTGGTCCGTTGCAGCTGATACTATCTTTTTTCCAGATAGGGCGAAACGGTATATTGAAAATAGATCGCAATCTGTGTCAGGGGATGATCAACAATATCTGGAATGGGGGGGGAAACGATATTCTCATTTGTTAAATCCGATAACGGGTAAGCCGTTAACAAATGGTGCAACTTGCTTAGTGGAAGGTCCCAATGGATTGATTACCGATGCATTAGGAACAGCATTTAGCATAATGGATTTTGATGAAATACGAAAAGTACTGCGTTGGAGAAAAAGTATCAGGGTTTTATGTAAACGGGACGATAACTTTTTTAAAACAAACTGGCATTAGGTGAAAAACCAAAACCCCCTTTCTCAAAGAGAGATAAGAGGGTTTTGAAGTTATGGAAGCGCTTAAAATTTAAATTTTATAAACGCCCGGCATAGCTATTTTATAATGACCTGATGCGTCAGGTAAAGACTTAGGATTGGCATTCCAGTCCAATGATTCCGGGAAGAGATTTTCCTTTGAATTAATGGCTTGTTCCCAGGAAATAACCTGACCAGAGTACGTAGCCATTCTACCCAGGATAGCTGTCATGGTAGATTTAGCTCCATTTTCTAGATCATTAATGACCTCACCTTTTCTGATGGAGGCAAAAAGCTCCACATGCTCTTGTTGGTAAGGATTCGGATCTCCTTTTCTATTATGTTTAAAGATCACATTTCCTTTCAAATCCGTCATGGTACCATTACTTTCAGCGCGGCCTTTTGAACCAATGATTTGTTCTGACACCTTATCGGCACAACCCTTGATGTGACGGCACTGACTGTTAAGAACAGATCCGTCGGCATAAGTGTATTCCACGTAGTGGTGGTCATAAATTTCACCGAATTCTTTGCCTGTTCTTACCTGGCGTCCGCCCATTCCTTGCGCTTTAACTGGATAATCCTTTTTAGCCCAGTTGAAAACATCAATATTATGGATATGTTGTTCTACAATATGGTCACCACAAAGCCAATTAAAATAATACCAGTTACGCATTTGATAAGTCATTTCCGTCATACCCGGCAAACGATCTTTCACCCAAACACCTGACCCGTTCCAATACACCTGGCCACTGGTAACATCACCAATTTCACCTGCATGAATACGAGTCATTATCTCGCGGTAAACTTTTTCATAATGACGTTGAAGACCAACGACTACGTTCAGCTTTTTCTGTTTGCTAAGCTCAAGTAAGCCCATTACTTTACGGATACCTGTGGCATCAGTGGCCAGTGGTTTTTCGCAAAAAATATGTTTATTGCTATTGATAGCATATTCTAAATGATCGGGTCTAAATCCTGGAGGGCTGGTAAGAATAACGACATCTGCAAGATCGATGGCCTTTTTGTAGGCATCGAATCCCGAGAATTTATTAGATTCCGGTACGTCAATCTGTGTTTTCAAAGCACTGGTTGCGCCCTCTGATTCTTCCACTTTACTGGAAGTAATATAACTGTAGCAACTATCAACCCGATCTCTGAAAGCATCAGCCATAGCTACCAATTTAGTATTGGGATCGGCGATAAGCGCTTGAACAATAGCACCGGAACCTCTGCCACCACAACCTACCAGGGCAATTTTCAACGTGGTAGCGGGTTGGCCAGATAGTGCACGAAGATCAAAAGGAAGCGACGCGAGCATAAGACCACCGGTAGCAAGGGAGGCATCCTTTAAAAAGTCCCGACGATTTACGCCAGGTTTGTCAAAAGAATCTGATGAAGACATTATTTAGGATTTTAAGTAATTAACAAATAAAATTTTTTGTTTTCTAAAAATAGTAAAATTAATTAAAACAAAATAATTAATTAACCTTCATCTAATACAAGAGACCAAAATTCTTCCTGTTCTTCCTTAGTAGGTTGAATCGTTGGTTTCACCAGTCTGATACCTATGAAGGGAGCATCAGAGCACCACCAGAAACTTTTGGGAATTTGGGGGTCTCTTCTTTGCCAGGAAGGGTTTGAGGAGGTTCTGGCTGAAGAGCGAAGAACCTGTGGATTTTCGTCCCATGAGCCTCCTCTGGCTGTTCTTGGGAGTAATTTATCGGGGCGACGCCATGGACTAGCCGTCGCATCACCCAAAGTAGGGTAGTAGTCCGCCTGATATTGGTCGAGCGTCCATTCCATTACATTACCATGCATATCGTATAAACCCCAGGGATTAGGTTTTTTTGATTTAACAGGATGATATTTATCTTCACTATTATTAAAACTCCAGGCATACTGGTCCAAAAGAGAGGGGTCATCGCCAAATGAATAGGCTGTATTTGTGCCGGCTTTACAGGCATATTCCCATTCAGCTTCAGTGGGGAGTCTGTAAAATTCGCCAGTAAGTTCACTCAACCATTTACAAAAGGATAATGCGGCATATTGCGTCATACTTGTTGCAGGAAAACTATATTTCCCCATACCATAACTGGGATCTAAATAAGGGGTACTGGGTTTAATCACCGCATCGGCATTTCCTTTAACCAGCTCGCTTGAATAAATCAGGGCAGCTCTCTTTTCCTTATCTGTAAATAATTCATATAACTCCCAGGTTACCTCCGTTTCAGCTATAGAAAAGCCATCTAATTTTACTTTTACCTGAGGGCCTTCATCTGCATTTCTAAGTAATTCTGTGGCGGGGCTTCCCATAAGAAAGGAGCCTGACGGTACTGAAATCATGTTAAATGATACGGACGAGCCTGGAATTGCGACCGTTTGAACAGCTTGTGCCCATCCTGACATAATACTTCCGAAAAGGAAGATAAATATTGAAAATATTTTCATACTGATTTATTTAACCTGGACATTAAAGGAAATGGTTACTTTCTCACCAGAAACAATCTGTCCGAACATCGCCGAGGGTGGCTCAATAGCATAATCTTTCATGTTTAAGGTATAAGAACCTGTGAAAGATAAACTTTTGTCGGCCGAAAAAGAAGCATTAACTGATAGGGATATAGGTTTTTCAACCCCAGCAACATTTAATGTTCCACTTGATTCTAACTGACCTGAACCCGTTGTTGAGGTGATGGTTTTGAGGTTGTTCAGCGTAAAAATAATCGAAGGGTGTTTTTCATATTTCAAGGCATTATATAACTTTTTTTCCATAGCCGCACCTCGGGGACTTTTTATACTTTCTACCGGAACAGAAACTTTTAACGTTTTTATTTTACTGTTTTGAGTCCAAACTCCTTTACTTAAAACTTTATTGTCCATTTCAATGACACCATCTACTTTGGTAACATTACAGGTCCAATCATGCAGGGTAGAGGTACCTTGAATCTGCATCGTAGTTTTTTCGGAAAATGAAAATTTCTTGATTTGTCCGATTAAGCCAACACCAGAGAATAATGAGGCAAAAAGAAAGGGAATGATGATTGTTTTTAACATAGCTTCAAAAATATAGGGTTTAATAGGAATCATGTTTAACAAATCTAATAAAGTAATACAAAAAATAGGTCGATTTGGAAATAATTTATATATTTGCCCCGCAATTTAATTTTTTAACCAAAATCTACCTTTCGTAGATATTAAAACAAAAAAAATGTCTGAAGAAAAAGACGAAATAACTACACCAGAAGAGTTGAATGGCGCTATTGAAGAGCAGCCAGCTACTATCGAGGAAGTTGTTGTAAAGGCTGCTGAGCCAGTAGAAGTGGTGGAGGAAGAAGAGGAAGTTGAAATGGAAGTTTTACTTGCTGGTCAAGAGACCGTAGGTACCGCACATGATGATTTCAATTGGAATATTACAAATAAAGGGGGAATTAATTACTCTGACGAAGAAGCTGTTTCTTTTAGAGAGCAATATTCATCTACTATGAATGCCGTTTTGGAAAATGAAATCGTGAAAGGTTTCGTAACTTCTATTAATGGTGGTGATGTTGTACTTGATATTAACTACAAATCTGACGGATTAATTCCATTATCAGAATTCAGAGACATTCCTGGTTTAGCCGTTGGCGACTACGTGGATGTTTATGTTGAACAACAGGAAGATGGTCGCGGACAATTAGTGCTTTCTCGCAGAAAGGCTAAATTGTTAAGATCTTGGGAAAGTATTGTTGATTCCTTTGAAAATGGTACTATTATTAAAGGTACCGTTATTAGCAAGACGAAAGGTGGTTTAATTGTAGATTGCAGTGGATTGGAGACTTTCCTACCTGGTTCTCAAATTGATATCAAACCTATCGTCGATTACGATCAGTATGTTGGTAAGACGATGGAGTTCAAGGTGGTTAAAATCAATGAAACTATCAAAAATGCTGTCGTTTCTCATAAAGCGCTTATCGAAAGTGATTTGGCTGAACAGCGCGAACACATCATCGGTAGCCTTGAAAAAGGTCAGGTGTTAGAAGGTGTTGTTAAAAATATCACTGACTTCGGTGCATTCCTCGACTTAGGTGGCGTAGATGGTTTACTCTATATCACTGATATTTCATGGGGTCGTATCAATCACCCAATGGAGGTGTTGAGCCTGAACCAGAAAATAAGTGTAGCCGTTCTTGATTTTGATGAGAATAAGAGACGTATTTCATTAGGTCTTAAGCAATTACAACCACATCCATGGGAAGTTCTTGCCGCTGGTATCACAGAAGGATCTACGGTTAAAGGAAAGATTGTAAATATTGAAGATTATGGTGCTTTCCTTGAATTGCAACCAGGTGTTGAAGGTTTAATTCACGTTTCAGAGGTGAGCTGGAGTAACCAGCCAGTTAATGCGCGCGAATACTTCAGATTAGGTCAGGAATACGAGGCAAAAGTCGTTACTATAGATCAGGATGACCGTAGAATGTCATTATCTCTTAAGCAGTTAAGTTCTGATCCATGGAGCGAAATCGCTAAAACTTTCCCAGTAGGCAGCCGCCATTCCGGAGAAGTTAAAAATCTTACTCCTTACGGTGTATTCGTTGAGTTACAAGAAGGAATTGGAGGAATGGTTCACATTTCCGATCTTTCCTGGACAAAACGTTTTGGCCACCCATCTGAATTCACAAAGGTTGGAGATAAAATTGATGTTCAAATATTGGACGTCGATGCAGAAAGTCGCAAACTTTCATTAGGACATAAGCAGTTAGAGGAGAATCCTTGGGATACCTTCGAAAATGTGTTCCCAGTGGGTTCATACCATGAAGCAACCATCTTACGTCGTGATGATCGTGGAGCTATCGTTCAGTTACCTTACGGTTTAGAAGCTTTCGCACCGATAAAACATATCCGTAAAGAGGACAATTCTCTTGCTGAACCAGAAGAAACTTTAACAGTTAAAGTGATTGAATTCAATCGCGATGACAAGAGAATCTTAGTATCTCATTTACGTTATATCGAGGATATAAAGAAAGAGGCTGAAGAGTCAGTTAAGAAAGAAAAGGTAGTTGAAAAAGATAAAACGCGCCAGGCTGTTAAAAAGCAGCAAAGCACCGTTGAAAAATCTACCATGGGTGAATTGGAAGGTCTTGCTCAACTTAAAGAGCAATTAAACCAAGGTACTTCAACAGAAGAATAATTATTTGAAGCCTAAGATAGGGTATTTTAAAATGAATACCTTATCTTTACGCTTCATGGCGCGATAGCTCAGCCGGTTAGAGCGCAGGATTCATAATCCTGAGGTCGGGAGTTCAAGTCTCCCTCGCGCTACAAAAATAAAGGACTTACGGTAATTCGTAGGTCCTTTTTCGTTTCTTGGGGAGGGATGATCAACGTTATTATTTTCAAGAATAAGATATAAATTTAAAAGCCAGTTCTCATCTCAGGCACTTCTTGGAACTCATCAATAAATATGAGAGTGGTAGTTTTTTAGCTAGTGTTTTACTTTTAAGAAAGAATACCGTATTTATTAAATGCTCTATGGATGTGAAATTTTCAAACGGTTCTTTGTCTTCTGAAAGCTCCAGGTTTAAATAGATATATTGTTCATATTGCGTAGCTATCTTTTGAACATGTCACAGAGTGAGGGTAAAAAATGGAAAAACTTGTCACAAAGTGAGGGTAAAATTTTATAAATCATGTAACAAAGTGACACGTAAAACCACTAATTATTCATTTTCATTTGAATTAATGTAAATATTTACATTTATTCAAACGTAAAAGTGTAATTTTGGCCACAAAATACGAAGGATATGGAAAGGGAGTTGTTGAAAAGTTTATTTCAATGGAAGAATAGAGCTGATAGAAAACCCTTGATTATTCGGGGTGCACGGCAAGTGGGAAAAACCTGGCTACTGAAAGAGTTTGGTAAAACGTACTACAAAAATATTGCATACATAAATTTTGAAACGGCAAAATCATTGCATAGCATTTTTGAAAGTGGGTTTGAGGTAGATAAACTGATTATGGCCCTAAAAATTGAAACAGATACGGAAATTACTGCGGGAGAAACCTTGATTATATTGGATGAAATTCAGGAATGTGAAGCTGCCCTTACGTCTTTAAAATATTTCCATGAAAATGCTAATCAATATCATATCGCGGCAGCTGGATCGCTTTTGGGCGTTTCTTTACATAAAAACAGATCTTTCCCCGTTGGTAAGGTTGATTTTTTAGACCTGCATCCTTTACATTTCTTAGAGTTTTTAGAAGCAATGAATGAACTGCCATTGTTGGACTTGTTACAAAAAAAGAATTGGGATTTGATCACTGGATTTAAAGCAAAGTTTATTCATTTATTAAAGCAATATTATTATGTTGGTGGCATGCCTGAGGCGGTATTAACTTTTATCAATCAAAAGGATTTTAAGAAAGTTAGGGAAAAGCAATTAGGTATTCTTGCCGCTTATGAGCAGGATTTTTCAAAACATGCGCCTCACGATATCGTACCAAGAATAAGGCTGGTATGGCAATCCCTTCCATCGCAATTAGCTAAGGAAAATAGAAAGTTTATTTATGGAAATTTGAAAAATGGCGCCAGGGCACGTGAATTTGAGTTAGCCATCGAGTGGCTTGCGGATGCAGGCTTAGTTCATAAAGTAAGCCGGTGTAATAAACCCGCCATACCATTGATTGCGTATGCAGCGCTTTCAGATTTTAAATTATATTTATTAGATGTAGGCTTGTTAGCTGCAATGGGAAATATTGATATTCAAACCTTTATTACTGAACAATCTCTTTTCGAAGAATTTAAAGGCGCTCTGGCGGAGCAATATGTTTTGCAACAATTTAAATCCCTTAAACAGCTCCCCATTTATTATTGGACGGCAGAAAGGGCAACCGCTGAAGTTGATTTTTTGATTCAATATCAACATCGTATCATTCCTGTGGAAGTGAAAGCTGCAGAAAATTTAAAAGCCAAAAGTCTCAAAGTGTATCATCAAAAATTCAATCCTGAATTAAGTATTCGTACATCCTTAGCTGATTATAGAAAAGAAGACTGGTTAATCAATTTGCCTTTATGTGCTTGTACGGCATTCATAGATGAAAATGGGCTTTAACGAAAGAAGCTTTTTCTATTAGTATGTGTTTTTATATGAAATGAAAACAAATACTTACGGTAATTCACAGGTCCTTTTTTGTTTCTTGGGGAGGGATAATTGAGAAGATTATAGTTACAATAAAATTCATGCAATTATAGTATTTTTACGACATACATTCATCCCGTAAAGAATATACCCTCGTAAAATGTCAGACCATTTTTTAAACCTATTTGACAGTTATGTAAAACTTACAGACAAAGACATTGAACTTTGTAAGCAACACTTTGAATTTAAATCTTTACCAAAGAATACTATTGTTGAAGAAGAAAATAAAGTGCCAAAAAATTTGTATTTCATTATAAATGGATTCATGCGCTTATTTTATTATGATGACAATAGGGATGAAATAACAACCCATATTGAATCACACAACCGATTTATTACTTCGTTCACAAATTTTATTCGCGAAATAAAATCTAATGAAAATTTAGCGTGTATTACTAACTGTGAATTTTATAAAATTGAAAGAAGCAAATTGATTGAATTGATAGACAAAAATGAAAACTTTAAAAATTTAAGTCTTGTGATTTTTGAACGGGCTGCTGCCAGAACTCAAATAAGAGCCAACGACCTTGCTACACTTACAGCTGATTTGCGATATAAAAAACTGGTTGAACAACAACCTGAAATAATTCAGAATGTTCCTATCCAATACATTGCTTCTTACTTAGGTATAAAGCCTCAAAGCCTTAGTAGAATTAGAAAGCAATTAATTAAATAACAAATGTTAAGTGGTGTTCGGATCACTCATTCTAATTTCGTATCACATTTAATGGCATTAAAATTTGATATGAAATGTTAGAATTCATAAAGCAGTATTTCACTACAGTTCTTGCAGCACTTACGATAATGAGTGTAGCTTATTTGATTTTCTGGGTAATCTTCGGCCAAAAACTTAGAAACAGAAAAATACAACTTTCTAAAAGAGCAGGTTGGGCTCAAATAAAAGGAGAAATTGGAGCAACACTACTTTCATTTATAGGAGGTACGACATTTTCAATTCTTTTAATATCATTAAAAGATGGTGGATTAACAAAGTTTTATGTTGAAGCGGGGAAATATGGCTTATGGTATGAATTTTTTATGATTTTTATCATGTTGGTCATATCTGACACCTGGTTTTATTGGAGTCACCGGGTAATGCATCACCCAAGTATATACAAGTATGTTCACGCCTTACATCATAAAAGTTTGGATGTAAATCCTTATACATCAAGTTCCTTTCACGTTATAGAGTCCTTATGGCTAACGTTTTGGCTTTTACCATTAGCCATTTTAATGCCCATTTCTATGACTGTTTTAGGAATCATGCAAGTAATTGGAACTTTAAATAATTTGAAGTCGCATCTGGGGTATGAGCTTTTTCCTAAATTTTTCATTCTTCCTCCATTTAATATGCTAGTAAATGCAACGAATCATAGCCTTCACCACACACAATACAATGGTAACTACGGTTTGTTTTTTCGGTTTTGGGATATCGTTTGCGACACAGAATTAAATTCGACAGAAAGTACATTTAATGAAATTCACCAAAGGGAAAATACATCCATCATTGATAATTCCAAATACAGAACATTGATTATTGAAAAATTGGTAAAAGAAACTCCCGATACTGTTTCTGTCTATTTTAAAACGGCGGACAAAGAATTTTACAATTATAAAGCAGGGCAATACCTCACTTTAAAAGTTAAAGTTGGTGGTAAAATTTATCATCGTTGCTTTTCATTAAGTTCTTCGCCAAATATTCATGATTTTCTAAGAATTACGGTGAAACTAAAGGGTGAAGTTTCGCATTATTTTTATAATACCTCAAAAATTGGTGATGAAGTAGAATCTTTGCTACCTATTGGGGATTTTAATTTTAAACCAAATATAGCTGTTCAAAATAATTATGTATTGGTTGCAGGAGGCAGTGGAATTACCCCATTATATAGTATGATTATTCAAATGCTACAATTTGAACCTAAAAGCAAAGTGATTTTACTTTATTCAAATAGAAAGGTAGAAAGTATCATTTTCAAAAAAGAACTAGATCAATTAGCTCGTCAATATCCTCAATTTGAATACATTGATTTTATTTCAGGCAACAAGCGAATAGAAAAAAATGATTTAAACATATACAAAGACGCCTGCTACTACCTTTGTGGTCCAGATTCTTTAAAAGATGAAATATCGCAACAGCTAAAAGATTTAGCTATTTCTAAATCTAATATCAATATAGAGCATTTTGCTGATGGCTATGTACCTTGGTTTGGTCTTTTTAAAGGACAAAAACCAAGTATTTAGGAATACAAAGCGAGTTATTGAAAAGTTTATTTCAATGGAAGATGCTTTATTTGACGGTGTATTTTTATATGAATGAAATGAAAATAAAGGACTTACGGTAATTCGTAGGTCCTTTGTTGTTTCTGTCTGAGGTTTTCATTAAATTTAGGCTATGAAAACAACGATAGCAATACTTGGTCTGCTCCTTTTAATTCTTTTTGAATTCGCCAGAGTGTATTTAATTATGCCCATGCCTGGTAGTCAAAATTTTGATTCCATTGAAATTGCCTATTTTTTAGGGTCCAATAAATGGATTATTCGATTTATTGGGTATCTGATGGTATCTGTTCCCTTGTTTTTAATCCTTAGAAATGGTGTTAAAAAAGAAAAATTGATCATTGGAGGATTGACCGCAATGTATTTGATCGTTTTTTATGTTTTTACCTTTCAAATGGAAGCTGATAAAATGTTTTATCAGCCAACCAAAGTGGTAACCACTTCTTTATCGAAAAATAAAATACCTGATAATAAATTAGTCATTGGCGTAGTGATAGATAGTGTCGCCAGTGCCTATCCAATTCAATTAATTGGTTATCATCATCAAGTGGTTGATACGATGAATGGTCATCCAATAATGGTTACTTATTGCACCGTTTGTAGAACAGGTAGAATTTATAGTCTAATAGTAAATGGAAAGCAAGAGACCTTCAGGTTGGTTGGAATGGATCATTTCAATGCGATGTTTGAAGATGCTACTACAAAAAGTTGGTGGCGACAGTCAACTGGTGAATGTATAGCGGGTCCTTTAAAGGGTTATAAATTAAAGGAATTTAAATCTGAGCAACTTATATTGTCAGCGTGGGCCAGAATTCATCCTAACACACAAATCTTACAACCTGATCCTCTTTTTAAAGAGGAATTTGAGCAAATGGATACGTATGATAAGGGGATTTCTAGGGGAGATTTAACTAAAAGAGATACCGCTTCCTGGAAAAATAAATCATGGGTTTTAGGCATTCAGGATGGGGCCAATGCTAAAACTTATGACTGGAATCAACTTACGAAGCAAAGAATAATACAGGATTCTCTCCCTAATAATCCCATTGTTATTCTTTTAGAGAATGATACCGCATCCTTCCATGCATACAGTAGAATTGTTAATAAAGAAATTTTGATATTTCATAAAAAACAGGATTCAATATGGGACGTAAATACTGGATCAAAATGGAACTATGAGGGAGTTTGTGTGGATGGAAAGTTGAAAGGGAATATGCTAAAAAGCGTTCGTTGTTATCAGGAATTTCTTCATTCATGGGAATTTTTTCACCCCCAAAGTATTAGATACAATGATTGACAGCTCCTTGTGATAGGTATAATTCGATATTGAGATTATCTATCCAAAGATTATTATCGTTTACAAATTGAATTAATCTCTTTGTTTCTTCTTCTTTGTACTGCTGTTGATTTTTAACCATTGAACTTGCTCCCTGGCTTCCTTTAAGGTAACTGCAGGTTGTTTGGATAAGATGGTGGCACTTAACTTGGCTCGTTCCTGAAAGGATATGTTGGATGTCATCTCTCATATAGTTTTTAGTCATACAAAGTTAATCAATTATTTCAATTGTAATCATGTAAAATATACTCCTTGAGTAAATCATAATAAATTGTATATCAGTTTATTAATATTAAATAAATATTCATAACTCATACAAAGGGAGTTTAAGTTGACCTCGCACCATAAGCATGAAAGCCTTTTGTTTCTACAATCCTCCCTTTCTTTTAAACCCTACTTTAGAAATTGCGTTATGTATTAAATAAACTTAAAAAGGGTCATGAGTCAACATTTTCACCGTTTACAAGTCAAAGAGGTAAAAGAAGAAACCCCAGAGGCTTTCACTATAAAATTAATAGTTCCTGATGAATTAAAAGATTATTACGTTTATCAGGCGGGACAATATTTGACGCTAAAACTTAATATTAAAAGTAAGGAAGTCAGGCGCTCTTATTCCATGAGTTCCAGTCCTTTGGAAACTGATTTGTGTATTACGGTCAAAAGAGTTAAAAAAGGGTTAGTTTCAAATTTCCTTGCTGACAATCTTACAAAGGGTGATTTTTTAGAGGTATCCCAACCAGAAGGGAATTTTCATCCTGAATTAAATCCGGAACAAAGGAAAAATTATTTCCTGGTTGGTGCTGGTAGCGGTATAACACCTCTTTTTTCCATCGCAAAAGTGGTACTTGAAGAGGAACCCCAAAGTTCAGTTTACCTGCTTTATGGCAATAGAAACGAAGAATCCATTATTTTCAGGAATGAATTGGAACAAATGACAAAGCGGTATGCGGGGCAATTTTTCTGTACCCTAACCCTTTCTCAGCCTAAAAGAGAAAAACCAGGAGGTTTGGGTGGTTTGTTTTCAAAGGGCAAACTCACCTGGGATGGTGAAATAGGAAGAATTGATAAAAAAATGATCCAGCGTTTTAGATCGGAAAATGTGGCGTCGGGTGTGAAAAGTGAATATTTTATTTGCGGACCTGAAGAATTAGCTGCTACCGCAGAAACCTCTCTGATTGAAGATGGAATAAAAAAAGAAAATATAAATAAAGAGTTATTTTTATCGGGTGACGTATCAAGCACAAAGAGTAATAAAAATGGGGTAAATGCCGTTATGAAAGTCGAATTGGGCGATGAAATTCTTACGCTGGAACTGCCCGCACAAAAAACAATTCTTCAGGTTCTTATCGCCGCCAAGAAAAATCCACCTTATTCATGTACCGCAGGCGCTTGTTCCAGTTGTATGGCCAAAGTGATTTCTGGTTCCGTTATTATGGATGTTTGCCACGCTTTAGATCCGGAGGAAATTGAACAGGGATATATTCTTACTTGTCAGTCGCGCGCTAATTCCGAAGAATTAGAGATTACTTATAAAGTTTAAAAAGAGTCATGAACAAAATAGGTTTTAGTATCCAGTTTTTTTTCTTATGCTGTACTATAAGCCTATCTGCTCAATCTATTGTATCAAGAATTCGTGTTTTTCCAAATTTAAATTACGCTCATTCAGCGCCAATCCTGTCTCATGACGGGAATAAATTGTTTTTTAGCGTTGACAAACACCCTATTAATGTTGGGCTCAATAAAGGAAAGGATATTTGGGTGAGCGAAAGAACGGGTAATTCCGGGCAATGGTCAAAACCTTTTCCATTGCCTGGTGATGTTAACTCTGGGGAAGATGAACGCGCGGTGGCTCTGCTTAATCAGTCGGATATTCTTTTGGTACGCAGAGAATCCGATAGTTTACATTGGTCTTTCTTTGACTATAATGGAAGAATATGGGTGGCAAGTGACATTTTTCACACACCTCCCTTTTATCCGGCGGTAAAGTGGATTACCTACAATAATTTTAAAACGGTATGTTTTTTTGGAATAGGAGATTCAATCCAGCAGCAAATTTTTGTTTCTTCTCTTGATTCAACCTTTAACTGGACAACCCCTAAGGAATTAAAGGGTTTTGAAAAATTCAAACAGGTTAAAGACCTCACGATTTCTTTGGATAACAAAACGATTTTTTTTAGCGCCGAAGGTGATTCAAGCTATGGAGGATTTGATATTTTTACCTCGAAAAGAACGACGGAGGGTTGGTTAAATTGGTCAGAACCAGAAAATATTGGTCTTCAGATTAATTCTTTATTAAACGAATATGAACCTACCTTATCAGCGGACAGAAGAAAAATTATGTTCGCCGTGAAAGACAGGGATGGGGTTGAATCGATTTATCAGGCGATATTACCCGATAAGCTTCAAACAGAGCCTGTTCTTGCGATAAAAACAAATGGGCAGATTTTTTCAAAAAATGAGTTTTTTGACGGTGAAATAAAGTTTTATGGTTTTAACCGTAAGGAGAATACGTTGCATTTTATAAATAACGAACCTCTTTCATTTGGGGCAACAACTTTCCTTCCAAAATGGGATGATATCCTTTTAGTGTCGTTTAAACCTGAATATTTTATTCCTTCTGTTCAATTACCGCTAAGGGAAGGCAGAAATATTTATTCGGGAAAGTTTCAACGAAATAGTTATCTGGAAGAGTTTGATATTGAATTTGTAAAACTTGAAAAACAATTATCGGATCAAAATAATCTTATTTTAGATGTTCAAAGCGAAATCGACAGATTGCTTCAAAAGGTTGAATTGAGTACATCGGCCATTTGGGAAAACATCAAAGATTTATCTGACATTGACGTGAAGCCTATTGAAAATGAATTAAAAATTCTATCGAATTCTTATTCACTCACCTTAAAATTAACGTCGGAAAAGAAACCCAATATGAATGTTGCCTTTTCAGAGGGAATCAATCGTATTGAATTTTGGAAAAATGAGTATGCTGCAAAAAACGCAGTGGAAGAAGATGAGGATACCATACAAAATTTTCAATTATTCGTGAAGGATATCGTTAATTATCAATGGTATGCCAATCAACTTGAATATGTAAAGGAAGTAGAAGCGGAGTATAAAAAAGAAGCGTTAGAAGGACTAAAAAAGTTATTGTCAATGGATGACTTAGCTCTTTCGCAAATTTTAATGGAGGAGTTTCTTAATAAATTAGCGTCAACGAAACAAACATCTATATTTTATAATATTCCCAATGATGAGGTGGTAAAAAATCTAAGCTGGCCTGTTAAAAAGTCATTACAGCTTCCATTTTTCAATGAAGTAAGCTTAAGGTTAAAGCCATTGATTGAGCGGGAGATAACGAATAAGCTAAAAATGCCCATGATTGATTTGCTAAGTCAACAGTATTATTTACAGTTTTTAAAGGAAAAGAAACAGTTGCTTTTAGTAAACAGAAGTGAGATTTCACTTAGAATGGAGGCATTAGAAATGAGAATTCGTGGCAGAAAGAAGGATTATGTCCTCAAAGATACCCTGAATTATCAGCCATTAAAGATAGTAAGAGACACCCAGATAAATGTGGTGGCATACCCTTTTTATTATACTGAATTGATTCCTCTAAATATACCTTTTTTCCCAACGGATAGCATTGAACCAGATGCCCCTGGATTTTTTGAACTACACAGGATTCGGCAAATACTCTCTGAATATCCAGGTTTAGGCGTTGAATTAGCTGTTCAGGTTCAGGACAGAGGGGGAGTGTTTTTAAAGGAAAGTAGAGAAATTGGTGAAAAACGCCTGGGGTTCATGAATACCTTTTTTGAAATGTCTGGAATAGGTGCAGATCGACGAAATATTTATCTCTCGCAAAATGCAGAAAGGATGACGAATAATAACTTACCTATTCAGGTATTGATTCGGTTTTTTTATCGAAGTTGACCTTTGTTTTTTATATTTTTGCATTTATTTACCTTATGTTAAATGTTTTAATATGTACCGTACGCATAATTGTGGGGAGTTGAGAATTTCTGATGTTGGTAAACAAGTTAGACTTAGTGGCTGGGTTCAGGCAAATAGAGATTTTGGAGCAATGACGTTTATGGATATTAGAGATCGTTATGGGATCACTCAAATCGTCTTTTCTCTGGAAGAAGATAAACAGTTATGTGAATCTGCCAGGAAATTAGGTAGAGAATTTGTCATCATGATAGATGGGAAAGTTAGGGAAAGGACCAATAAAAATCTGAATAGGGATACCGGAGAAATTGAAATTCAGGTGAATGGGTTACAAATCTTGAACGCTTCTAAGGTTCCTCCTTTTACCATTGAAGACGATACCGATGGTGGTGATGACATTAGAATGAAATATAGATATTTAGATTTAAGAAGAAATCCAATTCAAAAAAATATTCTTTTTCGTTCAAAACTATCTCTGGAAACCAGGAAGTATTTATCAGATTTAGATTTTGCTGAAATTGAAACGCCTTTTCTTATAAAATCTACGCCGGAAGGAGCCAGAGATTTTGTGGTTCCAAGTAGAATGAATGCCGGACAGTTTTATGCCTTACCTCAATCGCCACAAACCTTTAAACAGATTTTAATGGTGGCTGGTTATGATAGGTATTTTCAAATAGTGAAGTGCTTCAGAGATGAAGATTTAAGAGCTGACAGGCAGCCTGAATTTACACAAATTGACTGCGAAATGGCTTTTGTTACCCAGGAAGAGGTGCTAAATACTTTTGAGGGTTTGACAAGACATTTATTCAGACATACCCTTGGATTAGAATTGGGTGACTTTCCTCGTATGAAATACGACGATGCCATGAGATTATATGGCTCTGATAAACCAGATCTTAGATTTGATATGGTTTTTGTTGAATTAAATGAGGTTGTAAAAAATAAGGGCTTTAGTATTTTTGATGAGGCCGAGTTGATTATCGGGATAAAAATTCCTGGTAAAGCTGATATGACCAGAAAGCAAATCGACGAACTTACAGATTGGGTTAAAAGACCTCAAATTGGGGCAAAGGGATTAGTGTCGGTTCGTTATAACCAAGACGGAATTAAATCGTCGGTAGATAAATTTTATGACCAGGATGCTTTACAGCAATGGGTAGAATTATTTGGAGCCACGCAGGGAGATTTAATGCTTATCCTGTCTGGCGAAACGGATAAGGTTCGGAAGCAGTTGGGAGAGCTTCGTTTAGAAATGGGACGTCGCCTCGATTTAATGAAAAAGGGAGAGTTTAAACCTCTTTGGGTGCTCGATTTTCCATTATTAGAATGGGATGATGATACTCAACGTTTTTATGCTATGCACCATCCTTTCACCTCCCCAAAAAAGGAGCAGATTGAGGCTATGGCAAGTGATGACCGGGAGGTGCTTAAAAACCTTCGTGCCGATGCTTACGATTTGGTGATTAATGGTGTGGAGATTGGTGGTGGATCTATAAGGATTCACGATAGAGCCTTGCAAGCCAAGAATTTTAAATTACTCGGATTCACACCGGAAGAGGCAGAAAACCAATTTGGGTTCTTATTGGGGGCTTTTGAATATGGTGCGCCACCACATGGAGGTATTGCCTTTGGATTCGACAGACTTTGTGCCGTATTAAATGGCCAGAATTCTATCAGAGATTTCATAGCCTTCCCAAAAAATAATCAGGGTAGAGATATGATGATAGACGCTCCATCGGAAATTGCCTCAGCACAATTAGATGAGTTAGCCTTGAAATTAAATGTAAAATAACACTTATGATACTTGTTATCTCAAAGTGGGGTAACAAGTATCTATATATTTTCAGTAATTACAATAATATCTCTCTGGCGGTTTTCATTGGAACGCCTACACACTTTTTTTCCATATAAGTGAGCATTTTCTCAATTAATTCTCTGGTAGGTTCGTCCAGCTCAGCAAGATCCTTTTTAAAAACTTCGGACAAGGCTTTTTCTTTTATAGCTTTTATCTCATCTGGAAGCGAACTAAAAGCTTTTTCAATTTTTCGTTGTTTAAAAAGTCTGCTGAATTTTTCAATATTTGAGTCAATAACTTTGGTTGCTTTAATAACTTCTGCCTCTCTGAAGGCCATGTTTTCACTGGCAACCTGACGTAGCGTCTCTATTTCGACGTAATGAACTTGTTTTAGTTCTGCTACCTCCATCGTTACATTATTGGGAACGGCCAAATCTATTATAACTTTGGGGTTTTTCTCATTTTGTACCAACGAAGTAAATACCTGAAGGTCAATGAGAGGTGTCGGTGAAGAGGTACATGCAATTAAAGCATCAAAACCCTGAGAAAATTCATTTAACTCACTAAGAAGTGAAGCTTTTCCGTTGGGAAATAATTTGGCTATCGATTGTGCTTTTGGTAGTGATCTATTGAAAACATGCACATTGGTAAAGGCATTACTATGAAGTATCTTTGCGACAATACCATTAGTTTGTCCGGCACCAATTAAAAGAATTCTGGCATCGGGTCGAAGAGCGTATCTGAGTAATTTTAAAACAGCTAAAGAAGCAACCGAAACGGGCTTTTCCCCAATTCGGGTAGTTGAAAATACCTCTTTAGAGGTTAGGACGGCCTGGTCCATCAAAAGGCGCAGAGCATCTCCGCATAAGCCCTGGGTTCTGGCAAATTCGTAGGCTTCCCTTAACTGTGAAAGAATCTGCCGCTCACCAACCACTAAAGAATCAACGGAAGAAGCGACATTAAAAAGATGAGACACCGCGTCTGTTCCCTGGAAAATTTTAACATTTTCCTTTAATATGGAATAATCTGATGTAGTTAATTGAGGAAGAAAGTGACGGTAAAAAGGAATGACAGTGTTTTCATTGGCATTAAACTCACCATATAACAAAAACATAACCCTGTTACAGGTAGAAACATAAAATAACTCTTGAATATTGAAGTTTTCTTTGGCACTGTGCAACAAATGAACTATCGTTTGCTCTAGTTCAGGCAATACAAATTTAGCTAAATCTCTGAGATTAGTGTGTTGATGAGAAAGCGTTATAATCTTATAATGTGAGAGCATAATACTTTAAAATTGTTGACAAAAGTAATCCATAGAAATGGTAGAACTGTCATACAATTGTAACAAGTAGTCAGACACTGTAATTTGGAATATTTCTAAACATTAAGGTTGAGCGCTCAAGCTGTCAACAAAATAGTCTATAGCTAACGAGTAACCCATTAATCCAAGACCAATAATAACTCCTTTTGAAACGGGAGAAATGGTAGAATGATGTCTAAAAGGTTCTCTGGCGTGCACATTTGAAATATGTACTTCAATGACAGGCGTTGTAATGGCAGAGATGGCGTCTCTAATGGCAATAGAAGTATGAGTGTAAGCACCTGCATTTAGAATAATTCCTTGACAATCAAACCCTTTTTCATGTAATTTGTCAATGATTTCACCTTCATGGTTACTTTGGAAATAAGACAATTTCAATGAGGGGTACTTTAGTTTGAGAGAAGAAAAAAAATCATCGAAAGATTGACTTCCATACACGGAGGGTTCTCTTTTGCCGAGAAGATTCAGATTAGGGCCGTTTATAATAAGCAAATCCATAATATTGAGCTGTTAATTTGCCAGATCAGAAAGGAATTTAATTCTAAAAATTCTAATTTCTTCCTCCGTGATATCCTCTTCTTGCAACGATTTAATAGCTGGTTTGAGTAAATCTGTTTCTGCCTCCATAAAATAATCATAAATTTCATCTCTTGCGCCTTCGTCAATAGCCTCTTCGATATAATAATCTATATTTAATTTGGTACCGGATTCCACAATAGCCTCCATCTCAGTAAGAAGCTCATCTAAAGAGAGTTGATTAGATTTTGCCAGGTCATCAAGAGGCATTTTTCTATCAATTCCCTGGATAATCTGCACTTTTACTTTTGATTTATTTGCTACCTGACGGATTAGGATATCGTCGGGTCTTTCCACCTCATTTTCTTCAACATATTTGGCTATGAGTTGGATGAACGGTTTTCCATAACGTATAGCTTTTCCTCTGCTGACGCCAGCGATCAGCGTCATATCATCTAAGGAAATGGGATATTGAGTAGCCATATCCTCCAAAGACGCCTCTTGAAAAATGACAAAAGGAGGCAGGGAAAGGCGCTTTGCCTCTTTCTTTCTAAGATCTTTCAGTAAACTGAATAGAACAGTATCAAGGGCTGCATGCTTGGAAGATTCCTCGATAAATTCCGCTGAGAGAGCTGCAAAATTTTGATTAATAGGTATTTGTAGAGAAAAAGGTTCCTGAATAAACTGTTTCCCTTTATCGGTCATTTTTAGAAGGCCATAACTTTCAATATCTTTATAAAGAAACTCGTTCAGGAGGGCATGTCTGAAAACAGAGAACCAAAAATTAGCCTCTTGATTTTTTCCAGAGGCGTATCTCTCCAGTTTATTGAAATTAAAGTCTCTATTTTCTTTATTATCTACCCCGAGAATAAATTCTACGAGGATTTTTATGCCAAAATTCTGTTTCAGATCTAAAACGGACAATAGAGCCGTTTTCATTTCTTCTTTTATCTCCTTTTTCTCCTTGGGGAATTTGCAATTATCGCACATATTAGTGCAATGGGTATCATCAAATTCTTCACCAAAATAATGGAGTAAGAATTTTCTGCGGCAGGCAGCTGTCTCGGAATAGGCCATTATTTCCTGCATAAGTTGCATGCCCATTTCTCTTTCAGCGACAGGTTTGTCGCGTAAAAACTTTTCAAGACGCAAAATATCTCTATAGGAAAAGAAGGCTATACATTTTCCTTCCAAGCCGTCTCGTCCGCCACGACCTGTTTCCTGATAATAATTTTCTATACTTTTCGGAATATCATAATGGATAACCAATCGAACATCGGGTTTGTCAATACCCATACCAAAGGCGATGGTTGCGACAATGATATCAATATCCTCCATCAGGAAATTGTCCTGGGTTTTACTTCTTACTTTAGGGTCGAGGCCTGCATGGTAAGGCGCGGCTTTCACATCATTGACCAACAAGGTTTTCGCTATTTCCTCGGCAGCGCGCCTGCTTTGAACATAAACGATACCTGACTGATTTGGGTGCGCTTTAATAATCTGGACAATATGCTTTATCGTTTGTTCCGGTTGTAATTTAGGTCTTATCTCGTAGTACAGATTCGTACGATTAAAGGAATCTATAAAAATATTTTCACCGCGCATATCGAGATTTTTCACTATGTCGGACTGCACTTTTGGAGTGGCTGTCGCAGTCAGAGCTACCAGGGGAACTTCCTTTCTGATAGCATCGAGCATTGCTTTGATTCTTCGATATTCTGGTCTGAAATCATGTCCCCATTCTGATATACAATGCGCTTCATCAATAGCTACGAAGGACACATTTACGGACTGAAAGAACTCTATATTTTCGTCTTTAGTCAAGGTTTCAGGAGCAATGAAAAGCATTTTTGTTTTACCATCGGCAATATCCTGTTTGACTTGTTTCATTTGAACTTTGCTCAGAGAAGAATTTAGAAAATGAGCAATTTCATCGGTCTGACTGTGTCCGCGAATGGAATCAACCTGATTTTTCATTAATGCAATGAGCGGAGAGATAATAATGGCCGTTCCCTCAAGCATTAAAGCGGGGAGTTGGTAACAGAGTGATTTTCCTCCACCTGTTGGAAGAATAACGAAAGTATCTCTTCCAGAGAGAACACTTTGGATGATTTCTTCTTGATTACCTTTAAAGCGATCGAAGCCAAAGAATTTTTGAAGGGAAAAATAAAGATCTTCTTTTGCAAAAACCATGTTTTCGATACTATTGAGAGGGGTCATTAAATATTTGTTGAAGGTGACTTTTTCTAAAATTAATCATTTTTTGAATAAAAATCGGTTAAAATATTTATTATTTCAATTTTAATAAAATGAAAATTGAGAATAAATGTTTAAAATGGATATAATCAAAGATTTTTAACATCTTCTGCTATCGATTTTATTTCCTGTTCTTTATTTAAAGGATGAATTAGGAGAATATCTCCTTCATCAATAATCATGAAATCGTGTAAGTCTTTGACAACCAATTTTTTATTTTCTGGAATCCGTAGGAGGCATCCCGTTGTATTGTAAAGCAGTACGTTTTTATTTACGTTAACATTGCCTTGACTATTTTTCGGAGATTCTGCATACAAAGATGCCCAGGTACCCAAATCGGACCAACCCCAATCTCCGGGCAGTGTAAAAACATTATCTGCTTTTTCCATAATGGCATAATCAACGGAAATTGAAGGTGTTTTTGGATATTCCCTTTTGATGAAAGCATCTTCGGCACTGGTGTTATAAAGGTCCGCACCGGCATGTAAAATTGAATAAATTTCCGGCGCATAATTTTTGAATGCCTTTAACAAAATGCTGGTTCGCCAGATGAATATACCTGCGTTCCACAGATAATCACCACTTTCAACGTACTCTTTTGCTGTATTTAAGGGTGGTTTTTCAGCAAATCTGATAACTTTATAAACATTGCCCTCTACGGGTGTTTTAATTTTTTGTATGTAACCATAACCTGTATCCGGTCGGACGGGTTGAATACCCAATGTTACCAGGGCATCATTGGATGCACTAAAAGACAATGCTTCCTCTATGGTTTTGATGAAGGCAAATTCCTGCATAATAATATGATCAGAAGGAGCAACAATCAAATTTGCCTGTTCGTTCTGTGCGTGTATTTTAAAAGCAGTATAAGCAACACAGGGTGCGGTATTATTTCTACCTGGTTCTCCGATGATTTGGTCTGAGTGAACCTGAGGCAATTGTTCCTGAACTAAGGGTACATATTGCTCGTTTGTTACGATATAAATTTGATTCTCGGGACAAATGTGTTTGAACCTGTCAAAAGTTAATTGAAGTAAGGATTTTCCACAATTCGTTATGTCAAGAAATTGTTTTGGACGATCTTCTCTACTCGCAGGCCAAAATCTGCTGCCAATTCCTCCGGCTAGAATGGCTACAAAAGTATTTTTATTTAGTTCCATCTCTTAAATTTTTGCGAATATAAATAATTCTATACATAATTTTTCAGGAGTTAAAAGATTATGACGCATTATTTAGGACTAATATCAGTATAAAAACATATTTTATTTGTACTTTTAAGCCTTTTGAATAAAGATTTAAAATCATGCGAATCAAAATTATAGGATTTGCTGTTCTTATGGTCCTTAGTTTAGCTTCCTTCACACCGGAAGCTGATCCTGTTCCTTATGATGAAGAGGGAATAATAGCTCGTTTAGCTACTATGAATAATGGGTCGATTAAGGCAAGATATGATGTGGCCGTTAAGAGTTATTTGAAGACTTACACCGTAAGAGGCAGACGTGGTGCGGAAAGAATGTTAGGAAAACAGTTATTGTACTTTCCAATGTTCGAGGATTATCTTGAGGAAGCAGGCTTGCCAAAAGATTTAAAATATCTCGCCGTAGTAGAATCAGCCCTGGAGCCGCGGGCACTTTCTCATGCAGGTGCCGTAGGTCTTTGGCAATTCATGGCGCCAACAGGTAGATTTTATGGACTACGTGTTGACAGTCAAGTAGATGAAAGGTGCGATCCAAGAGCTTCAACTAAGGCAGCTGTTAAATATTTGAAAGATTTATATGCCCAGTTTGGTTCCTGGGAATTGGCTATTGCGGCCTATAACAGTGGTAGTGGCAGAGTGATTAGAGCTGTAAAGAGAGGAAGAAGTACTGATTACTGGGAGATTAGAAATTATTTGCCTAAAGAAACGGCTAATTATGTTCCAGGGTATATTGCAGCTAACTACCTCTCTACTTTTGCCGAGGCACATGGCCTTGATCCGGAGCTCCCCGCATTGGACTTGCAGTTAACCCAGGCTTTTAAAATTTATAGTGGTATAAGTTTCGAAACGATTGCAAAACTGACTGGGCTCTCTTTGGAAACGATAGAATTACTCAATCCCTCTTTTCGGAAAAGTGTCATTCCCGCTTCTGAAAAGGGTTTTGATATCTTTCTTCCAAGAAGAGTAGGGGGTTTGGTAAATAAATGGTTGAATTCCCAATTGCCCGATGCGGATAAGTTTGCTTCTATCTCCTCTAATCCTATTCATATTGAACTTCCCAAAGAGGATATGAACGCGCCCTATAATAAAACTATTTATTATACTCACCACGGAGAAAGTCTGGAAGACTTATCTGAATTATTTAAATGTGGCATTGCTCAATTAAAGGCATGGAATAAAATAAAAAATGGAACCCTTGACTATTGCCAGCCCATATTGGTTTATCATACAGATGATGTGGTAATTCATCAGGATAGGGAAGGAGGGCCCAGCGTGAATAGGTTATCAAATATAGATGTTCCTAACCAATTGGGAGAGTCAAATCTAAGCTATAGGTTTTCAAGAGAGGTAGCCAATATCAAGAAAGAGGAGTTTATTCTTTATAAGGTTCAAAAACCAGAATCCCTATTTGAAATTGCCATGAAAATTGAAGGGGTAACTTTTTCCGATTTGTTATTGTGGAACCATTTAGACAGAAACTTTATACTCCGTCCTGGTCGTACCATTAAGGTAAAGAAACAAATTCAGGAGCAGTAAAATCTTATTTAGGTCAAAATAAGGATATTGAAATAAATCCTTTCACAAAAAAAATATACACAATATATGATAACATATAATGTGTATATTAGGATATAAAAACAATAACCAGCGGTTATTTATTTTAATAACATTTATTTTTGTTCTTCCAAACGAGCACGTTCGGCTTCTTTGGTACCTTCCTTTAATTCAGTTTCTAAAGTAGAACGAGCGGAATTAAATTCGCGGATACCTTTTCCAATGCCACGCATCAACTCAGGAATTTTCTTGCCACCGAAAAGTAGGAGAACGGCACCAAAAATGAGAACTACTTCCCAAGGACCTTGACCGAAAATAAAAAGATGAAGATTCATTATTTTAGTTTTAGAAATTCAAATATACGAAATTAAATAATAAAGTACAATTTAAAAGTAGGTTATTTCTGATTAAGTAATTGCCTGTAGTTATTAATTTGAGATTCTACTTTTTGACAAATATCTGTTGCATTAAGTTGGTCGGTAGAAAAACCAGGTAATACAGTCCAGCTTAAGTTTTGGCCTGATTTTAGGGGAAAAAGGCCCTTGGGGTTCATGGTTGCATTGCCACTTATGGCTATGGGTACAATCCATGCATTGGGTATTTTCTTTACCAACGCGGCAACACCGCCAGTCATAAAAGGTAACAATTGTTCTGTTGTAGCTCTGGTTCCTTCCGGAAAAATAAGCGTAGCCTGATTATTTTCAACCACCTGCGCCGCCATTCTTACAATTTCTTTTATAGCTTGTTTACCATCTTTTCTGTCAATGAGTGCCGCGCCACTTTTTTGCAAATTATATGAAATGCTTGGAATGCCTTTTCCTAAAGAGATTTTGGAAACAAAAACAGGTTTGTATTTTCTGAGAAACCAAATCAATGCTGGTATGTCATGCATACTTTGATGATTGGCAACAAAAATAATACGCCTGTCCAAAGGAGGTCTTTCGATGAAGGTAAAGGATATTTTTGAAAAAATATACAGAAGGGTGCCAACAAGGAAGAAGTTTAATATTTCAACAACCCTTCTTTGTGCTTTTTCTCCAATGGTCTGATAAGCAATCCATTGCATAGGGTGAAAAATAACCAGAAGAAGAAAAAAAGAACCCATACAAAGGGCACTTAGAATAAAATCGATAAATTTTCTCATTTTCAATACTATATTTAAAGTATAAACGGTGCGAAATTATTAATTACTTATAAAAGTTGTACATTTGTACAAATCAAAATTCCAAAAACACCAATACCATATTTCATGCAACTATCTCCTAATCGCATCGAAGTGATGCAATTCCTGGCTAAGAACATGGATGATATCATTGATTCATACCTTACGCCTGTTGATAAAA
>CANMVX010000024.1 GCA_947501115.1 Haliscomenobacteraceae bacterium
CAGCGAACCGTCAGTATTTAGGTACCAACTCGTCTGGGCGATGTCCTGATTGATACTAACTGAAAAGCCTATAGTCAGAATGCGGGTTATGATTTCTCTGTATATCGGATTGGCAAATTGGATGGGATTACCCGTGCTAATAATACCCAAATCGCGGCAATAGCGGATGGCATCATCTGCTCCATCAAAAGCGGGAGAATCACCGGTAATAATACTCATGATAATAGGCCGTACCCGGGGATCATCTATTTTGTCCGCTAAGCTATCCAGATGGGTTTGACGCTGTTCGATGAGCCGCTCCTTGGCCAGCTCAATCAAGTCTAAAGTGATCTCGAGGGAATAATCATTTTTGAGCATCTCGCATACCACCTCATTCGCCAGTGCGTTGGTCAACCAGGGCTGTCCGCCTGAATAGGCATATAACTTTTCTAATACCTCTTCAGAAAAAATCTGACCAGTATCGTGCGTATGTTGGTCCAACAATCCACGTACTTCCTCCTTTGAAAATGCAGGTAAGAAAAAAGATTTTGCTTTTATGTTAAATGGCGAACCTGAACCTATCGACGGATTGTCGGCACGAGCCCGCATACGAAAATCACGTATATCCCGCAAGCCTACCAAGGCAATAGATTGAGGAAAATGTTTAGGGCGGGTTTGAAAGCCGTCCCGTAATTGACGTAAAGTAGAAATAAGCACGTCATCATAAAGCGCATCCACCTCATCAAGCAATAAAACCAATGGTTTATCCAGTGTATCGCACCAATCGGTCAGGTAATTTCTTAGTAATAGGTTACCTGGTAGATAACCATCTGGCACAGGCGGTAAAGCATCGGGCGATAAAAAAACTTTAGACGTCAAATACAAAGATTGTATAAACACCTCATTTGCTGTTTCCACAGTGATACTGTTATAACCCGCTGATTCCAAAGAACATACCACTGATACATAATTCCCTTCCCTATTCAGGCGGTGAGCCAAAGCGTGCAAAAAAGTAGTTTTACCCGTTTGCCGGGGCGCATGAATGAGGAAGTATTGCATATTTTCAATCAAAACATGTATGTCGTCATACATATTTCTGAAGGGATCGACCATGTAATGTCTTTCTGCATTACACAAGCCCGTGGTATTAAAAAATCTTTTCATTTTGTGAAGATACGCCTTTTTGTTTTGGGATGTACGAGCAAGTAACCTTCTACGAATAACCATTACTTCCAAACCAAAGATTGTTTGCCCTTTCTTCGCAGGAAATTAGGCGCGCAGCAGCCAGTTGTTTGAATCAGGATTTACAGGATTTTGAGGATTAACCATAACGTCGTTGTTTTGATTCGGAAGATTATTAATACATGCTGCTTTCAATGCCAGGCCTCTCGCCGCTGCGTAACGCAGCGGCGAAAAGAAGGGTGAAAAGTAATCATTTACAAATAAACATTGCGCTAAAAACGAAGACGTCCTCTGTAATCCTGTAAATCCCGTAAATCCGTGATTCAAAACCAAGTGTTGTGGGTAAATTTAAATAGAAACCTATCGGGGAAAAAGACGCGAAGCATCGCGTCTCTACAATGATTGCTATTGTATCTTAAATAGGAAAATGTATCTGTATCATGGGAGGGCGAATGCAAATCACCCCTACCTCCAAACCGAAGGCCTCCTCTATATCCGTGAAATCCAATAATCCTTAAAATCCGTGATTCAAAACAACTTGCTTGCAAATACCAAAACGAACAAATATTGCATGAAAAAGCGCGTAAATTATTTTAAAATAGAAATACCCGAATAGAGTTAAAAATAACTTTGTATGTTCGGGTATTTCTAATATAGCAACACTTGACTTATGTTTATCAATAATTATGTAGAAATTTACCTCAACTTCGACATAAATTAATAAGCATTTTCCAAAATTCTAGCGCCACCCATACGCAAGGCTCGCCTTCGAAATAGACAAAAAGTCAACTAGTTAATTCATGAGGCAGCGAACAGAAGCGCCGAACGCCTTACCGCGGATGGACATGGGCATAGTGCTAAGAGTGCCGTTCAGGTAGCGGCCCTTGGCGTTTGAGGTGGCAGTCTCATCCTCGGTAGCACTCCACAAGAAAGCGTCGTAACTTATACTTGAACTAGAAATGTTATCATGATAACCACCTGGGATGGCTGAAAAGCCATAAGCATCAGTTCCATTGTTTGCAGCCCATAAGTTTGATCTTTCTTTCAACTGAGTACCAGGATTCGTTCCTAGGTAATCGGTCAACTTTATCCAATCCGAGTTTGTTGGCACATGCCAACCTAAAGGACAAATATTTTTTGTTGATGACCCACTGCCAGTGATAATTCCAGCCGCAGCGTACCAATTGTAAAGGTAACCATACGTTGAAACATAACTAGTTGCTCCAAGATATTCTGTACGTGCTCCGGTATTTAACGCTCCCCAACCAGTATTATTGGTTTCATCAGGAATAGGAGTAATACCATCATTGTATAAAGTAGCTTTTAAATTTTTGTTTGTCCAACATTGGGTGCCAATTACAATGGTATTATAAGTATATAGGGTAAATTGTGCCGCCAGGGGCATAATGATCACAATAGACATGTGACCCCAAGGGGTCAGGCATGAAAATATGTCAAAAAACAGACGATGCGTGCATCGTCTCTACAGAAATGAATTATGATTTGATATCTCTGATATAATCTTTTGGTAATTTTCCTGTAATCTGTTTAAAAGTTTGAAAAAAAGCCGAATAAGACTTGAAACCACACTCTTTCCTTAATACTTCAATGGTTTTGTTGTATCCTTCTTGTCTATTAATTAAATCAATGGCATATTCGACCCTCAACCTATTACGCCAATAAATATATTTTTCATTACTAATCTGGTTGAAAAAATAAGTTACATGATGAACAGGCAAACCGATTTCCCTGGACATAATATGTGTACTTGAATCAGCATTTAAAAATTTATGTTCCTTCTTCCAAATTTCAAGCAACATTCTTATTTTATCTATATAATCCTCAGAAAAGGAAAAACTTTCCGTTTCAATAACTATTGGTTCTTTGATTTCATTATTATTCTCTGGTAACTTTAATTTTTCTATTGGAATGCCATATAGGATTTGAGGAAACAAAACAAGGCCAAGAATTAACATAATTAATCCAATGAAAACCAGTAAAAACAGTATTTTCCCCTCAGATTGAAATGTAATCTTATCTTTAGTAATTAAAAATAAAAGGACAATAAACACAAAAATAAAAGCTAAAAAGGTAGCCATAATGACAAAAAAGTAAAGCCAGTTTTTAACTATTTTTAGCTGTTTGCCAACCTTCCCAAAGGAGGATATATTAAATTTATTTTTAAGAATAAGGCCCCAAATAAGGATCAGGTAGAGAAAAAAATGAATTCCCTTTAGGACACTATTAATTCTTACAGGTAAAATATTATTTTTATTTGAAAAACTTATACCTTCCCAGGAATGGTTTATAATATCATTGGCTATCCTTAATTTTTCCTCCCAACCTACCAGATTATAAGGTAGTCGTCCGATAAAATTAACAGCAAAAATAACAAAATGTAAGCCGTCATATTTAGTAAACCTGGCATTATCCCTTAATATAGATCTCACGTAAAGATAAGCCAGCGGACCTAAAGTATAAGCTGAAGGATTAATAGGAATACTCATCACAAAAGCTAAAACTGCTTTAGAATTGCTGAATATATGAAGGTAAAGGGATAAAGAAATTAAATTAGATAAATACAAAAACAGACCCAAATATACATTGGCTGATTTATAACCTTTGTTATATACTAATAACAAAATCGAAAGGAATATACCTATTCCATTTAATACAAGCATTACAATATTTACCTGAGAGTAATAAAAAACTAATCGTTGAAACTAACCATTTTAAATGGTGTTTTATTCATTCTCAACTAATTAACCCAAACTAATTATTATTTGCACCTACAGCTCAAAAGAGTTTTAACCCTTCTGCCCTTTGAAAACGCCATTTTTCGGTCGTTAGAGGGCGTTTTAAAATTTGTAACCTAACAGTGAGGTTACTAAGACAGCGGGGCTAAGCCCCCTGTATGAAGTATGGCGCCATGAGACATACATCTACGAATAACTAATATTTTTAAAACGAAGAGGTACGCCATAATCCGTGAACTACTGTAATCCATAAAATCCGTGATTCAAAACCGAATGTTAGGAACGATTTTATATTGAAACCTTTCACGTACAATTTGGTTTTATTCCGTCTTAAATAACGCCCAAGTGAATCAATTACTTTATCCACTTGGGCGTTATTTATAAAATTCTCTACTGACTATCTGTTTTTGTTGAACTATGTATGACGGTTGTTCTAAAAAACATCGTGTAGTCAGAACGATAGCACAACTCACTAAATGGTCAAATTAGTCAATCTTTGAGGCAACGAATGGAGAAGCCATTTTTCAAAGGGTATGGGCTTCTATCAACCGTGCCATTAATATGGCTCAAGTAGCGGTACCATGCGGTACAGGTGGTACCAATTCTGGTAGCACTCCAAAATAAAGCCCAAATTTCTACTCCTGCAAATTGACCAGTGCTATCACGCCAACCACCTGGTAGAGCGGAAAAATTACTAGAATTATTAGTTCCTGCACTTTGAGTAGACCAATAAGTGGTACTAATAGCTTTCATTTTACTCCCCGCTAAAGTTAGCCCCCCAAGATAATCCGTTAATACGGTCCATGAAGAATCCGTAGGAACATGCCAACCTGTCGGGCAAATATTTTTTGTCGAGGTTCCACCGTTTGTAATAATTCCAGCTGCAGCATACCAATTGTATAGATATCCGTAGATAGCAAGATTTCCAGTGGTAGGCGTACTATCGTTTGCATAAATGGTATGAGCACCGACAGTCCAATTAGACCAGGTGTCTTGGCTTCCTGCTTGACCAGATGCTCCACCATAATTATCAAACACGATACTTGTACCATCATTATATTTTCTCACCCTTAAATTTTCCTTTGTCCAACATTGGGTGCCAATAGCCACAATATTATAGCTATTGTTGTCAATATCCCTAATTGTATCTTTACCGTTTGGACAGGCAGGTATCACTGTCATAATACCTGTTGCATTTACAGTCCCACATCCTCCTGTTAAGGGAATCGTATAATTGAATGTACCCGATACCGTGGGTGTATCTCTAATTGTTATTTCATTAGACATCCAACTAGCGATCACACCGTCAGGTAAGCCCGTGGGTGCCCCAATACCTGTCGCTCCTATTGTCGCAATTTTAATAGGCGTTGCCATTAGGGCGGCAGAATTCACCACAATCGTTGGACTTGTCAACGGTGTACCCGCTGTGTTTAGAACCGAACAAACCGTGATCGTTCCCGTCGCATTCACGCTACCACAACCACCCGTTAACGGAATGCTATAGCTGAACGTGCCCGTTGCTGTCGGTGTTCCGCTAATGGTAATGGTATTACCGGCCCAAGTGGCACTTACGCCAGCTGGTAAACCATTGGCGCCAGAAGCAGCATCATTTGATATTCCCGTTGCCCCTGTCGTTGCTATCATGATAGAAGTCGTCAAAGCCGTGTTCACCTGAAGCGATGGATTTGATGAGGCAGTTCCTGCTATATTGAGGGTACATGTGGTAAAATCTAATTCACTGCCATACGATGTGCCCGACGTATTGGTCGCATAAGACCTCACATAATACTTCGTACTTGCTGTCAAGCCACTTATCGTTGAGGTAAATATACCTGTGCCTGTGCCGTCGGTCGTTTTAGTGCTCAAAGATACCGTCGGTAAAGTGCTCGTTGACCAGACAACCCCTTTGTCTGTAATCGCTGCGCCACCGTCTGCCGTGATGTTTCCTCCACTGCTCGCTCCTATATCCGTAACAACACTTACCGCCGTAGTCGTCAGGGTAGCTAACGATACTGCATTTACCGTAATCGTTCCCGTCGCATTCACACTGCCACAACCTCCTGTTAACGGAATGCTAAAGATGAACGTGCCCGTTGCTGTCGGTGTTCCACTAATGGTAATGGTATTAACGGCCCAAGTGGCACTTACCCCAGCTGGTAAACTGTTAGAACCAGAAACACCTACATTTGATATACCCGTTGCACCCATCGTTGCTATCATGATATTCGTTAAAGCAGTGTTCACCACAAGCGTTTGATTTGTCGAGGCCGCTGCGGTATTTAGGATGCATGGCGTAACAGTAGTGGTGGTAGTAATCGGGGGCGATCCACCAACAGCATTTGTTGCAAGCACAGAAAAAATATAATTTGTACCAAATGACAGTCCAGTCAATAATATGGGCGAGGATGTCCCAGTAACAATAATAACAGAAGAAGATTTTCGTTTTGCAGGTGCTGAAGAGGTTGGTGTAGCTGTCACAACGTAACCGGTTATAGGACTCCCTCCGTCATTTGTGGGTGGAACAAACGAAACACTCGCAGAAGATGGTCCCATCGGCGTGGCCAAAATGGTAGTACATGGACCAGGCACTGAAGAGGTAGGACAGACTACCATGGGACAATTCTCAAGAGCCGCCTTCTTCCAGCGTACCTTAATTTCATCCAAATTATAAAATGTATTTCGTTTTGGCTCTAATGGCCCCTTCTCACTAGTTTGCTTATTATTCTGTATAGTCACTTTTGAGTTAGACTGTGCAAAACTCAAAAGTGGAAGCAAGGAGAATAGTAAAATTCTTATTGTCATTTTATACTTTTTAAAATATTATATAAGCACAAATGTGAACACATTAAAATGATAAACCCAATTTCTCAGCCTCCACTTTCCTTGGATTCTGAGAATCAAAGGAAATTTTCCTCAAAATGTGCCTCAAAAGGGTGGAAAAGTGCGAAATGTCATTTTTTTATTGAAAATAATCGAGTAGATGCTACCTTGAAAAAGCTATCCAGGTAGAGATTATGCGTTGACATATCGACAAATTGCGAAATAAAAAACGGATATTCTAGAAAAAAACGCTCCGTCTAAACCAAAGATATCCTCTACAATCCTTAAAAAATTTTCATCCTGATTCAGAAATAGGTAAAAGTGGGAGAAATTTACATTTAACCTTTTTTGTAAAAAAGACGAGGCGTGCATCGTCTCTACAGGACATTCTGCCGCCAGGGGATAATGATCAATAGCCATGTGACCTCAAGGGGTCAGGTATGAAAAGGGTAAATTTATTTTAGGAAAGGTCAGTTTGATTAATACTACTATGAAAATATCCAATTAGACAATTTAACTTGTCTAATTGGATACCTTTATTAATACAACATATTTTCCAAAAAAGCTATGAACCATTCAACAAATCCAACACCACCCACCTGCAAACCTCGCCGCAAAAAGACGAATAGTTAATCTTTGAGGCAACGGACTGAATTACCGAAATCCTTCCACCAATTATCATCAATTACATTAGCAAGAGAACCAACTATTTGGAGACGGTGAGCATTGTTGGCATCGAAAGCAGTAGAACTCCAGAAAAAAGCCGCGAGTCCTCGCGAGGAGAAAGCACCATCGCTACCACGAGTACCGCCGGGGCTGGCATTAAAACCAGTTGTACTATTTCCGTCGTTGTTTGGTGACCATAAGGTTATACTTTCTTTCATTTTAATTGCTAATCCTGTTAAACCACCATAATGAGTTGTTAGTTGTGTCCATTCAGCATCCGAGGGTACATGCCACTCATACGGGCATATATTATTTGTAGAAGATTCTCCATTTGCAGTAATACCAGCGGCTGCATACCAATTATACAAATATCCGTAATTTGAAAGGCCAGAGGGAGTACCTATGCTGTCGTGAGCGAAAAGAGTATATGCACCGTAATTAAGTCTTAATCCAGCCCATGTTTGACTACTGCTACCTGAAGAGGTTCCTGATTTATCAAACCTGATATCCTTACCATCATTATATTTTCTAACCCTTAAATTTTCTTGTGTCCAGCATTGAGTGCCAATTAAAACCGTATTGTAAGAATTGTTGTTTATGTCAACTATTGGGTTGCCACAAACAAAAGGCGTAGCAGGTTACCGACGTCGATGCTGCAGAAGGCGCAGAATTTCCCACCGCATTGGTTGCCATTACAGTAAAAGTATAAGGCGTTCCAACCGTTAACCCAGTTATATTGATAAGAGAACTTATACCCGTTGCAGTAATGCTACCAGGACTAACCATCACCGTATATGAAGTGATTGGACTTACTCCATTATTTGTTGGAGCGGTAAACACAACGCGTACAGCGCTTGAACCCGCCGTAGCCAACACATTAGTCGGAGAACCTGGCAACCCACCCGTCGAAGGACCTGGCGTCGTAATTGTAACACAAGGAACCCCTGTACAATTTTCCAACGCCGCTTTTTTCCATCTTACCTTAATTTCCTCTATATTAAAGTTAGATTTTTTTCTACCTTTTCACCGTCCCCCAACCTGCTAGCATTATTTATTGTTTGACCTTCAATTTTGTTTAGAAACAATATTAAAATGAAACAAAGTGTTAATCTAAAATTTTTCAAAATCATGCCGTGTCTATTAGAAATTTTTAAGAATTCTCAAATCTATACAACCTAGTATCAACCGACATCAAAATGCACTGTTTAATCCTTTTGGATTGTAACAATCCAAAGGGATTACTTATTATTATAATTCTTTAATATGAATTTTATAATTGAAAAGATCAATATATTTTATAAAACATTACAAATCAAATATTTGAAATTATTAGAATTGTAATATTTTAAAAAATAAAACTTTTCTTAACTGTTACGGTGCAACGGTATTTTTGAAGATTCAAGATAAGGTTTACCTTCAAATTACCTTTGGAATGTGAATTTTCAATCTTATTTTATACTTATAATCTTGTTGAAATGGATTAATTCTTTAATCAAAAAGTGCGTCACAACGTCGGAAAGAGTCCATAAACATGGCTGTCGGATTTTTTATTCGTGCAGAACATATTTTATTTTGGTGTACTGGTTTTGAATCAGGATTTTCAAGATTTCGAGAATTAACCATAACGTCGTTGGTTTGATTGGGAAGATTATATTTAAATGGTGCTTTCATTTCCCTGCCTTTCGCCGATGCATTACGCATCGGCGAAAAAAAGTGTAAAAAAACTAATCTACGAATAACCTATTACACCCAAACTGAAAACGTCCACTCTAATCCTCAAAATCAAGAAAATCCTGATTCAAAACCAAGTGTTAGGAGGTAAATTTTATATTGAAACCTATCGGGGAAAAAGAGGCGAAGCATCGCGTCTCTACAATGATTGTTATTGTTTCTTAATTAGGGAAATACATCCGTATCACGGGAGGCGAATGCAATTCGCCCCTACAATAACGGCATACTATCATCCGTGAAATCCTATAATCCCTAAAATCCGTGATTCAAAAACAAGGGACCTCTCTTCCTTTTCGGTTTTTTATTCCTATTTTTGATTCTGACCAACCCAATGCAAATTAAAAAGCTGAAATGGAACGCATTTTTTTAACAAAAGACTATTCTATATCCAACATTATTAAAGGTGGATGGCATTTGTCCGGTGGACATGGACCTGTCAATGAAGCGGAGGCTATTCAAGATATGCGTTCCTTTGTGGAAGCGGGTATCACCACCTTTGATTGTGCCGATATTTATACCGGTGTAGAGGAACTGATTGGCAAATTCTTACGCACCGAACACGATGCTTTTGTCTCTGGAAATCTGGATGCTGTCCAGATTCATACCAAATATGTGCCGGATTATGACGTTTTGGGCACTATAAAAAAATCGGATACAGAATCAATTATAGACCGATCTTTGAAAAGATTAGGCGTCGAACAACTGGATTTGGTGCAGTTTGCCTGGTGGGATTATCAGTTTCCCCGTTATGTCGAGACCGCTATGCATTTACATGAATTGCAGCTGGCTGGGAAAATCAGGCATATTGGTGTGACTAATTTCGATGCAGCTCATTTAAAAGAGATACTGGATGCCGGTGTACCCATTATCGCCAATCAAGTGCAATATTCAGTATTGGATCATAGACCAGAAAAGGATATGAATCCACTTGCCAGGGAGGCTGGCTTTCATTATCTGTGCTATGGTGTTATTGCCGGAGGATTTTTGAGTGACCGATATCTGAACACTTCTTCGCCTTCCGAGCCTTTGGAAAACCGATCTCTTACAAAATACAGGCTCATCATTGAGGAATATGGTGGTTATGACCTTTTTCAATCTTTACTCACAAAACTGCATGAAATAGCAGAGAAGCATAAAGTAGGGATTGCCGAAGTTGCCGCAAGATATATCCTTCAGAAACCTCAGGTGGGTGGCATCATCATTGGCGCACGAAATCGGAATCATCTGGAAAAATTATTAAAAATCGAATCTTTTACCTTAGATCAAGCTGATATTTCTGCCATCGAAGAGATAACCAAAAAGTCAACAGGTCCTGCTGGGCCCGTTTACGATTTGGAAAGAGATAAAAATGGGC
Source organism: Haliscomenobacteraceae bacterium (assembly GCA_947501115.1). GTDB lineage: Bacteria > Bacteroidota > Bacteroidia > Chitinophagales > Saprospiraceae > BJGN01. Next base: position 10,489 of record CANMVX010000024.1, read on the forward strand.
CTCACGGTGCCATTATGCGCTACAATCTGAATGGACAAAATACGAAGCGGTAATGACGGAAAAGGAAGCTTTAAATAAGGAAAATTTATCGTTCTACGGCGGAACAATAGGCGCCATTTTACCCTTTTTTGTATTTGCCACAGGCGTTGTTTTTCTGGCACTCTCAGGTGCACCCGATGAACGCGGATTTTGGCCCATACTCATTGCAGCCCTAACCGTAGGTATGTTACTGGCCAAAGACAGAAAAGTTTACAGTGAAACGGTTATAAATGGAATGGCTCAGCCCATCGTAATGATTATGTTAACTGCCTGGATGTTAGCTTCTACTATTGGTGTATTGATGTCTGAAACGGGTTTTGTCAATGCCTTGCTTTGGGTTGCGAGCCAGTTACAATTATCGGCAGCTGGATTTACCGCCGTCACCTTTATCATTTGTTGTTTGATATCCCTCTCTACCGGTTCCAGTTTTGCCACCATACTTATAGGTGGACCCTTACTTTATCCGGCTGGAGGACTTTTAGGTGCCGATTTACCCCTACTTGCCGGCGCTATATTAGCGGGAGCGACCTTTGGCGATTTTTTTGCTCCCATTTCAGATACCACCATTGCCAGTGCATTAAGCCAGGAAGCACCCATCGGCGCAACGGTTAAAAGCAGGCTTCGATTTATAATACCATTGGCCATCATTTTATTACCCATTTATTATTTTTTAAGTAAAGCCTATTCAGGAAATATTTCCGACGGAGAAAAATTAACGGGTGACCCTGCCGGACTTCCCATGTTCTTGATTCCTGCGTTTATCATTTTCCTGTTTCTAAAAGGTAAACATTTACTCCACGGATTATTATTTGGCCTCCTTGCAGGGGTAATTCTTGGTTGGGGACTTGGCTTATTGCCAATAACAAAAATCATATCTTTAGATTTGGAGAATTTCCGTGCGCAAAGCTTTATCATAGAAGGCATCAACAGAGCCACAGGCATCAGTTTTTTCACCATTCTACTTATGGGTCTTGTGGAAACATTAAAAGGAAGTGGGTTAATTGACCGCCTGGTTCAATGGGCTGCAAATCATAGCCATAGCCCGCGGCAAGCGGAAAGCTGGATAGCTGCCGCCGGAAGTATAGCTGTTCTCCTAACCACGCATAGCATTGTAGCGATACTTATGGTGGCTGATTTTACGCGACAAACAGGAGAAAAACAGGGGATTGATCCTATCAGAAGAGCTAATTTACTTAGCATGGTGGTATGTGTTTTCCCCTTCCTTCTACCCTATTTCATTCCAGTTATTTTAATGGCCAATACAACAAATAGTGGTAAACCATTTGATATTGCAGCCGTTTCTCCTTTACAAGCTGGCTTGCATAATTTCATTTCCTGGGGTCTGGCTATTATCACTATCGGCTCTCTTTTGTGGAAAAAGAACAAACAATAATAAAATGAGTGAAAACAATTCCTTAAGGTCTGACCAGTTTGAACTTTATGATTTACGCATAGTTGTGGAACAAATTAACGGACACTGTACCTGCAACATGAATATCGGAGACTGTTTTTACCTTCGCGGAGGTAAATTATCCATGCCCGACAAGGCAGATTTCTGCCTGTATGCCCTACAATCAGCTATTCCACTTTTACCCGCAAAACAAAGAAAAAATCACCCCGCAGACTGGATGGAAACCGATGCGCGTGTAACTTGCCCTGACCCTGCCTGTGGTCTCATTTTAAGGATTGACAGGGAAGAAATACGGGTACTCAATCATGACGATGTAAGCCCCATTCCCTGGGAGGAAGAATAGTCTACCTTGAGGAAAGTTTAAACTTTATCTACCATTTGTTATTATTAGTTGACATTTCTAATCACCAAATGTCATGAAAGCGATAAAGAAGGGAGATTTACCGGAAAAAATATGTGCTACCTGTAACAGGCCCTTTTCCTGGCGTAAAAAATGGGAGAAAAATTGGTTGGAAGTAAAATATTGTAGTCAAAAATGCAGCCTTAATAAGACTAAAAATGCCTGATACTGGAATTGTTTTCCCCCACCAACTATTTGAACGTAGTGAAATAATAGATCAATGCCAAACCGTTTTTCTCATAGAAGAATGGCTTTTTTTTCGGCAATATCGTTTCCATAAAAAGAAGATTGCTTTCCATAGAGCAAGCATGAAATTTTATCAATCTTACTTAGAAAGTCTAAATAAGAAGGTCATTTATATAGATTCCTTTAATGAACTAAGTGACATTCGGCAGTTAATAGCGCATCTACCTTCCTTAAATATCAGGGAACTGGCCTATATTGACCCTACAGACTATTTGTTAGCGCGAAGGATAAACACGGCGGCAGAGAAAAACGAGGTAGTTCTGACCTCCTTTTCTTCTCCTCTTTTTCTAAATACGTCTGACGAAAACAAACAGTATTTCGCAGATAAAAAGCGGTTTTTTCAGACAGATTTCTACATTCATCAGCGAAAAAAAAGGAAAATACTGGTGGATGATTTTTCAAAACCCATGGGTGGTAAGTGGTCTTTTGACGATGAAAACCGATTGAAATATCCAAAAGGGAAAATCCCTCCACAAACTACTTTTGAACGCTCGAATTCATTTCACGAGGAAGCTATCATTTATACAAACACACATTTCTCAAGTCATTATGGTGAAATAGATGCCGAATATTTATTTCCTGTCACCTACGAAGAGAGTAAAAAATGGTTACTGGAATTCTTTCAAACCAGATTTGAAGAATTTGGTAAATACGAGGACGCCATTGTCCAAAATGAAAAGTGGTTACATCATAGCCTATTGACTCCCTTGTTAAATGTTGGTTTGCTAAGCCCTTCTTTTGTTATAGATGAAACTTTAAAATATGCCGCTGAACATCAGATTCCCCAAAATTCTCTGGAAGGTTTTATTCGTCAGATTGTGGGTTGGAGGGAATTCATCAGAGCGGTTTATGAATTAAAAGGAACCGAAGAACGAACTAAAAACTTTTGGGGCTTTAAACGGAAAATTCCAGAAAGTTTCTGGAAAGGGGAAACGGGAATTTTACCCATTGACCTGACCATAAAAAAAGTATTGGAAACGGGTTATTGCCATCATATAGAAAGACTGATGGTTCTGGGTAACTTTATGCTCCTCTGCGAGTTTGACCCAGAGGAGGTTTATCGATGGTTTATGGAGCTATTTATTGACTCCTTTGACTGGGTTATGGTGCCGAATGTTTATGGAATGAGTCAATTTGCAGACGGTGGTATCATGTCCACTAAACCCTATATTAGCGGCAGTAATTATTTAATGAAAATGAGTGATTATCCTAAAGGGGATTGGCAGCCAGTGTGGGATAGCTTATTCTGGCATTTTATGGATAAACAACGGGCGTTTTTTCTGGGAAATCCAAGATTAGGCATGTTAGTAAGGACCTTTGATAAAATGTCGGACGATAAAAAACAAGATCATTTAACAAAAGCTGATTTTTATTTACATAGTTTATAAGTATTATCATATAGAATTAGTTAAAGTTCATCGTACTTTGTCCCTACTTTTGTTCTAATCAATTTATGCCCTCATTTTTTACTTAAACGAACCCTTTTATGGATTTAAAAAACATTCAAACGGAGATTGATGCCAGTTATTTATATAAACAACTGAGTAAGGTAGAAAAAGATGCCAATGTAGCTCAGGTTTTTGCTCAAATGAGTGACATAGAAATGAGTCATGCTGTGGCCTTTGCCAAAAAATTTAATTTAAGCGCAGATCAACTTCCAAAACCATCAGGCAGAGCGAGAATCCTTAATAAAATTGGAGAAATCATTGGTTACGATTATGTATTAGGCGTATTGCTTGATACGGAGAAAAGCATTTCATCGGCGGTACAACATGCCCGAAAAAATTCGAATGCTCAAAGCTCCATTTCAGATACGGCGCATGTGACTATCCTGAAAAATATATTAAATAATCACAAATACATTTCCAGTGATAATGTAGTAAGATTTGAGAAAAAACACCGATCTGTGGGTGGAAATGCCTTAAGAGCAGCTGTTTTAGGTGGAAATGACGGCTTGGTTTCCAATTTCAGTCTTGTTATGGGTATCGCGGGAGCAACCAGTGGCCAATCGGAAGTTTTACTGGCTGGCTTAGCCGGACTATTAGCCGGTGCATTATCTATGGCATTGGGTGAATGGATATCGGTGAAAAGTTCCCAGGAATTATATGAAAATCAGATGGATTTAGAAATGGAAGAACTGGAAACAAATCCAGAGGGGGAAGAAAAGGAACTTGCTCTGATTTACATAACGAAAGGGATTCCAGAAGCCCAGGCCATTCAAATGGCTAAAGAAATCATGTTAGATAAAGGTCAGGCACACGAAATATTGGTCAGGGAAGAACTGGGTATAAACGTCGATGAAATGAAAGGTTCAGCGATGGAGGCAGCCGTCACTTCTTTTGTTTTATTCGCTGTTGGCGCTATATTACCCGTTATTCCTTTCTTTTTTGTAGGTGGTATGATGGCTATCCTTTTCAGTGCTACTTTAAGTGCTATAGGATTGTTTATCATCGGTGCAGCTATCACTTTATTTACAGGTAAAAATGTACTTTTTTCGGGATTCAGACAAGTTGCCTTCGGATTGATTGCCGCCGCAATAACTTTTGGTATTGGTCATTTTATCGGAATTTCCATAGCAGGTTAACAATCAATACATGCGAGAATACAACGAACTTCCCACGGCAAAATCAAAAAATATAGGTCAGATTGCCCTCGAGGTGTTTAAAGAACCTATGTTTATCTTATTATTGGTATGCAGCAGCATTTATCTGTTATTAGGTGATTATACGGAAGGCATTATGTTGTCCGCCTCCATTTTGATCATTATTTTCATCACCTTTTACCAATATCAAAAAACGGAAAGAGCCATTGAATCTCTGCGACAGTTATCGTCACCAAAAGCGATGGTCATTAGAAATGGACAAACTTTTAAAATTCCAGGTAGAGAGATTGTTATCGGTGATATTGTACTTATAAATGAAGGAGATCGCGTACCTGCCGATGGTATGTTGATCCATGGTACAAATCTTTCTGTCGATGAATCTATGCTTACGGGTGAGTCTATTCCCGTGTCAAAAGATACCCTGGCATACGAAGGTAGCTCGCAAGTTTTTAGCGGTACATTGGTCGTACAAGGTAGCGGTAAATTGGAGGTAAATGCCATTGGCATTCACACAGAATTCGGAAAAATCGGCAAATCCTTACAACAAATTGTTCAGGACCCTACCCGTTTGCAAAAAGAAATGAAGGTTCTCATTAGAAATCTATTCATCATTGGAGGATTTTTAAGTGTTTTAGTCGTCATTGCCTTTTACCTAACCAGAGGAGATTTCATCGCTTCCCTTTTATCTGGGCTAGCATCTGCCATGGCCATTCTTCCCGAGGAATTTCCCGTTGTGCTAACTATTTTCCTGGCTATTGGCGCCTGGAGATTATCTCAGCAAAATGTCCTGACCCGAAAACCCTCTGCTATTGAGACCTTAGGTTCAGCCACCGTTTTGTGTAGTGATAAAACAGGTACGATTACACAAAATAACATGGTATTATCTACCTTAATTAAGGAGCATTTTATCATTGAAAAAAATGAATTTGAGGAAAATATAGAAAATATTGAGGGGCTTATTTTTACCTCCATTCTGGCCAGTCCCCCTGAAAGTATAGATCCCATGGAAAGGGCCATTTATGCTGTAAAGAAAACACTTTCTTCCAGTAAGTCCCCCTCTTCTTTTACCTTACTAAAGGAATATCCATTGAGTAAAGATTTGTTTGCTATGACCAGGGTTTTAGAAGATGAGAATGGTCAACTTTATGTTGGCACAAAAGGGGCACCAGAAGCGATTTTAGAGCTATGTCATATTTCCGACGAGGAGAAAATTCATTTACTTTCCAAAGTGAAAATGCTGGCTAAAAGAGGACAGCGGATTTTAGGTGTTGCTAAGGGGAAAGTAGAAAATAGAGAATTTCCAGTGTCTCAAAAAGATTTTCCCTTTGAATTCATGGGCTTCCTTGGATTTGAAGATCCTATCAGACCCGAGGTTCCGGAAGCTATAAAACAGTGCTATTCTGCTGGCATAAAAGTGATTATGATAACGGGTGATTATCCGGAAACAGCAAAAAATATTGGGAAGCAAGCAGGGCTCAATGAGCAGGATGAAATTTTAACAGGCCATGACTTAAAAAATCTGTCGGAAAGTGAATTAAAGGAGAAAATCAGGCATGTCAATATTTTTGCCCGAATTATTCCTGAGCAAAAACTTCAGATCATTAAAGCGCTAAAAGCAAACGGGGAAGTAGTCGCTATGACTGGTGACGGCGTAAATGATGCGCCCGCTTTAAAAGCAGCTGATATTGGTATTTCCATGGGAGGAAAAGGGACAGATGTGGCCAGGGAATCATCTTCTCTGGTATTATTGGATGATAATTTCAGTTCCATCGTCATGGCCATAAAATCGGGAAGGAGAATATTTGATAATCTTCAAAAGGCTATGGGGTACATCATTGCTATACATATTCCGATTATCGGACTCGCCCTTTTACCCGCCTTTTTTCCAGGCTTACCCATTTTACTTATGCCCTTGCATATTGTATTCATGGAATTAATCATTGATCCGGTATGCTCTATCGCCTTCGAGTCTGAAAAAGAAGAAATTGGGGTTATGAAAAGACCTCCAAGAGATCCGAATATGGCCTTTTTTGGACTCAAACAAATATTCAAGAGCTCCCTGGTTGGCCTTATTCTTTTAGCCATGGTATTGACCGTTTATTTTTTCAGCATGCAGGAAGGACATACGGAAGGAGAAATTAGGGCTATAGCCTTTACCTCCTTAATCATTGGAAATATTTTCCTTATTCTTACTACCCTATCCAAAACCAGAAATGCAATTGACGTTCTTTTTGAAGATAATATTTCCTTGAAAATCATCCTTTTCGTTGCCAGTACCATGATGTTTTTACTTATTTCGGTCCCTTATTTGCGTGAATTGTTTAGTTTTGAATATCCAGGGTATAAACACTTTTATCTGGCCATTGCCGGAGGATTTTCCTTGTTATTCTTGATGGAAATGTATAAATATGTGCAATTTAGATTAAAATCGGGTATAAATGTTATATAAAAAAGATTTGTGCCGCCAGGGGCCTAATGAGGATTTTGGGGAAATCGACCCTGAAGGGGTCGCATGTTTATATAAAAAAGGGAGGCTATCTTTTTAGGCAGCCTCCCTTTTTTATTAAATGGAAGAAAGATATTCTACCAAATCCCTTATTTCACGTTTTGATAAAACGGATCCCATGGCCGGCATGGCCGACGGGAAATTTTCTCTACTTTTTATCCTTGAAATGGGCACTCTTAATGGTTCGGCTGCAGAGGTTTTCAATAAAAGCTCCTCCGCATTTTCCCTCATCAAAACACCACTCACTTCCTGTCCGTCAGCTAAAACAAGGGACACCATACCAAATCCGGGCGCAATACGAGCACTTGGCTCAATCAAAGACTGGAGAATTTGCTCGCGAGTCAATGATTTACCAATATCTTTTAGATTTGGGCCAACGATACTTCCACCATCACCAATAGCATGACAGCGAATACATTGAGCTGCCGAATTATTAAGAAAAATATTTCTTCCTTCTCTAACATTGCCACCAAAGAGCGCGTCATTATAATGATCTGTTTCAGACCCTTTACCTTTAATTTTGTCAACTTTCGCCAATAAATCATTATCTTTTGTAGCCTCTACCGACTCTATGAGGTCAAGTTTAACATTTGGAGAAAGTTTGGCTTCTGCCATTTTATCAATTAATTCTGACAAAACAACGCGGGTATTATCAATAGGCATTTGGCTCAATACCTTAAAAACCTGTTGCTGCTCTTGAAAACTACCATTTTCAAAAACAGGATTTACAATCAGGGAAAGGCCTTCTTTACTGACATTAAGTTTATTTATAAGGCCCAATGAGGTAGTTCTAACTGTTTTGTCCTTGTCGCTAATCCCTTTTTTTACTAAATCTGCAATCGATGTATATTTTAAATTTGCCAAAGAGGTAATGGTCGCAACCCGGACTTCAGGACTTTCTGATGAATTAAAAATGCTTGCCAATGATTCGTTATAGTCTGCAATATTAAGTTCCGACAATAATTTCACAGAAGAAATTAAAACAGCGGGATTATTACTTTGCAGGAAGCTCACCATTTTATTCTTGATTTTTGCATTGACCAATGCGGCATCGCGCACTAATTCACCACGAAATCTTCCATCCACTCTATCTAGCACAGATGGATTCGCCCAAGTACCAATGACAGAAAGTGCCTCCGCCTTCAAATCTTCCGGAATATTTTCCTTTTCAGCATAAGCGATAAGCAAATCTAATTCCTTTTCACCCCCTACTCTCAAACAAGCATTGATGGCACGTCTGATTAACGGTTCATTATTAAAACGAGATTGTCCCAACATATTGGCCAGGGCAGGTAATGCAGAAACGATGGACAAATCGTCATTAATAGCCCTTGCTGCTTCAGTAACGATGTATTCATCTTCGTCATTTAAAAAAGAAGCCATTTCCTTATGACTCCATTTTCTAAGAACCAAAACCGCCAATAAGCGTAGCGATTTATTTGCATTTGATTTCAACTGTAAGATTGGTTCCACCTCCCCGATTCTGCTTAGCGCTAAAACGGCGGCATGTCTCAAATAAACATCCTCATCTTTATTTTTCTCTACCATCGTTAAAATGGCGTTAATTGCCTTTTTATCTTTCATTCGACCAATGGCTTGAGTGGCAAAAAAACTTACGCGCGGATTTGAGTGATTAATTAGCGGGATAATTTTATCATTTGCAGCAGCAAAACGAACGTCCCCCAATGTTTTTAGGGTTTGTGCAATAATTTCCTGATCAGCATCATTTAGCAGGGAAATCAGTGATGAAGCGGCATTTACATCTTTTTGAGCGAATTGACCGATGCCCCAAATGGCATGAATGCGCGCCAGTTGATTTTTCCTATCTCCAATTACCTGTTTAAATATCTCCAAACCCTTAGGGCCACGAGCGACCAATTCAAATTGCGCTTTAAGTCTGATCCTGTAATCCTCGTAAGCTAAAAGACTTGCCAGTTGGGATTCAGCTAATTTATTAAAACGTTGGGTCATCCATTTTTTTGTCTCTAAACGTTTTGCGGCAAAAGCATCATCTGTTGATTTAACATCGATTTTCCAGATTCGTCCATAATTTTTGGTATCCCAGCCAGTGACCCAATCGGCAGCGTACAGGGCGCCATCGATACCAAAACGAATACCTGTTGGCAGGATACCTGTGGTTAACATTTTTTCACCATCCAGTACAAAAGAGGCACCCTTAGGTTTTAGGCCAAAGGAATAGATATGAGAACCGGAAGAATTTCCAACAAATTCAACCAGGAAAAATTTATTTAAATATTCTTTCCCCAAAGCGGTTCCAGGATTATACACCATTCCAGTAGGACCGTTATGAAAATTTTGAATGGGAGGAATGATGTAGGCAGCTTGTCCTTCCCAGCGGGCGGTATAAAGTTTCTCCTTCATCCAGACATTATATCCATTATTCCGGGGATCGGTATATTTTCCATATTGCCAGTTGGAACGCCAGCCAGAATCACTACCATCGACCAAATGCACCAATCTTTCACTCTCCCCCTGATGATCGCCATCATTATCAGAAGAAATTAGATTGCCATATTCATCGAAAACGAACTCATGATCATTTCTGATACCATGCGCTACGACTTCAAAATCGGTACCATCCGGATTTGAACGAACTAATACCCCTTCATTGGGATATTCGTGTTTTACCCCTGCTTTATCGACGATATTTGCGCCAATATCACCAATTTGCCAATAAATTTTACCATCCGGGCCTTGAATTACCCCCGACATACCGTGGGCACCAAAACCAATATGAACGGCATAACCATGGCTAATTGATTCTTTGGACTCATAAAATCCGTCTTTATTTTTATCCGTCAAACGCCACATATCAGGACCAGTGCACCAAAATGCATCATCCTCTCTGACGAGGACACCACCTGCAACGTCAGTAATTTCCTCACTGGGACCGACGAAAACCTTTGTAGATGTTTCAGCGACACCATCGCCATCTTTGTCTTCGACCCGCCAGATTTCATCTTTTTCAACGGTCAAATCTTTCCAATCATGGCTTCCATCCTCATTTAAATCTTTCAGCCATTTATTTTTTTCAGAATTTTCAGGGGCAAATGTTTTCCTTAAAAAAGCACGTCGATCTTCGACAGATTGCAAGCTAATAGATGCCGTCATCCAGTCTCTATGACCCCGAATATCGAATTCAGAATTTTTCTGACGGACGGCACGGGTGATGTAAGCCCGACCCAGGTTGTCAATTTCTAGGGAAACCGGATCGGGAGAAAGGGAATCTGATGCCCATAAATCCATTTTAAGGCCATCAGCCAATTGAATGGAAGATTTATCTAAAACTTGCTTCGTTTTTTGACTGATAAATCCATTATCTAGCTTGATAATGTCCAGATTTTTAACATTCAAGCAAGAAATGAAACCAAGCAATAAAAGAAAAAAAGCACTTTTGCGAAAAAAAATGGTCATAATAAATAGGATTTAGGTTTAAGTACTACAAGTTAAAAATAAAAACCTAAATCCAACTTTTTATTTTTTTGCTAAAGAAACCTTCTATACTCCTCTAGGGTCTTTAATTTTACTAAGCGTAGGAGCGTCTATATCTTTCGCTTCCCCATGACATTTCAAACAAGTAGGCATACCAATACGAATAGGTGCATAATAAATAGAGGCATTTTTATTTTGGTAATACTTAATATTCCCTTTCGATAGCGCCTTTAAAGCGACCATGTCCTGTTTCGATGGTTTATTCATCGGATTCCTATATTTTTCTGAAACGCGGGTGATAGAAACACCATGAATATTTGAGATACTGTCCAGCAAAGGAAGGGCGTTTTCATTACAAAAAGTAATGGCATGAGGTGCTCCATGCTCCGAAATTTTCTGGGAAACTGTTTTTACCAGGGTTTGCTGACTTATGCCAACTATGTTTTCTGCCAGGAAGAATTACAGGAAATGAGGGTAATCATAAAAAAGGCGATGGATAAAACCTTACCCCAATGACCCAGGAAATTAAAATGTAGGAACATACTTTTCATTTTTACATAAAGATTAAAAAAAGGATTAGAAGTTAAAGTAATATGAATCACATAAGGCATTAAACATCCATTTATTAAAATGGCAACTATTCAGAAAATCTATTGTTAGCGATAAAAAACAACCTATGAATCGCCGGTATTTTACCCTATTTATCCTTTCTAATCTGTTTTTTCTAGCGAATGGAAACGCTCAGGCCATCCCCATGACCTTTCATAATGGCTCCTTGAAATCAATACCTTTACAAATACCAGTTGTAATGAACCCCAATTTATCTCCCTTATCAGATAGCGGAGTTACGTTGGAGGTAGGGCAAAAAGTATTTTATTTTCCAAATGGTAAAAAGGGAAGGAAAGATTTACTTTTTTCGGTAACCTCAGATTGGAAAAAAGATACTGTTTTTCAAATTCATGAGATGATTAGACAAAAGAAGCAGCTTTCCGAATAAATTTCTAAAATATTCTTTGGCATCTACTTTCTTAATTGGTTAAAATCTGATTTTTATTTTCCAACAACTTTTTTAATTGAATGTAAGAAACGTCTTGAATGGCGCATTTTTCATCAATAGCCAAACAAGCGGCAACAGCTGCCGATTGCCCGAGAATCATAAATACGGGTTCCATACGAATGGAGCCATACGCAATATGGCTGCTGGAAACACAAACAGGAACAAACAGATTGGTACATTCCTCTTTTTTGGGAACAATTGAACCATAGGAAATACGATATGGCCCTGGCGGTTTAACCCCAATATCTCCCTCATTCTGGACATATCCCTCCGAAGTGACATATCGTTGGGTATTATGAGAATCAATATGATAAGATCCCATTCCAATGGATTCAGGGGTTTCAATTCTTTGCATCACATCATGTTCTGTCGTAATATAATCACCAATCATTCGTCTCGACTCCCGAACATAAATTTGGTGTGGCCAATGATTATTATCCTTAAACTCGTCTTTAGCAAGACCATAGGATGCCATTTTCGTTCTAATAGCATCGGGAACACGGGGATCATTGGCAACAAACCATAATAAGCCCGCCTGATAATCATAATGTTGCTTAATGATTTCCGCGCGGCGCTGATAATCAGCTTCCGGATAATCATAATTCATACCTATAAAATCAGAGCTGAAGGCTCCATGATTATTTGTATCCGTTTTCTTATTGGGGAGAACATCGAACTTGCTGAACCAATCATTCCTGCCCGTATTAAATTCCCTTAGCAATAATTCATAATTGGAGGCATCATAATTGTCGGGTTTTGGAAATGGCACGCTATTTTCTGGATGATTAGTCATACACATTCTAAAACAATAAGCCTGAATTTTTTTGTCCGCAGCACCAAATTCACCAGGAGGTTCTGCTGAAATGTATGGAAGTAATCCGCTAGACGGATCATCCTTGATTTTATAGGGTGAAATATTAGATTTAAAATGATGATCATGTTGAAAAACACCCGTTTGAACCCCATTAAATGTTTCGTTATACTTAGCGTTACCTTCCCTACCTACATGAAAATTAATTCCGGCAGCTGCCATCAAATCACCTTCATAAGTAGCATCAATGAACATTTTACCTTTAAAAACCTTACCTGAAAGTGTTGAAAAAGAAATAATTTCTCCCTTCTTTTTTACCACCCCCTTGTTTCTATCCAGCCGTTCACCCCGAAGAACCTTAATATTATTTTCTCGTACAAAATCCTCAAAAACCTTTTCTGCAACATGCGGCTCAAACAGCCACATAGTGCGAAATTCACCATCCATAGCGACAGTTCCTTGACCTTTATTTCCAAAATCACTTTGATTTTGCCAGTTCCATGCAGCATCATCCTTATAATGCAGCCAGACCCTATGATAAAATTCTCGGGAAAGACCTCCGATAACAGCCTTATTTCCGGTATCTGTAAATCCCAATCCACCTGAAGTCAGGCCACCGAGATGTTGATCGGGGGAAACAATCAATACCGTTTTACCGGACTTCACAACTTCCACAGCGGCGATGATAGCCGCAGAGGTACCCCCATAAATTATAATATCAGCAGTATAAACCTCCTTGAATTCGGGTTGATTGTTTTTAATAATCCTTCCAGCATCGGTGTTTGACAGAAAGGTAAAAGCTGCAATAAATATCAATATCCAATTTTTCATCATTGACGGAGCGTTTTAAAAATATATTTAAATATATGGAAAAAAGGCGGAAAATGTATGAAAAATTTGGGTGGGTGGCGGCGTAAAGTTTGAATCAGGATTTACAGGATTTCGAGGATTACCTAAACGTCTCCGGTTTGAGGTGGGAAGGTTATTATTAAACGGTATATTCATTACTAAGCCTCTCGCCGATGCGTAACGCAGCGGCGAAAAGGATGATAAAAAGTAATCCTCTACGAATGATCATTACATCCAAACTGAAGACGTCCTCTTTAATCCTAAAAATCCTGTAAATCCTGATTCAAAAATAATTAATAGGAGAAATTGTCTCATTTTCAAACTTAACCATTTTAAAGAAAATATCATGATTTTTTCCAAAAACCGCGCCTGCCAACCCGCAAGCCTCGCCCATGAAATATACAAATGGTCAATCCTTGAGGCAGCGGACGGAAGCACCAATACCCTTTTTGTCGACGCCGTAGTTGCTTCCCCTTCTCACATCGCCTTGGTAGTGGTACAGGTAGCGGCACCAGGCGTCGTTGGTGTTGATCTCGGTAGAACTCCAAAAGAAAGCGTTCCAATTCTTATTATTGAACCCACCATCGTAATTGCGATAACCACATGGGAGAGCGGAAAAGCCGGAATCGTCAGTTCCTGGGTTTGCTGTCCATAAGGCATCATTTTTTTTCAGCTTAGTACCCGCCTCCATGCTCTGAACAACAGAAGTAGCAGATGTATCAGCTCCTGAATGTATAAATCTTACTAATTTATTCCAATCAGAATCTGTAGGCTGGCACGTGCCAGCCTACAGGGCAGATATTTTTTTATGTCGTGCTTCCAATGGATGCAATACCCTTTACATTCCAGTAGATGCATTAACTGTGATAGTTCCCGTCGCATTCACACTGCCACATCCCGTTAAGGGAATGGTGTAGTTGAAGGTACCCGCAACAACCGTTGGTGTGCCACTGATCTTAATCACATTACTAGCCCAAGCAGCTGAAACGCCATTGGGTAAGCCCGACGCAGTTCCAATACCTGTAGCTCCCGTAGTCGTCGATATAGTAATTGGAGATGTAATTAGAGTACCGGAAGTTAGAATTGTTACAGATGGCGTAGATACAGTACACACATTTGTAATAGTACACGGCACCCCAGTACAATTCTCCAAAGCCGCCTTCTTCCAGCGCACTTTAATCTCTTCTAAATTAAATAAAGCATTCCTTTTTATTTCTATAGGAACCTTATCATTCAATTGGGTATTTTTTGGCATAGCCACTTTTGAGTTAGACTGGGCAAAACTCAAAAGTGGTAGCAAGGACATCAGTAAAATTCTAAGTGTCATTTTATGATTTTTAAAATGTTTAATAATCACAAAACTCACCAGGATAATGCCTTAATCCAAAAGTTCAATCCAAAAATTCCTTAAGATTCGAGGAATCTTAAGGAATTTGTTCCAAAATAGATTGAAAAAGGTGGAATTTGAACCTGAGATGATTGAAAAATTAGGTAAACGACCAGCGGAACCTGTCGGGGAGAAGACGATGCATGCATCGCGTCGCTACGAAATTGATTAGTTTTTGACTTCCTTAATATAATCTTTGGGCAATTTTCCTGTAATTTGCTTAAAACTTTGAATAAAAGAAGGATAAGACCTGAAGCCGCTTTCTTTACCTAACCCTTCAATAGTTTTATCATAATCCTTTTGATTATTAATTAATTCAATGGCATATTCAATTCTCAATCTATTTCGCCATTCAATATATTTTTCGTTATGGATTTGACTGAAAAAATAAGTTAAATGATGTGTAGGTATATCCATTTCCTTCGACATACTATTAATACTTGTATCAACATCTAAAAATTTATTTTCTTTCTTCCAATTTTCGAGTAAAAGCCTTATCGTATCAATATAATCATCCCGAAAAGAAATAACCTCCGTTTCACTACCTACTAATTTAGTAGATTCATTTTTTATAGCATCTAACTTAAATTTTTCCAGAGGCAAGCCATAAAGAATCCGGGGAAATAAGACAAGACCGAGAATTAATATCAAAAATGAGCAGAATATTGAGGCAAACAAAATATTTCCAGCAAAATGAAAATCAATCTTGTCCTCGGCACTTAAAAAAACAAAAAGTAAAACTAATAAAGAAACACCTAAAAAGGTAAGGATAACTGCAAAGAAGAATAGCCAGTTGTTAATTATTTTCAACTGATGTAACCCTTTTCCAAAAGATATTATTCTAGATTTATTTTTAAAAATAAGAACCCAAATAGCTATTATATAGACAAAAAAATGAATCACCTTTAAGGTATAATTTAATCTATTGGGTAAAATATTATTTAATCTTGGATACCTAAATGTTTTTAGGGTGTCGAAAATAATTTCATCAGCTATCTGATATTTCTCATCCCAACTTGCTAAATTATGTGGTAACCTTCCCAAAAAAATTAGGGCAAACAAAATAAAATGTAACACATCATATTTAGTTAATTTTGGATTATCCGTTAAAATGGATCTTACATAAAAAAAAGCCAATGGACCAATAACATAAGCTGAAGCATTGATTGGAATACTCAATACTAAAGCTATGAATTCTCTGGAATTGCTGAATATATAAAGATAATGAGAGACTGTGATGAAATTAAATAATAATAAAAACAACCCCAAATAAATATTGGCAGTTCTGTATCCCCTGTTATAAGAAAGCAATAAAATAGAAAAAAAAAAACCCAATCCACTCAAAAAAAACATCATAAACACAATATTACTCCCAGATAATCTATGATTAAAGTGTCTAACTCATAGACACCCAAATCTATATTCATTAAATTAAATCATAAATATAATTTTTTTTCCTTAGTGAAATTTTAAATTTAATGACAAAGAGAAATTATCGAACAAAATTATTCTCGTTCCTAACTTACAGGTTATTATTACCAGCTTATAAATTCAAATTACTTTTAATAAGTTAAATATCAAGGAATTTGTTCCAAAATAGATTGAAAAAACAGGTAAAAGGCCATTGAAACCTTTCGGGGAGAAGACGCGATGCATCGCGTCTCTACATTATGACATTCTACCGCCAGGGGCTAAAGGATATTTTGAGGAAATTCGTGCCGCCGGGGGCCTGATGATTAATAAACATGTGACCCCAAGGGGTCAGGTATTAAATGGATAATTGTTTAGGACGGGTGCAAATGCCAAGCGCCACTACATAGCATATATTATGATTTCCTTGTTGTTAACTATGTGTACCTCCCGACGTATGCGGTCTTCCCATGATAATTCTGCCGCGCTTTTCTTCTCGAGAAATACCATATATCCTGTTTTCTGTCCTAATCTATCCAGATAACGGGCTAATTGTTCAATACCCTCAGGTTCTGACCATTTATCGTGGTGCATTTTTATTTCTATCGTAATGACCTGTTCTTTCCAAAAAACAACCAGATCTGTCCGTCCATTTCCTGCCGCCATTTCCCTTTCGATTCGTCCTCCCCCATTAATGACCCGTTGTAAAAAAGCCATCAACATTAGCTGGTGTCCTGCCTCCTTGTATTGATATCTGTCAATCCACGATTCAGCGTTGCGTTGATAAAATTTAGTGAATGCGTCCAGTAATTTGTCCATATTCAGCGTACCATCAAAATTCAGGTACCAACTCGTCTGGGCGATATCCTGATTGATACCAACGGAAAAGCCAATGGTCAGAATGCGGGTTATAATTTCTCTGTATATCGGATTAGCAAATTGGATCGGATTTCCCGTGCTGATAATACCCAAATCGCGGCAGTATCTTATAGCATCATCCGCTCCATCAAAAGCGGGGGAATCACCGGTGATGATACTCATGATAATAGGTCGCACACGGGGATCATTTATCTTGTCCGCTAAGCTATCCAGATGGGTTTGACGCTGTTCTATGAGCCTCTCCTTCGCCAGTTCAATCAAGTCCAGAGTGATTTCGAGAGAATAATCATTCTTTAAAATTTCCCTTACTACCTCATTGGCTAGTGCGTTCGTCAGCCAGGGTTGGCCGCCAGAATAGTCGTATAACTTTTCCAGAACCTCTTTAGAAAAAACCTGACCAGTATCCTGGGTGTGTTGGTCCAATAATCCACGTACTTCTTCCCTTGAAAATGCGGGTAGGAAAAAAGATTTTGCCTTAATGTTAAATGGCGAACCTGAACCTATCGACGGATTATCTGCTCGTGCCCGCATGCGAAAATCACGAATATCTCTGAGTCCTACCAAAGCGATAGACTGAGGAAAATGCTTAGGGCGGGTTTGAAAACCATCCCGTAATTGACGTAAAGTAGAAATAAGTACGTCGTCATAAAGAGCATCCACCTCATCAAGTAATAAAACCAAGGGTTTATCCAGTTTATCGCACCAATCGGTAAGATAATCACCCAACATAGATGAGCCGGATATATACTTTGCAATATCCGGAGGTAGATGGTCTGTACCAATAAACAACTTAGACGTTTTAGCTAAGGCCTTGATAAAATTTATATTCGCCGTTTCCACAGATATACTGGTATAACCCGCTGACTCCAGAGAACATACTACAGCAACATAGTTCCCTTCCTTATTCAGCCGATGAGCCAAAGCGTGCAAAAAAGTAGTTTTACCCGTTTGCCGGGGCGCATGAATGAGGAAGTATTGCATATCGTCAATCAAAACATGTATGTCGTCATACATATTCCTGAAGGGATCGACCATGTAATGTCTTTCCGAATTACACAGACCAGTGGTGTTGAATATTCTTCTCATTTGGCAAAGATACGCCTTTTTGGTGTGGGGTGTGCAATCAAGTTGAGGCGGTGGTGGGGAATTGGGTGCGCAGCAGCTTATGGTTTTTGAATCAGGATTTACAGGCTTTCGAGGATTAATTATAACGTCTCTGGTTTGGGTGGGAAGGTTATTATAAATTGGTTCTTTTATTTCCATTCTTTTCGCCGATGCGTTACGCATCGGCGAAAAGGATGATATAAAGTAGTACTCTACGAATAATCTTTACAACCAAACCGAAAACGTACTCAGTAATCCTCAAAATCCTGTAAATCCTGATTCAAAACCAGGCGTTAGGAGTAAATATTAAATCAAAACCTATCGGGGAGAAGACGCGAACCATCGCGTCTCTACAACACATACCTCCTGTTTAATCCGTGAAATCCTATAATCATTAGAATCCGTGATTCAGAACCCCACGATACAGTCCGCAACGTCGAATAATCATTATGTTTATAACATGTAGGTACACGCTAAAATCCGTGAAATCCTATAATCCTTAAAATCCGTGATTCAGATCCCCACGATACAGTCCGCAACGTCAAATAATCATTATGTTTATAACATGGAAGTACATGCTAAAATCAGTGAAATCCTATAATCCTTAAAATCCGTGATTCAAAACACCTACTACATGAAATTTGGCAACCTCAATTATTACCCCTACTTGATTTTTGAAACCAACCAATTCGTCAACTTTTCGCCTTGCTCTGGGTAAGTCCAATGTCCTGTTTCCAAGGCTAAAAACAATTCTTTAGGGGAGGAAATCAGATTATATGCGGCATACATGGAAGTAGGCGGGCAAGTTTCGTCATTGAAGCCCCAGGTGTACATACCAGGAACTGTTAATCTTCGGGCAAAGTTAACTACGTCATAATAACCCAAGGTTTGCATAACGGCGGGAAAATCATGCGCAGATTTATTGTTTTTATCAAAATAATGTGGCCAGCCTCCCGCTCTGTTCTGGAGATAACCAGTAACATCGGAAAGGGCAGGATATAACGCAGCCAGATATTGAACCCGCTTGTCCAATGCTGCGGTAACAATACTCAAGGCGCCTCCCTGGCTTCCCCCGGTTACTACCAGATTTTTACCATCGTACTGAGGTAATGAGGTTAAAAAATCATTAGCACGAACACAACCCAGATAAACTCTTTTATAATAGAATCTATTTTTATCCTGAATATTAAAGCTTGGATAACCTTTTAAGGCACCACCTACCATATCATTGTAAACAAAAGGCTCCATATTTACTGGAATACCGTGAATACCTATTTGGAGGGTAATAATTCCCTTTTCGGCATTATTTATATCTCCCGCATAAGGTCTGACGCCAGCCCCAGGAACATGAAGGATGGCTGGATATTTTCCTTCTTTTTTAGGAACACATAAAATACCATACAATCGGGCACCTGGAGCATTATTCTGAATATTTACATGGTAAACCAAGGTTTTTTCTGTACATCTTTCAGGGATTAGGGTCATTTTGGCATCCATAGGGATTTTTGCCAGATCCTGCAAAGCAGTAGCCCAGAAAGAATCAAAATCGGAAGGATTCTGCACGGTAGGTTTAATTTCCTCCGGACTAAAAGCAGCTGTTGCCAGATTTCTATATTCCTTTCCATCAACTTCAGCTATAGCGGTCAGACGAAGAAAACCTGCCTTGTTCAAAGTACCACCATTAATTTGTTGCATGCCACTGGCAAGAATTATAGTTTCGGACTTCAAAGGTTCCATTTTCTCCTCTCCCAGTTCGTATTTGACCTTAGCATTAGGTACATAATTACCATTTTTCAACACAGAAATGGTAAACTTAACGGGTTCCCCCTTTTTGTACATCCAATCACTATGATCAGGAGCGACCAAAACCTTAATGAATTTTTCAACAGGCTGCCCAATGAGAATATTTAAAAAAAGGAATAATGGTAAAAAAATAAGAAAAGGTCTGGTTTTCATGTTTCAAGATTTTAGATGTATATTAAAGATAGTAAAATTTAAAATTTCTACCCAAAAAATATTTCCCTCGTGCTTTTTCCAATGTTTTTTACAATGGCGTCAAGAGGTAAATCACTTTCATCGCCATTAAACGGATTTTCAATTTCTTCCGCAATTAATTCTATGGACGCCAGAACATAAAGGATAAACATGGTCACGGGAATGATAAAAAAGAATAGTTGGGTGCTATACACAATAGGAAAAAGCATAACATACATAAATATGAATTTCTTGATGAACACACTATAAGTAAAAGGAATAGGCGTATTTTTTATACGTTCACACCCCCCGGAAACTTCCATAAATTTGTTTATTTCCATTCTATACAGCTCTAAGTCATGAATAGAAAATAAACCGTGTCGAACATCTGCTTTTAAAGCAAGCAATAGCAGTTTGACTATACTCTGTGGTTGGTGATTTGAGCTGAGTATAGTACTTTTTTCCTCAAGAATGGGATTATTCTCTTCAAATATTTCAAAATGGTTGGCATGCAACCTTTTATCTTGCAAATGCTGCTTTAATGAGATAGAAAAAAGATGCATTAAAGCGCTATAATACGCTCTTCTTTTTTCATTCTCAATAGGTAAACTGCTGTGTAAATGAATGCAGATATTTTTAATGGCATTCGTTAAATCGCCCCACAATCTTCTTCCCTCCCACCAGCGGTCATAAGCTGTATTTGTTCTGAATACTAAAAAGAGAGAGAGAGTAAATCCTAGAATAGAATAAACAATCCCAATATTATTAAACAAATCAACGGTTTTATTATCTGCAAAAAAAATATTTTCAATATAAGCCCAGGAACCTGCATATACACCTACGCCGAGTAGCAACGGAAGAAGGCGTTGCAGCGTTTCTGTTTTATGTATTTTAAATATAAATGTAAACCAATCTTTAGCATTATATGAAATCATAACTTAATATTTGTTGCCCTTAAACTATTTTAAGGGCAACAAATATAATTAAAATGCGTAACCTACAGCGACTGTAATCCCTGGCAGTAAAATGCTTGCTTTTGCATTATCCAAACCATCAAATTCGAGCTGATCAAAACTTCCGAAAAAGGTCGTATATTTTGGTCCAATACCTACATCAAAAACCACCCCTTTTTTTGAGCCAATTTGATAACCAATTTCACCTCCTACCACAAAGGTGCCGTATTTAAATTCGCCCGAAGAACCTGTATTGTAGGCAATTTCCGGATTTACATAAAAGCCGCCAGGTGCCGGCTTTTTAGCATGGGAGAGATAATAGCGATAACCCGCACCTACGCCAGCAACATTTACCTTAAGTCCTAAAAACCTGTAAGTATATTTTGCTTTAACAATAATAGAGGATGATTCACTTAAAACCTTTTCATAGGCAAGATTGAAATTACCAAAAGCTAATCCAAAAGGATTTGTTTTGATAATCGAACCGGGAAGATCATCCTGTGCAGTTAAAAGGCTTGCATTCAAACCCAGGAACAATAAAAAACACCATTTTCGCATAAGTAATGATTTTTTAGTTAGAAAAATTAATCTGGTATGGCAAAAGTTACATAAGCATCCCCAGACATTGTTTTTAGTTTTCCACCCCCGCAAGCTACGGTTATAAATTGTTTATCACCTATTTTATACATTGCAGGCGTGGCAAAAGCGGCAAATGGTAATTCATACGACCATACTAATTTTCCATTCATTTTATTAAAAGCCCTAAACATCTTATCGGGCGTACCTGCTATAAAAACCAAACCTCCAGCTGTTACCACTGGCCCTCCATAATTTTCTGTACCTGTTGGAGGTACTCCCTTTTTTTTCAATTCCGGGTAATCTCCTAATGGCACTTTCCATAATAGTTTCCCAGTTTTGAGATTTATAGCATTTAACGAACCCCAGGGCGGAGAAATTGCAGGATTTCCCTTTGGCGTTAAAAATTTATTATAACCAGCCATTTTATATGGAACCTTGTCATAAGCGGTTTCTTTTCTTTTGTCCCTTTCAACATACGCTTGCTTTCCATTTGGTAATGCTAATAAATAAGAAGCAATGGCTTCCTTTTCAGCATCGGGAAGTCTTTTAAAAGAAGGCATCATTCGTCGGCCACTATTCAAAAGAGTGGTTAAGGCTGATTGATTATATCTCGATGTTATATTTTCCAAAGAAGGATTATTTCCCAAACCCTTTTTATTTTCCCCGTGACAGACGGCACATTGTTCCTCGAACAGTCGTTTTCCGGCTGCATAAATGGTTTCCTTTTTAACCTCCCTCTTTTTTACTGCTTTCATTTCCATAATCCAGGGCATTTCATTGCTATTCACCCATAAAATATCCTCCTGAGGGTCAACGGCAGAACCTCCCCATTCTCCGCCACCATCGAATCCTGGATAGATTAACGACGGGGTTTTTCCCGGCAAAACAAAAGCATGCCCATACCGTAAAGTAGCCATTTTCTCTTCAACCCAAGTTCTTTCTTCCTCATCCAGATAAGGATTTATTTCTGATTTTGTCAATGTCTGCCTCGAGAATGGTTCGGGAAGAGAAGGAATGGGTTGGGTAGGCCAGGGCTTCTCCCCTTCCAAATCGGAATTTGTGGGAACCTTAGTTTCTACAATAGGAAAAAAGGGCTTTCCATTCTCTCTTTCAAAAACGAATATCTGCCCATTTTTAGTGGTTTGAATGACCACATCTACCGGTTTTCCATTTCTCTCCAGGGAGGTAAGCACGGGCGGAGTAGGTAAATCCTTGTCCCAAACATCGTGATGAATAAATTGAAAATGCCATTTTCTTTTACCTGTATTCGCATCAATAGCTAAGAGACAATTAGCAAATAAATTGGAACCCTTCCTGTTTCCACCGTAAAAATCATAAGCGGCCGAACCTGTTCCTGCAAAAATCACCCCTTTTTTCTCATCCAGTGAAAATCCACTCCAAACATTGGCACCCCCTGCATATTTATAGGCATTTTTATCTTCCCAGGTATCATATCCATGTTCTCCAGGTTGGGGAATGGTATGAAAAATCCATTTCATCTTACCTGTCCGCACATCGTACGCCCGAATATGACCGGGAGCTGCAGGAGAATTTTCGTCAACCCGTGTTCCCAAGATTAACAAATCGTTATAAATAACGCCTGGTGAGGTATTTACAACAATCAAATCGGACACCTCTCTCCCCAGATTTTCATGTAAATCGATGGCTCCACCCTCACCAAAAGAAGTCATCGGTTTTCCTGTTTTTGCATCTATGGCGATGGTAAAAGAACCGACGGTATAAAATAATCGTTCCTCCCCTTTATTATCCGTCCAGTAACAAAGTCCACGGGCATTTATCATGTTATGAAAAGACGCCCTGTCAGCTGGTCCGTTTTTCCACTCCTTTGTCGGATCAAAAACCCATATATTTTTTCCAGTTTCTGCCCTCAAGGCAAAAAGCTTTAATTGAGGGCTGATACCATAAAGGACATCATTTATAACGATTGGATTTGTCTGAATCTGAGATCGTGCCGCGGTGTCAGCATCCCCTGTTTGATAAGTCCAGATGGGTTGTAAGGAAGATATATTCAGGGTATCTATTTCTTTGAGTGAAGAATATTTTAATGCCCCTGGCGTACCATTATAATATTTCCAGGTAGTATAATCTGTTGAATTTTCATTCTTACAAGCGCTTTGTAAGATGACCATCAGGCAAAATACCTTGAAAAAAAGAAGAGAATTAAAAGTTTTCATCGATTTGTATTGAAATGATACCCTTAATTTAACTATTTATTTATAACTTAAGGCTAAAATTATTCCATAATATGATGAATTCACTGCGTTTAAAACTTTTGATCATAATTGCCTTAGGCAATCTTTCCGTTTGTGTTATGGCTCAGCAGGAAGGCCTTTCCATAAAAATGGATGCATTATTTAAGGAAATAGCTCATACAAAGCATCCCGGATTTTCACTTAGTATTATTACGAATGGTAATGTTTCTTTCAGAAATAGTTATGGTATGGCTAATCTTGAAAATGGAACTCCTTTTAGGGAATCGACCGTTTCAGACCTGGGATCTGTAGCTAAACATATCACCAATTATGCCATTCTTCATTTGATTAAAGAGAAAAAATTAGCCTTCTCAGATAAGCTTTCAACCTTTTTTCCAACCCTTAAAAATAAGTCGAGCGGAGATATAACCATTCTTCAACTGATGCAGCATACCAGTGGATTAAGGGAAATATACAGTAAACTTGCCCTTCAGGGAGGTAGAATGGGCCATCCTATTTTTCAAGAAGATGCCCTGCAGTTGGTAGAGATGTCAGAAGGTCAAAATTTTCCCGCTGGTTCTGCCTTTAGTTACTGTAACACCGGATATATGCTACTGGCGGAAATCATCCAAAAAGTAAGTAATTTATCCTATGAGGCGTATTTGAATGAAAAAATATTTAAACCTTTAGGTATGAGCAAATCTTTTGTCATGGATATACAAGGTGAAATTTTTCCAGATATGGCAAATTCCTATAGTCCTTCAAATAAGCAATGGACTGCTGTATATGACAATAGCACTGCCTTTGGACAAGGGGGCATTTATATGTCTCTCGACGATGTCGAAAAATGGTTTATACATTTAACCAAAGCAGGAGAACACGGGGAAATACCTATTTATTCCTTACTTAAAAAAGCCGTTCTGACCAATGGCGACACCCTTAATTATGCTTTAGGCATTGAAAATGATATTTTTAAAAACATTAACTTTTGGCAACATACCGGGTCAAGTGCTGGCTACCGTACCGCGTTTACCTGGATACCCTCAACGAATCAGGTGATTATACTTAAAAGTAATTATAGCTCCTTTGATGCCATAAAAACAACTCAAGAAATCATGTCCATCTTATTTTCTATTCCTCTGGAAAATGAAATGCCAAAGACAACTACTACAAAGGCAACCGATGCTTTGCCGATGAGCATCCAAGATGCACAGGCATGGCTGGGCGATTATTTTTGTAAAGAAATGGATGTCCGATATTCATTTCAGCTTTTAAATAATACTTTATACTGTACCCATCCTATTCTGGGTCAGGCGGAGGTGAAAAAGACTTCCGATGGAAAATATTCCGCCCGTCCCTTTTTCACTTCCTTACGCCCTATAACAGATAAAAAAGGAAACATTACCCACATTTTTATGGATACCTCAGATTTAATTCATTTAAAATTCGAAAAAATGAAGTAATCTTATTCCACTACATACGTTTTCCCCAAAACACCAGTGATTATTAATTTTTCCCAATGCTTAGGAAGGGTTGACTTTACTTGATTGATACCTTTGTCTGTCAGATCGAGTCCACCAAATCCCATTAAAACTGCTTGCAAAACACCGCCTGCTCCTGTGCCAAAATAAGGATTCGTTCCCCCTTTTGTTTCGGCAATGACGCGAAACGGAGGATTTAAATTAGGCTCGTAAGATTCTTTAAAAAATTGATATGCTCTATTTGATTCTCCAAGTCTGGAGGACAATAACGAGAAAATGGCATGTGTCATGGCAGGCGTACCCGAATCGGGAACTCTTTTGGCATAATAATATAAATCTCTGCGTATTTGGGCAGTATCGGTAATAAACTTTAAGGGAAATGCGAGCAGATTTACGTCCGCTTGCTTGATTCCTTCTCCTTTATACGTTGCATGTTCCTGCGTAATGATTTTTCCTGATGCCTCGTCTTTCATTTGAAGGATTGGGATATTCTGAGCAACAAGAGACCAATCTGCATCGGGAACGATTCCAAGTAAAAGCGCCGCTTTGGTTGCTGCTTTCAAGTTGGTAATGGCGACCGCGTTGGTAAATGCATTATTATCGACATTTTCAGCCCATTCATCGGCGGCAACGACATTATTAATTTCATATTTTCCAGGCCCTTTTCGCTCTACCCTACTGGCCCAAAAATCAGCTGTTTCCTTTAACAGAGGCCAGCCAATGTTCCTCAACCACTCTTTATCTTGCGTCATCGCGTAATAATTCCATGCAGCAAAACCGACACAACCGGTAATATGATGTTCAAAAGGGCCACTTAACGCCCAAACAGGCGTTTCTTCTACCCCAGTCCCTGCGCTTTCCCAGGGAAACATAGCACCTTTGTAACCATGATTAAAAGCATTGCGTCGTGCGGCTTCCAAACGGTCAAACCTGTATTGAATCATGGATTTTGCCATTTTTGGTTGCATAACCAATAGAGCGGGGTACATCCATAATTCAGAATCCCAAAAAATATGGCCGTTATACCCCAATCCAGAGAGCCCCATTGGGGAGATACTCATATTTGAACCTTCCCTCACAAAAGAATACAAATGATAGAGCATACTATGAACATCTTGCTGAGCCTGTTCATCGCCAACAATCTGAATATCACTTTTCCATAGTTCCTGCCAGGCGGCTTTATGATTATTTATCAATCTGTCTTTCCCTTCCAGTTTCGAAAAAATGGTTAATCTTTCTGCTTCATTCAGCGGGTCATCATGATGAGCAGAGGTGATGGAGCTCCCGGTAATCGCAAAAGAATAAGTCTCCCCTGCTTTTAATTTTTTTGAAAATTTCATGAGATGCATATTATTGTCCCACATTTCATGAATCACTCTGGGCTCGTTACCATGATGTTCTGAAAAAAGAAACGAAGTAGAAGCAGCCATTTCTAACTTCCCCGTTGGACTTTTTGCTAAAGAAGTAAGCAAACTGATGACCACATGAGGTCTATCTATTTCATTATAATAATTTTGGACCTCTTTCAGTGCATCAGGAGCCTCCATGACACTCGACGCACCTATGGTAATGTCCTTTTTGGCCGTAATTGACACATCCATCAGGACACAAAAAGGTAATTGTCGCAGTGCATAATAAGAATAAGTAATAAAGGCTTTGTCACCAAAATCAAGTTGAACACTAAAGCGACCATTTTTCATGTCCAGTGTTTGCTTCAAATGTTGAATATTCCCCTTGTTAATCTGTTCCCCGTCTATGCCCACCTGCATATTCAAAAGATTAAAACTTCTTAGGAAATTGCTGACCCTACCTCTGCCATATAAATCATAAGCACCTGATAAAACGACATCTTTCACCTTAAAAGGTTCCTGAGAAGAAACAATGCCAATCATACCATTGGCCACCGTCACGCCGGCATATTTCTCCTTATCCCAATTTTCTGCTGCTATCACCCAGGGGTCAATACCTTGAGCATTTAGGTAAGCAAATATTTGATTTATATACAATAGTGTAAAAATGATAAAAATCCTCATATCAACTTTTTTTACAAATATAAACATTGTAAACCCTTTAAACCATTATATTTGACTATTGGAAATAATCAAAACAACATAGTTATGTCAAAAAAAGTATATCGCGAACTGATATTGTGGTTATTTTTAATCATACCTTATGTTTACTTGTTTAAAATCTGGAACCAATTGCCCGATATTGTACCTACTCATTTTAATCTGGCAGGCGAGGCAGACGGCTGGTCATCCAAACAATTCCTTATTTTTTTGCCAGGCAGTCTGGGTATAGGCATTTATTTTTTAATGTTGGTCCTTCCGCAAATGGATCCTAAACACAACCTTTCGTTGGAGGATAATAAATATTATGCCATCAGATTTTTTATGGCGGTTTTCTTCTCTATTCTATGCACCTATATTTTATATACCAGTCTGGCAGGAAAAATTTCAAACTATTCCATACTTTTTGGATTTATCGGTGGTTTATTTGCCTTGTTGGGTAATTATTTTAGGGATATGAAACCCAATTATTATATAGGCATACGAACACCATGGACTTTAGAGGATGAACGTGTTTGGTATAATACCCATAAATTAGGATCAAAAGTTTGGATTATTGGAGGTTTAGGCCTGCTATTAGGCTCTGTTCTTATAAATAATAATGAAAGAGTTTTTCTTCTTTTCATTATAATCCTTCTGATCATCGTATTTATTCCCATTATTTATTCATACATCGATTATAAACGAGGTAAATAAAGGTGAAAAAAATAGTTCCCTTTTTTTTCATGGTTCTTTTCATTGCCCCATTTTATGGGACCTATTTGTATTTATCTCTTCAACAAAAGGTTATTCAAGAAGCCGTACAACGTAAACTAGAGGAAGGAATACCTGAAAATGAATTGGTTAAGTTAACCTTTTTAAAAAAAGAAATTCCTACGTTATTAAAGTGGGAACATGATAAAGAATTTGAATACAATGGCCAAATGTATGATGTGGTAGAAGTCACCGATGTTGGGGATTCATTACAATACCTTTGTTGGTGGGATAAAGCTGAAACGGCAACTAAGAAAAATAAGCAAGATCTGCTACATGCCAAGATAGATACTTCGAACCCTGCAAACCATTTTCCATTTACATTTTCAGATTATTATAAATCAATCTATTTTATATTTAATCCGTTTAACGGGGTAGAAACCTCTGAGAATGGGCGTAATAAACCTATTACAAGCAGTACATTTACTGGCCTCTTATTAGTACAATCTCTTAGTCCGCCTCCCCGATTACGTTATTAAACCATTTGTACCATTTATCATTTTAGTAACGTTTAAATCATTTCCATGAGGATAATCTTATCATGGTTTTTGGTTTTTGGCTTCATCCATATCGGACATAGTCAAACTGCCACCATATTAAGTAAAGAGGGAAAAATACCGTTGGAATCGGTTCTTCTCCACAGTGAAAATCCAAATATTCAGGGAATAACCAACAAAAATGGACAGGTAGATCTCTCCCCATTTATGTCCGTTGAAAAAATTGATATCCGTTACCTTGGATATAAGCCCGTTATAGTAAGTTATTCATCTATAAAGGAAAAAAAATTCATTATATACCTGGAAGAAGCAGGTATAACTTTGGATGAAATGGTGATTTCAGCCTCCAGATGGCAGGAATCGTCAAAAGGTATTCCGTCAAAAATACGTACCATTTCAACAAGTGACGTTCAATTATTACAACCTCAAACGGCGGCTGATTTACTGGGAATATCTGGTGAAGTTTCCATTCAAAAGAGTCAGCAAGGTGGTGGAAGCCCTATGATTAGAGGCTTTGCTACGAACAGATTGCTTTATGTCATTGATGGAGTCAGAATGAATACATCCATTTTCAGAGCGGGTAATCTTCAAAATGTTATTTCACTGGATCCATTTACTATTGAGAATACGGAGGTTATATTTGGACCCGGATCAGTAATTTATGGCAGTGATGCCATTGGAGGTGTAATGAATTTTCAGACCATTAAACCGCGATTATCTGTTGACAAAAAATGGGATATCCATGCCAATATAAGTTCGAGATATTCCTCCGCAAATAAAGAAGAAACCACACATGGAACACTTCATATTGGGACAAAGCAACTTGCTTCCGTTACCAGTTATAGTTTCAACCAATTTGGAGATTTAAAAATGGGAAAATATGGCCCAGATAGTTATCTGAGGCCATACTATGTAGATCAGGTCGAAAATATGGATAAAATTATTCAAAATGCTAATCCACGAATACAAGTACCTTCCGGCTATGATCAACAAAATGTAATGCAAAAATTTTTGTATAAGCCTTCAGAAAGATGGGAAATTCAATATGGATTTCATCGTTCTGCTACCACTTCCTATCCACGTTATGACAGGCTGATAGAGGTAAATACTGCCGGAATGCCTGTTTCAGCTGTTTGGAATTATGGGCCACAGATTTGGCAAATGAATCATTTTTCAGTTCAGCATTTTGGGGATAATCTCTTGTATGACGCTTTAACATTTCGAATGGCCCATCAATATTTTGAAGAAAGCAGAATAGACAGAAATTTTTCGGGAAGCAACAGATATAGATTAAGGACGCAAGTTGAAAAGGTAAATGCCCTTTCTATCAATATCGATTTGAAAAAAACGTTAAAAAAAGGCATTCTTTATTATGGTTTGGAATCTGTTGGGAACAAAGTCAGTTCTCAGGCAACGGCTAAAAACATACAAACAGAAGCACCTATTTTAGTCGCCGACCGGTATCCTCAGGCACGGTGGAATAGCTACGCCATTTTTGGAAATTACCAATATCCTGTTTCAAAAAAATATACCGTACAACTGGGTATTCGGTATAATTTATTCAACATGGAGGCTGATTTTTCGCGGAATCTTGCCTTTTTCCCTTTTGCATTTAAAACAACGAATATCCAGAACGGAGCCTTTAGTGGTAATGCAGGACTTGTCATTTCACCTGATGATAAAACCAAAATAAGCCTCAATGCAGCAACAGGTTTTCGGGCACCCAATGTTGATGATATGGGTAAATTATTCGATTTTGTATCGGGTGAAGTGGTTGTTCCCAATATCGATTTAACGGCTGAAATAGCCTATAATGGTGAAATTAACCTATCAAAATTAATTGGTAATTCACTAAAAATAGATCTTACTGGATATTATACTTATCTCCAAAATGCGATGGTTCGCAGGGCAACTAAAGTGGAAGGAAAAGATAGTATCCTTTATAATGGCAAAATGAGTAAAGCCTACAGCATACAGAATGCCGCTTTTGCAGAAATTTATGGTTTTCATGCCGGTTTCGAAATCGATTTACCATTGGGTTTTTATCTCTCCAGCAGATATAATGTCCAGATTGGTAAAGAAGAACTGAACAATGGCGCAACAACTAATTCCCGACATGCAGCACCTGCTTTTGGATTGAGTACATTAGGTTATAAAAAAGGAAAAATACATCTTCAATTTTATGCAGCTTATAGCGCCTCCGTCCCTTATGAAAATTTAAACGAGGAAGAGCGTCAAAAACCTGCCATATATGCCAGAGATGAAAATGGAAAACCATATTCACCCAGTTGGTACACTTTAAATATGAAAGGAACCTTTCAGCTCAAAAAATTCGCCACATTGAATGTTGGATTAGAGAATATCACGAATCAAAGGTATAGAACCTATAGTTCTGGCATAGTAGCACCAGGTATCAATGCCATTGTTGGGTTTTCTGTTTTGATCTGAACGTTATTTTAAATAATCTTTGAAATAAAATATTTATATTTGGGCGATGAAAATTTTACCAACTAGTTTAATCATGCTTATCATGACTATGTCAGCAAGAAATTTGCTGACCTGGGCTAGTTTTAATTTTCATCAGGAATATATAGAAAATACTTATTGTATCAATATAACAAACGCCACCCTAGATTGTGGTGGTGTTTGTTACTTTAATAATCAAATTAAAGAAAATACAGAAAAGGAGTCCTCTCCTATTTCCAATAGGTCTTTAAATAAAATAACTCAAATCATATTTCTTATTCCTAAAATTGAAATAATCGATTATCAAAATTTTACTTCTACTACTTTAAAAATTCAAATTCCAGTCATACTTTTTATTGATAATCCTTTTGTTAAAGGTATTTTTCATCCTCCCTTAGTCTGATAACCTTTTTTCTTGAATTAATATTATTTATTTTCAAAGGTTATTGTTTTGAAACTAAGCAGTGTATCAGGATTAATTATCCTGTTATTATTCCATTCCTTCAGTAATACGGCTATTTTCGTAAGGTTTAAATTCAATCAAGAATTTATAGCCTCAACTCTTTGTATTAATAAAGATATAGAGAAAACTTTATGCTTTGGACATTGCCAGTTAAAGAAGGCCCTTGAAGAAAATCAGGAAAACAATCGACACATTCCTATTCCAAACGGATTAAAGGATATTAACTTCATATTTACTCCTAATACTTTAGCCATTATTATCTCCAATACTGACTTCCATAAACCTGAACTATCTTGTTTTCAAAAATCAGAACGGAGTTCTAAATGGATTTTGAGCTTATTTAAACCACCTAAAATATTCGTTTTATCAAGTATTTGAATTTATTCCATTCTTTAAAAACGAAATTTTAACAACAATGAATTTTAATAAGTTTATTATTGCCATACTATGCATGGCTGTCAATTATATGCATGGACAAACCGTTATTAACGGTAAAATTTACGATAAAGAAAATCAAGAACCGTTAGTAGGTGCAAACATTCAATTAGTTAGTGATTTGAATATTGGTACAATTACTAATTCCTCAGGCTATTTTGAATTGAAAACATCTGAAACAAATCCATCCATATTAATCAGTATGATGGGTTATACCTCAAGGGAGGTAAAATACCAGGGAAAATCCTTATTGATAGATATGACAGGAAATGCACAGGAATTACAAGCGATTGTGGTTACTGGAAGTAGAGAAGCTGCACTTAGAACGCAACTTCCTATGGCTATTTCACGACTTTCAGCAAAATTGATTGATGAAAGTAAGATTACTTCCGTTGTTGAAGTAATAAATAAGACGCCGGGGGTATTAATGCAAAATCTTAATAATGAGCAACATGGCATGTCCATAAGGCAACCAATGGGAACCAGTGCCTATTATTTGTATATGGAAGATGGATTACCTATCAGACCGTTAGGTATTTTCAATCATAATGCATTATTAGAAATAAATCAATTTGCCATTAGCTCTATTGAAGTGGTAAAGGGACCCGTTTCTTCGATTTATGGTCCAGAGGCAGTAGGTGGTGCCATCAATTTCATTTCACAAAGACCTACTGCTGTACCAACGGCAAAAGTTGGGGTACAATTCGATAACTGGGGATTCAGAAGGGTACAATTTGGAACAGGTGCAACCCTTGGCAAATTTGGATTTTATGTAGGAGGTTTAACCAGTAAACAAACCGATAGTTGGATTACTGGCTCCGATTATGATAAGACAACCATCAGTAGTCGTCTTGAATATAAGATATCTGATCAAACTAAATTAGTTGGTACTTTTGTTTATGGGACTTATTATTCTCAGATGAGTGGAAGTATTGATAGCATTGCCTTCTTTAAAAGAGAATATATAAGCACCTCTGATTTTACCTATAGAAAATCTGATGCCTTCCGATCACGTCTATCCCTTGAACATGATGGGAAAAATGGATCAAAATCATTCATTACCTTATTTCAAAGAAATAATAAGCATGGTCAAAATCCAAGTTATGCTATTCGCTGGAATCCAATTGCCAATGCAACCAATAATCCTAAAACAGCCAGAGGTGAAGTAAATTCCAATAATTTTGAAAGTTATGGTATCGTAGCTCAGCATAGTCAAAAATTTAAACTGTTGAACTCAAAATTAATTATTGGAGGATTGTATGATTATTCCCCGCAGGATTATTGGTCATATCTTGTAGAACTGAATGCAAACTTAAGACCTGACGGAAAGTCTGTTGAAAAATATACCATTTCAAAAGAAAGACCCGATGTTAAGATTGCCAATTACGATGCAATCATATTGAATTCGGCCATATATATGCAATATGATATGAAACCCACCGAAAAATTAAACATTTCTATGGGGGCCCGATTTGACAATATGTCATTCACCTATAACAATTATATTAATAATTCTTCAGGTGATAAAGGCTATAAACAATGGACACCAAAATTAGGCTTGACCTATTCCATAAGTGATAACAAAGGTCTATATATGAATTATTCACAAGGTTTTGCACCTCCGGGGTTAACCGCTGTGTTCAGACCAAGACCAAACACAAATCCTGTCGAATTTTACACAAATCTGGAACCAGCTACCTTTCAAAATTATGAGATAGGTGGATGGGCCTCCTTTTTTAATAATAAAATATTTGCAGATATTGCTGTTTATCAAATGAATGGAAAAAATGAATTACTAAATATTAGACAGCAAGATAATTCCTTTGACTATCAATCTGCAGGAAAAACACTACATAGAGGGGTTGAATTTGGATTAACTTATAAACCAGGTGAATCCCTTTTCTTCCGATTTGGTGGAAGTAATGCTTTGCACAGATTTGAGGATTTTCAAGTAAGTACCAAAACAACGGATGCTTTAAAAAATTTGGGAGGTTATGAAATGCCAAGTTCTCCTCGTTGGGTGTGGAATACAGAATTGTCCTATTATCCAACAAGGGCAAAAAATCTGAGAACATCTTTAGAATGGCAACATTTATCGGGTTGGTTTCAAAATCAAATTAATACAGTGGAAGCAGAAGGATATGATGTTTTCAATTTCAGGATAGGGTACCAATTTAAAGGCATTGAATTATATACCAATATCATGAATTTAATGGATGAACTATATGCAACTGGTGCTTCACGGGGAAACAATCTAACGGATAGGACAAATTATACCCCAGCTGCCCCACGTACAATCATTTTAGGTATCCAATATAATTTTATCAAGGAATAATCATATTCCATAATTCACCTTAAAATGAAAAAAGCAACTCAGAATATTTTTAGTAAAATCTATAAATGGCACAAATTTATTGGATTAATCACTGTTATTCCTGTTATATTCTGGACTTTATCAGGTTTTATGCATCCTTTTTTATCTCATTGGTTCAAACCAACTATTCCAAGGGAATTTATGATTCCTTCTGTCATTGATAAAAGTCAACTTAAAGTGTCTCTGCATCAGGTTTTAGTAAACCATGATATCGAAGATTTTAAGAAGTTAAGGCTTGTCCAATTTAATGATAATACCTTTTATCAGATAAAGCAATCAAATGATGAATTAGCCTATTTTAACACGTTTAGCGGGAAAATCCTAGCGCAAGGTGATAAAAAATATGCTGAATGGATGGCAAGGTTTTTCCTGGGTGATTCCATTAGCCCAATTCATAGCATCGAACAGGTAAAAGAATTTTCCCAACAATATAAATACATTAATAGATTGTTGCCTGTTTGGAAAGTAACCTTTCACAGACCAGATGCGATGGATGTTTATGTGGAAACAGCTTCGTCAAGACTAGGTACTTTTAATCCTACTTATAGAAAAGCATTTCTATGGATTTTTGATAATTTCCATAACTGGAATTTTCTAAACGCCATTAGTTCTAATAGTATTCGAATCATTGTCATGATTACCCTATTGTCCATAGTTTTGATATCCTCCTTAAGCGGAATCATTATTTATGGATTTTTATGGAAAAAGTTCCAAAAACCAAATGCTGATGATAAGGTAGGCCTTTTACGAAAATACCACAGACAAGTTGGTATTGCCGTTGCCTTAGTTTCATTTACTTTTGCTTTTAGCGGAGCCTATCACGCAACACAAAAGTGGGAACCCGATGTATTACCATATTTATCTTATGAACCCATCATTAAAGCTTCTGAGGTAAGCCATTCCTTTTTGAATTTTCCCATAGAATGGGATAGATTGGTAAATATTTCATTGGTTAAACCTGAAAATGGATTATTTTATCAAGCATTTTATCTTCCTAAAATGAATATTCAGTCAGAAATGTCTTGTCATGTTCCTTCCTCCCCAAAGGAGGAAAAAACGGTTGGTTCAAAAATGAAGCCAGAACCTGAGGTTATCTATTATAATATAGAGAATACCAATATCTGGAAAAATGGTGATGTAAAATATGCACAATTTATTGCGGAATTTCTAACCGAAAAGTTTAAACTTTTTAAACAGGAAAATCCAACTAAAGCAAGATTAATTGAAACTGCAAAATTACATAAATTTGAAAGCAGGGAATATGGATTTGCATTTAAACGTTTACCAGTGATAAAGTTAGCTTTTGAAACACCACAAAAAACAAGTATTTTTATAGAAACTGCTACCTCAAGAATAGCTGCAAAAATAGAAAATGCGGATCGTTTGGAAGGTTATTCTTTTGCTATATTCCATAAATTTCTACTAATGGATTGGGCTGGTAAAAATGCGCGGGACATAACTATGATGTTTTCTGCCATGGGACTTTTGTCCATTTCAATTTTAGGTTTGATTTTATTCATTAAAAAACCATAAATGAAAAAGAGGCTATCCTGAAGGTCAGGGTAGCCTCTTTCTTTAATGGTTATTCTGTTAATAAGTTCCTATTTCACTCGATTCATATCCAATTCTCATGGCTATAAATTCTATGGTTTGGGTTGGCGTATTTATAGGTTCGCTATAAACATTCCAACTTTTTTCCCCTTTATTTCTCCAACCTATAGAGGCAGCAGCTGTTGGGCAAATAATTTGTAGTTTTCCATTTTTTTTCGTCACCTTGGGTAATGCGGTGATGGGAGGCTTATTATCGCCATTCCACCATTCTTTTATCAGCTCCTTTTCAGGTACCCCACCCTTATCAGGGAATTTTTGTTGCCATTCATCCATCTGCTGACGCATTTTCTTGAGAATACTTGCATATTTTGGATCATCCGCCAAATTAACTAATTCAAAAGGATCCTTTTCCCAATCGTATAATTCTTCTTTAGGTTTAGTTTTTTCAAACCATAGATTTTGAAAATCTGTCAAGGTACCTTCCTCTCTCATTTTTAGAATATTTCGCATTAATGGTTGTTGTTTCCTATATTCCAAATCCATATAGCGGGGTAATTCAGGAAAATAATTCCTAACATATTGATATTTTGGAGCAAGTACCGTTCTCACCCGGTCGTAATGAGAATCCAGACGATCTCTGGCGGCAAAAACCATTTCTCTGCCCTTTGTTTTAGCATATTTACCTAAAAATGGTATGCCTGCCAAACCCTTTGGCGTCTTGATACCCGCCAGTGAAAGAACCGTTGGCGCAAAATCAATCGAACTGATCCAACGAGAATCTCTTACACCGCCTCCTTTTCCGTTGGGAAATCTAATGATAAGCGGGACATGCAAGCCTCTCCTATAAATTTCTCTTTTATAGA
Organism: Haliscomenobacteraceae bacterium; assembly: GCA_947501115.1. GTDB lineage: Bacteria > Bacteroidota > Bacteroidia > Chitinophagales > Saprospiraceae > BJGN01. Next base: position 47,314 of record CANMVX010000024.1, read on the forward strand.
AGGGTAAACCATCACCATGATCTGTCCAGAAAAAAATAATGGTATTATCAAGGAGCCCATCCTCTTCCAACTTTTTTAATAACACACCTATTTCATCGTCCAGGGTAGAAATATTAGAATAATGCCTGGCTACTTCTGTTCTGGCGACGAGATTATCAGGATAAAATGGAGGTAACAACACTTTTAAGGGATCAACCCGCAAAGGTTTATCTGCATTCGCCCAAATCTGCGATTCGTGCGTGGTATTAAAATTAAAGACACTAAAAAATGGCTTTCCTTTGGGTCTGTTTCGCCAGGTAGCTTTGTTAGAAACCTCGTCCCACGCGGTTGGCGGTGCTTCAAACTGGTAATCCGTTTTATTATTATTGGTTGTATAATAGCCTTGCTGCCTTAAATACTCCGGAAAACAACGTATTTCAGCAGGCATGACCGCACTATACGATTTGGGAAGACCTGTTTGTTCCGGGTAAGTATTATTTAAGGTTCGCATATTATGTCCACCATTATAAGTTTGGTAGGACCCCGTAATGATGGCATTTCGACTTGGCGCACATACACCTGCGGTAGTATAAACATGATCATAAATGATACCTTCCTTTGCCAATCGGGAAATATGAGGTGTTTTAATGGTTGAATCGCCGTAAGCCGGTAATCTTGGGCTCATATCTTCTGCAGAAATCCAGATAATATTGGGTTTATCCTGTCCAAAAAGCTTGGCTTCAAAGGAGAAAATCAAATAAAAGAGGCAAAGAATTCTACCGGAGTAAAGAGCAGTTTTGTGAAAATTCATATTAAAAATCATATTAAGCGTTTATTGCAAAGTCATTAAGAAAGGCATAGCTTTATTTCAGCATTACTAAAAAAGCAGCCACGAATTCCCTTAAGTCCTCATTAAAATCCCTGTTAGATTGTCAAAACACTATAGACTGAAATGGGAAAGAAAATCCCGACAAATAAAATACCCTACAATATTTCAAAAATAAAGCTATCTTCCATTATACCTCCAACCATACCATTTCAATATATTGAAAAATATAAATTCAATACACAGGGCTACAGCTATTTATAAACCGACCTTTAAAACGCTTCATCAAAACTGCATCAAAACAGGTATAAAAACATAAAAATAAGTAGCATTTCAATACATTGAAATGTCATAAATACAATAAACAAGGTGACAAATATCTATTCAAAGAGAGATATAAAAATTTATTTAATGTGAATCTCTCGTTACCTTACTTCCTGAGCCTCCTTTTAGAAAATCAAGATCTGCCCCCAGGTGGGCTTGTTCCACGTGCGTTTGATGTAAACGAACGTATCCACGATCTACGATGCCGTTAAACTGAGGCGCTTTGGCCAAACGCTCATTAATCTCTTCCTGACTGATCAACAAATTCAGACTCCGCGCGGAAACGTCCAGTTCAATCCAATCGCCGTCTTGTACGATAGCTAAAGGACCACCAACTGCTGATTCAGGCGAAACGTGTAAAATGCAGGTACCAAAACCTGTTCCACTCATCCTTCCGTCAGAAATACGAACCATATCCCTTACCCCTTCAAGCAATAATTTGGGAGGGAGACCTAAATTTCCCACCTCTGGCATGCCCGGATAACCCACTGGACCTACCTGTTTAAGTACAAGCACACTGTCAGCGGTTGCTGGCAACTCAGGGTCATTAATCCTATTTTTATAATCGTCAATATCTTCGAATACTATTGCCTGCCCCTTATGTTTCATCAATTCAGGACTTGCCGCAGAAAGTTTTAACACGGCACCATCAGGACATAGGTTACCTTTGAGCACGGCCACGCCAGAAACCGTATTAACGGGTTGATCTATAGGGCTGATAACACGATCATTATATGATTTTGCCGAGCTGAAATTTTCCTTCATCGTATGACCATTAACGGTAATTACCTGTCCACGAAGATGTTTGTCCAATTCCTTTAACACAGCTGGAAGTCCGCCGGCGTAATAAAAATCTTCCATGAAATATTCTCCGGAAGGTTGTAAATTCAGCAATAACGGAATATCCTTTGCTAAATTATTCATATCATCTAAGGTCAAATCGACGCCAATACGGCCCGCGATAGCCAGTAAATGCAGAACAAAATTAGTAGAACCACCAATGGCTGTATTCACAATGATCGCATTTTCAAAAGCCTCTCTGGTCAATATTTTTTTAAGCGTCAGATTTTCCTTTACCATTTCGACAATGCGCATACCAGAATGATGCGCCAGAACTCTTCTATTGGAGTCCACGGCCGGAATGGCAGCATTTCCAGGCAGGGTAAGACCCAGAGCCTCCACCATACAAGCCATCGTTGAGGCAGTGCCCATAACGCCACAGTGACCTGCACTTCGGCACATGCCCGCTTCCACCTCCTGCATATCCTTTTGAGTGATCTCCCCCATCCTCTGGGCTTCACTGAAACGCCATAAATCGGAAGTACTAATATTTGTCCCTTTATATTTTCCTGTTAGCATAGGACCTCCACTCACCACTATGGTTGGAATATCAACGCTGCAAGCCCCCATAACCAAAGATGGTGTCGTTTTATCGCAACCGCAAAGTAAAACTACTCCATCTAAGGGGTTTGCGCGAATACTTTCCTCCACGTCCATGCTCACCAGATTTCGATAAAGCATGGCGGTAGGTTTAATTAAAGTTTCCCCTGTTGACATGACAGGAAACTCGACGGGAAAACCTCCGGCCTCGTAAATGCCATTTTTAACTTTTTGTGCCAATTCTCTGAAATGCGCATTGCAAGGCGTCAATTCGCTCCATGTATTACAAATACCAATGACCGGCTTACCTTCAAAATGATGTGCTGGTATCCCCTGGTTTTTCATCCATGCCCTATAGATGATGCCATCCTTACCTTCCCTGGCGAACCAGTTTCTACTTCTCAAATTATTTACTTCCACGGATATTATTTTTACTCAAAATAACCTTTTTCCGTCTTAATTACAATTTTTTTGAGGCAGGAACCAATATTTTATTTAAAATCCATGAAATAAGCATGACTAAGCTACATCCAATAAGATTCAACCAGAGATAGCCAATATTTACCACAATTTCTTTCCCTCCAAAGGAAATAGGTGTACCCGTTTCATTCAGATAAAATAGAAG
>CANMVX010000025.1 GCA_947501115.1 Haliscomenobacteraceae bacterium
ATGGGTCTTTGTTAGTTTTAAAAAGCTCAAAAATAAATAAATATGGGATTAGCAGAAGAACTATTCCATATCCCCGTAGAGGCGATGCATGCATCGTCTTATAAACGTCAGCACTCAAATTTTAAAAGGGAGTACAAATACACTATTGGGAACACGTTAAAGAATGAAGTGTTAGACCTCATTACCCTTATTTTTAGGGCAAACAGTAGAACAGACAAGGAAGATATTTTACAAACAGCGAGAGAACATTTAGAAGTTATCAGGCTATACATGAGGGCCTTATTTGATATGAAACAAATAAATCTGAAATAGTTTATTCAGGTAAATCAGGATGTTGACTATAGTCAATTTTATATGTCAATGGGATGCTCCATACGTTGTCTAAAGGACTAACTAATTTATGATCCAGGCGTAGTTGGGGTTCGGGCGGCCCAACATTTATTTGTGATCCTTCAAAATAGATTAAAAATATAATTACCTGAGAAATATTATATTAAAAAAGTGAATTAGACTTTTACAAATATAAAGAAACTAAAAAAAGTACCCAAATAAGCCTTAGATGGTTTATTTGGGTATTTTTTCACCCAATTTACCCCACCCAAATAAAATTTGTGGCAGGATTGTGGCAGGATTATATAAAATGAAAGGAATTATATAAAAAATACAATTTTAACCTATTGATAATTAATAAGTTAAAATTGTATTTAGAGGAGATTTACTAATCTTGGGTAGAAACTATGGTTCTACCAGATAAAGGTTGTGCAGGGCGGTTATTTTCAGAGATTATCTGCTGAATAGCACTAATCTGTTTGGAAGAGGCTTGAATTGGATTTTTCAACACATACCAGCTAACAACTTCCGAGCAAGGTGGGGTGGTTAAAGACCCCGGATAATAAAAATAGCCTTTGTTCTCCGGCATCAATCCGGAAAGGATAACTGGGAGATTGCTTTTATATTCCTCATCTACTTCCGTTGGAAGATCTGTAGAAAGTAGCTTAATCATTGCATTTTCAGCGCCTGTTTCTACCATGACACCCACTACGGCAATGGCACTTGAAGTGGATTGCTTATGCACGAAATGAATTTCCATAGGATACCTTTTACCACTGATGGTATGCTCTGAACGGGTGTGAAAATGAAACTGTGCCAATTCAAAGGTGTTGGTTCCAATGGTTAACTTACTGCCTGGCTCCCATTCCTGCTCCAACGTATGACCATTATAAAAAATGGATACCGGAGACTCCTTAAATGAAAACTGCAAAGGACTTAGTCCAGCCTGTACCGTTGCATCCTTAATATCCAATGGGCTTTGTTTGCTTCCCGCACATTCGGAGAAACAGACACTCCAGGAATTTACTCCCTCTTTTCCATCGTACTTCCATTCATAAGCTTGACAATCATCTACTTCTATATCTTTTGCACAACTAGTCATGACAAATGAAAAAGATAACAGATAAAAAGCTTTTACAGCATGTTTTAATAGTTGGTTCATTTTAGCGATTTTAATTTTGGCCAAAAGTAAAACTTTCATTTTAATAAAATAACTTATATTACTACATAAATTAGCAGTGATTTTAATCTTTTAAACAACGAACAGAAAAGCCCTGGTTTTTGGAGGAACTACCTACAGATAACACATTGTCCGTATAGATGATAGACCTGTTAAATGCCTTTTGCTCATTTTCATCCGTTGCACTCCACCAAAATCCATTGTATCCTAAAATACCAAAAGTACCATCTACATTTCTAAAGCCTCCTGGTAATCCTGTAAAACCACTTGAATTATTTCCATTACTTGGAAAAGACCAAAACTGAGTTCCCGTTGCTTTCATTTTCCCTCCGGCCACATTTAAACCACCTAAAAAATCAGATAAAATAGTCCATTCATTATTCGAAGGAATGTGCCAGCCATTGGGACAAATGCCTTGGGTATCGGTAACAGCATACCAGTTATATTGCTTACCATAATTGGTTTCATAGGTGTTATCATGGTTATAAAATGATAATGCCGGACTTTTTGTTAAAGCCCATTGATTACTATTCAGAATATAAGGAATATAAGCCCCATTTCTATATCTTGAAGTAGATAGATTTGATGCCATCCATATTTGGTTTCCTATACTTACAGTGTTATAAATATTACCTTCAATATCTGATATGGTTGTTGATGCCGTGTTTGTAGTTAATTTTATCTGATTACTATATGCTGTACCAATCTCATTGGTTGCATAAGCTCTAACATAATAAGTGGTTTTTTGTGTTAATCCTGTTAAGGTAAGCGAATATTCACCTATTCCTGTTCCACCTATGATTTTATCATTTTGAATGGTGGGATTTTCTGTCACACTATAAACGATGCCTCTCTGGGTTACTGGTTTACCCCCAGCGTCTGCAATATTTGCATACGCAAAGGCAGAAAGTCCAAAATCTTTAAGGGATAATAATTGTATGGTTGGTATGTCAAATTGAGTGAAGAATATTTTTTCTTCTCCATAAAAAACACCGTAACTATTAACAGCAAAAGGACGGGCATAATATTTTGTCCCACCGCCTACAAATCCTGGTTCTTTGATTGCAAAAGAACCAACTCCTTTACCAACCTCTACATGACTATTTAAAATAGTAGGATTTTGAACGAAACTCCAGCAAAATCCTCTGGAAGAAATATGATTAATTTCGCTACTGAGTAAGGCACTAAAGGAAACAGTATGGCTTCCAATTTCTGATATATTAAAGGCAGAAAAGGCAGGATTTAAAGAAGGTGCATTAGCATTTGTTTGAAAAAAAACATCACTTCCATAACTAGTTCCGACACTATTTGTAGCATAAGCTCTTACAAAATAAGAGGTATTTGGAATTAATCCGGATAAATAACTAACAAATGAATCTATGCCTACTCCTTCATTTGTGAAAATGGCATTTCCAAGGGTTGGATTTGGATTATTAGACCAGCAAAGTCCCTTTGCTGTTATTTCACTCCCTCCATCATTTAAAATAATACCACCACTAGAAGCAGTCTTATTTGAAATAGACGAAATGGTTTTTGTAGTTATGATTGGAAGAGAATTAGGTAAGGTTATGAAATTGATCTCATTACCATACTCCACACCTAGCTCAGATATAGCATAGGCACGAACATAGTATGTTGTATTTGCCTTTAAATTTATTATTCTGGAGGAAAAAAATCCTGTGCCACTTCCAATAGGAACAAAATTATTTGAAATCGTTGGATTTGGAGAGGTATGATAAGCTATCCCTCTCTCTGTAATAATTGAACCACCGCTACTTACAATATTACCACCCAAATTGGCATGTCTGACGCCGATAACACTGGCTGTATTGGTTGTTAAAACCGGATAGGTTGGACCTATCCAATTTGGAAGACCCGTTTTTGAAATGGATATTTTTTGACCTGCTAAGCCGGGTGCTAATATTTGCCAGGAAGTGCCATCCCAATATAAAATATCTCCTTTGGTATTACCCATTGGTAATCTTGGGTCAGATTCTGTAAATGAACTTAGTTTTTTGTTCCACGCAGCGGTATCTGATGCTGAAATGCCTTTGGCAATGGAGGAATTGAATAAAGGGTCAGATTCTGTGAATGAGCTTAATTTTTTGTTCCAGGCTGCGGTATCTGATGCTGAGATGCCTTTGGCAATGGAGGTATTAAACTGTGGATCGACTTCGTTGAAGCTACTTAATTTTTTGTTCCACGTGGCGGTATCGGCTGCTGAAATACCTTTTGCAATGGAGGTATTAAACTGCGGATCGACTTCGGTGAAGCTGCTTAATTTTTTGTTCCACGCGGCGGTATCGGCTGCTGAAATATTTTTGGCCACAGAATTATTGAAATATGGATCCGTTTCAATCCCCGTTCCATTCCCTCCTGATTTTTTATTCCAAATTGCCGTATCAACAGCTGTGATGCCCTTGGCTATGGAGGCATTAAACTGCGGATCCACTTCGTTTATCTTACCTAGTAAGGTTTCAGCTGATTTGGCATGAATCGCATAAGGAACGCTTAAAATTTGGGTAAACACTGCAATTTTATAATCCTGACCACCATTAATATCTGTTTCCGATTGAATATAATACGGGCCGATGGACCAGTCAATATCAGAAAATTTTCCTTTTATTGGGGTGCCACCACCTATAACTAAATAAGCAAGACCATTTAGATTTGTTTGCACATAATGTCTTTCCTGATAAACGGGAATGCCATTTGGATTATCTTTTAGAATACTTATTCGTATGCCAACTACTTTATTTGAAATCAATTCATTATCATTATTCCTGATAATGGTTTGATAACTGACCAGTCCGGGCGCTTGACCTCTCAAAAAAAGCGTGGAAAGAAAGATGGCAGCAAAAGTGAAAATTGTATTTTTCATCATAGCATTTTAGTATTTTAAAACTCTTCTAGTTGAGATTGAAGTAATTTTGGTTTTCCCTCTTGGAATTTATACCCGAATTGAATGGCATGTCCACCCGATGTAAAGTTGGATACAATAGACGTTGGAATTTCAAAATGGAAGCCTACAAAGAAGGAGGAAAAAACCATTTGCACATTCATGGCAATCGCTTGTGATCCTTTTGACAGGTTTTCAGAAAACGATTTGTAGGTAGTTATTAACTGTACAAAGTCTTTATTATTAATATGATAGGCAAAACCAAGATTGACATCCAAATTATAATTGGCATTTTGTTGAGTATGAAACATCAAGCTCGGTGTGATGGTAAATTGTTCACCAACAGGTAATCTATAGCCACTTTGAATAAATACCAAAGGCGATGATTTAGGTTCTAAGATACTTGTGTACAATTTATTAGGGATGGGTACAATATTATATATAGAAAGCCCTATGCTAAATCCTCTATTATACAGAAGCAAACCAATATTGGCATTTCCGGAAGCGCTTGAAAGTTTTCTATTGCTTAGAATTGGGTCAGTCACCTCAACCCCAAATAGATTTGCTCTGTCTATGGAGAGTTGGTTTATGGTGGAGGAGATACCGAAGCTCAAGTGATATTTTGAGTCTTTCAAGTCCACAGTATCATAGTTTATATGATAAGCAAAACTACCCTCAAGGCCTTTGAAGCCGCTTCCGCCATTGGAATCACTAAAGACATTGAGACCAAGCCCAATTCGTTTTTTAGGAATGGGTGCATGGATAGAGAATAATTTTGAAACGGGCGCATTGTCAAATCCACTCAAATATTTTTTATACATTACTTGCACTTCCCCTTCCTTTTGTCCCCCTGCATAAGCGGGATTAATTAATAAGGGATTGAAAAGATATTGATTTTGAAATACTGCATTTTGTCCATTTGTTGATTGGATGAGTACTAATAAATATAAAAGGAGTTGGATTATTACTTTCATTTGATTATCTTATAAGGGTGATATTTCCTTTTAGAGGAGGAAGTTTTGAGTCTAATTGTATGGTGTACCAATAATCACCAGAAGCCATTGGAATACCATTCATAGTTCCATTCCAGCTTTGGGTTCCATTCAATGAAGAGATAATCTTACCATACCGGTCAAAAATGATGATTTTTGCCTTTGGATAAAAGGCAAGGGCTGGAACGTACCAATATTCATTGACTCCATCTTCATTAGGGGAGAAAAAATTGGGTGCGTCCATTTTATCCTCAGAAATGATAATACGCACGGGACACTCTTTATCTGCTACTTTAAGTTTAAATTCAAGCCAACCCTTTTTATCTGCTTTCCCGATTAAATCAAAGGTCAAAACACCTTCATCCAAAGCCAATTTTGTTTTACTTGACATCAATTTGAAAGAAGCGTTCGGATTTTTAATGGAAATGGTATCCGTAGGAAATGTCTTCCCATTTGTTTTCGAATACTGGATATTAATTTTGCCATTAAATGCCTGATTTATACCTATGGCCGGAGGTTCTACCAGGATATTCCCACAATTTAAGTTTGATACCATGGGTCTTTCCTCTTTCACAGGAACTTCAATCAGGCAATTTTTTCCACCTACACTGATATTAAAATAGGCAAGGCCGATGCCCGAGGGTAAACCAGAAATGGATATCTCAAGTAGTCCATTACCCTTTGCCAGGTTTGTTGGATGTATGGTAGCTACAAGACCGTTTACATTTAAAGAATTGATATTTGAGCCTTTGATAAATCCTCCGTTTCCACCTTTATAAGCTATGAAAACGCCCCCCATATACTCCTCCTTTTCAAGAATAGCATCCCCGACAAAGGTGAGTGAATCGCAAAGTAAACTGGTTATGGCGCCGGGTTTAATAACAAAATAAGGTTGTTGAATACCCATAGATTGAATCCCTGCTATGGTATTACTTACGCCATAATCAACCTGGCCCATAGAAAATTCTACTGAACCAAAACTATTCTTTATGCCTATTCCACCCCCATTGAATGATTGCTGAGCGTACATAGAAAAGGGCAAAAGAAAATAAGGAATTACTAAAAAGTAATTCAAAAATTTTCGAGATTTAACCATTTAACTTATTTTTTGACGGTTAAATAATTAAAGGTTTATACAATCTAAATTTTTTCCTATGCGGATGAATTTTAAGATTTGGATGTGTTAAGAAATTCATTTTAACTGTTTTTAAGTGGGAGTAAAAAAATATGAGTAAAAATAATATATTTAAGGTATTAATGATGTTCAAGAAGGCTACATAAGGATGTAGTGCACGTAAAAAGCCTAAAATCAAATGAATACAGCGACCTTTTAGTGGCTTTTATTTGACATTTTGAGGTAATAAAAGAGTCTTTCGTTTGGTTGAAACGGAGGGGTCTATGGTTTTGCTTATCGAATAATTAAAAATCTCAATTTGTTGATTGGAATTTTATTAACTTTAATAAAAAAAAATGAGGCACTCAGATCAAAACGTAGTTGAAGCTTTCGCGGAACTATTCGAAGGTCTAAGCTCTACGAGCAAGCTTGAGTTAATCGAAAGTTTATCAAAATCTATCCGAGCTGAAAGTTCAAAGAAAGAGGAAGACTTCTATAAGTCCTTTGGAGCATTTGCGTCTGAAAAGTCAGCAGAAGAGATTATAAATGAAATTAAAGCATAATTAGGGGCGTTAGAGGTCTCCTTCTTTCAAAACAAGGTTAAAGAACTACAATAGATTTGGTGGTAGTCGTTTGGTTATGACGACATATTAACTGAAAAATCCCTTTTTCAGCCAGGAATAAGGTAATGATTTTTTCATCGGTGTTGGTGGACAAAATAGTTTGACCCAACTGATTGATAATCCTGATTTCTCCGAGTGGTTCATCGGCTTTAAGGGTAAATGAACCTATGCTTGGATTAGGGTATAATAAGATAGCATTACTCTCATTTGCTATATCTCTGACGGAGGTAACAGTCGTCGCAGATCGAACCGCCAATAATCTCAATTTATTGGTTTTCACTACCTGGGAAGTAATACCAAATTGGGTATCGAGATACCAGGCCTTTGTGCTTTGGTTAGAAAGGCTGGTGGACGACCAAAATTGGCTCGTGGAAATGCCACTAAAATACGTTTTATTAATGGAGGGATTATAAATAGTCGCTTCGCTAATAGACTGTAATTCCTTGATATTCGGCATTCTCCAAAGATTTGAGCCACCGAGAGACAGCGCCTCAGCGGTAATAAGCGCCTGTTCCCAAGTCATGGAATCGGTGGGCACCTGCTGCCAGATAAGTCCCGTCAATTGATCGGTAGTTGTTCCATTTTTATTGTCCAGAAATCGGGTGGCTATCGTAGTCGGAGAGGAAATATCACGAATGGCACGGACGTGGAATTTTTTGGCCCCTCCGGCACTGACCGTTTCACTGATGGGATGATTACCTACACCGCCACCTGCATTGGCACACCAGGCTTTGGTAGCATCATTTACCTGTTTTTGACCACTCCACCAATACTGAGCTGTTGGTGAGGTAAAATAAGTGGTATTTAAAGCCGGATTATTCTTGTCAAGATGTAAAATACTGTGTAACTCAAGCACTGTAGGCATTCTCCAGTCAGAGAATCCGCCAAGAACTAAATCATTGGCATAAGTGGTAGCTTTGTCGAAAGTCATTTCGCCACCATCCACTTGTTGCCACATTAGCCCTGTAATGGTATCTGTGATGGTTCCATTGCCATTATTCAGGTAAAAAGGAGGATTAATATTATAATCCGCATCTTCACCTGGTGTGTTGGTATAACTGGTAGTTTGTCCCGTGTCGGGCAATCTTTTCATTGATTTCAATACAGATTGTGCCAAGGTAAAGTGAAAGGCGCCCAATAGAATGCCAGTCACAAAAAAATATTTAGTTTTAGTCATTAGTTATCTTTCTTGCCATTTACTTTCTAACCCCATAAAATCTTCTAAATGATAAACAGAGTCAGCGTGAGAGAAAAGTATTGTTCGGTCGTCAACAATGGTATATTTTTTCCTTTTTTCAACGGGCAATTTTTTTAATTCTGGAAAATATTTCAATGGGACAATGATGATACGACCATCTTCAAGTTTCAATGATATTTTTCCAGCAATATCGAAATTGATTTTTTCGATACAAATCTTGTTGTTTTTAAGGAAGGTTGTCATTTATTTTAATTTTAAGGTGGTTATTTTTTCACCATTTTTAACTTTTTTAAACGAGTCAACTAATAGAGATTGATTTTTTTTAATTAAACCGATAGCTAGATTTAATTCCTTCTCGTTTAATGTTCCAGATTCAGTAATTTCAAAAGTATCCAACCAAATTTTTGCGGATCGTTGCCTGTTTCCTTTTTCTTTAACAATATGCAAATGAGGTCGCTCATTGAGCGCATCAAATGCATAAATGAAAAAAGTCAAAAATTTATAAACAGCAATTTTCGGCATAATCAAATCTAATATTTAATAGTCATATAATCAAGGACTATATAAAGGTTACTAGTATCTCGTTCTGAGTCGGGCAATTTTACATTGATTTCAATACATATTCTGCCAGATTGTTGTGAAAGGCTCTTAATAGAATAACTTTCACGTTTAAATTTTTAAACGACTCAACTATTCAACAATTAATTTTTTGACTAATACCTGACGGTCTGTTTTTAAATGCACAAAATAAAGGCCAGCAGGAAAATGCCCAGTGCTTATGTTTTCCTGAAAACTGCTTGCATTAAAAACCATTTGTCCGCTAACATTGAAAATGGCTACATTTTTAATGTCTGAAGATTTTAATGTCTTCTGGAGGTTAATGCGTATTGATTCTGAAGCAGGATTTGGATACACCATGAATTCGGTACTTTCTATTTCATTGGTTGCCGTTGACAGTTTACAAGGTGCCGTTGAATTATAATTTGAAACGGTTGTTCCCGTTGGATTCACGAAATTAAACGTATAAACGCCGCTCGTATTCCATGAATAATTGACTTTGTATGTAGCAGTTCCAATGGTATAGGTTAAATTATAACCAGTATTGGTTGCATTGGTCTCAAAACCTGTGATAATGGCATTTTTCAGAGGATCTGTTGCTGGCCTGGGCGACTTTGCCGTTGCCTGCGGAATGATTTGATAAGTTGCATCCTCTGTTACTTTTCCCACCATGTTTCCTACCATATAAGGTGCGCTGGCCGTCCCATGATAATGATAAACCCCATTGTAATAATGACCGTGATTTGCATCTAGGGTGGTCATGGCTTTACCATCGGGTTCTACTGTTCCATATACTGCAAATCCGTCCAAAGCATAAGCAATAGGTAAAGTTTTAGATTGCTTATCATACAAATGCAAAGGCGCTGTATGATAATGATAATCGTCCGCACGGCCACAGTGACCTCCCCATTTGTCTAACTGACCGTCTAAAAATGCGTCAACGCCTGTATTAGTATATGGATTAAAAATTGGAATACCATTGACGGCAAGGGCTAAGGCACCTCTAATAAAATGGATGGAATTTACGGGAACTGGCGTAGTTGCAATAACAGGATTTAGTGGAATGCTCCATGCATTTGTTCCTTTATAGCATTGAGGAACAGGGACTTGCTGCTGCCAACTGCTTATTCCCGTCATCATAGAATGAGTGGTAGGGATACCTGTTGATTCTACATAAAAATAGGTGCTGTTCCACCAGGTGGCCACATTTGGTTTAAAGGCAATAAAGGCAGAATCAATGGATTTTGGATTGGTAGCCACGCCACTTGGGGGCGCTGAAAGGTCATGAAACCCATAAAAAAGGAATAGCCCGGCAAGGAGAGTTGCTAAACCCAAATATCGGAATCTTTTTAGGTAGGATATATATAAGACGCCCGCAAGCATTAAGCTTAAAATGAGGAGAAATGGCCCTTGACTTGAGGAAGATTCCTTCAGGGGATCTTGTAAAAAAGCAGGACTGTTTAATCTGGCTAATTGCTCCTTTTTTTGATAAAGATAATATTGGTCATTTAAAGAAAAATCAGATAAGGGGACCGTCTGTATTTTTCCTTTTTCATCTTCCAAAGAGACCATATCATCTGATATGAAAAGAAAGGAGGCCTTTATTTCCTCTTTATTCTTTACATGCCAGGTTTTTAGTGAATGATGATTCACCGAACTATCATGGGCAAGTGAAAAAGTGGAGCCAATAAACAGCCATAAAAAAGTAAGTAAATAATTTTTTTTCATTGTAATGGTTTAATTTAAGCGATGGGGAGTGGTAATACCAAACCCATTAAATAAAATTGTAAAGGCTTTTGTAATGTGCTGTGCTAAAAAAAGCGCAATGTAACTAATAATTTTAGATATCGCTTATTTTAGCGTGATGAGTAGTGGATTATTTAATTGATTTTTAAATTGATGAAGGTAGGCGAACCATTGGGATGGGGAGGTAATTGTACCTGCCTTATTCCACGCTGCGCCGGTATAATATAAGTATGGTTTGTTTTTTTCTGCGATAGACGTAGTTATAAGTTGTTGATTACTTACTTTCATGTTTATCGGGCTAGAGACAAAAACACAACCTACGCCGGTAATGCCGTAATCGCCCATTTCTGGTTCCCAGTAGCCCATCACCCCTTGTTTTTCATCAAGTAGCAGCACACCTGGATCTTTTCTTTTTATGATACCTACGGCTACTGAAAGGGACGTGCTATCTGAATAGGTATAAAGTGCCTGCACTTTATTAAGTTGGGAACCAGCATCTAAGGATATTATTTTTTTTGCATTGACTTTTTTCCCAGCGACATCCCAATCGTCATATTCCAACTCGAAGGTAGTTCTCAAAGGGCCATTGTCCAGTATTTTCCAGCGGACATAATTCCTGGAATAGTAGATGGAATCATTTAAATAAGGTGCTATATTTCCTGCGCCAAGGGTAAGCCCGACATGATAGTAATCCATTCCATCGCCTAAATTTTCATGGTATCTTCCTCTTTTATACCGTTCGTTAATGACCATTCTTTGCGTACTCTTCACCCATACATCCATACCATAAGCCATCTCCTTTGGCGTATTTTCCAGTTCTTTACCATACATCCTAAAAGCGATTTTATCATTTTCCCAGGCAAAATCCTCTTTTCGCTCAGGGACAAATCTGCCATACGTTTTTGTGACTTGAAGAGACGATTTTACCTTGTCGATAGACAAAGTGATCGTAGATTGGATAGGTACGGAAACCTGAAGGAGTAAATGTTGTATGGTATTTTTTCCTTGTAGCTCAAATTGGAAGGGTATCTTTTCCTTTGTTGCTACATTCGTCACAGTGAAATTGGCCGTGTCAATATTAGGCCTGATGGCCAATAAAGATGGCCAGGGAATGGATATCACTTCATCGGTTCTCGGGCTATTTCCTTTGTTTTCAACCGTTATAGTAACTAATGACTGGGCATAAGCCTTGGGAAGGAGAAGTATGAAAAGGAAAATGGAAAGGACGTATAAACGGTTCATGATGTGTGTTTTAACAATTATTTTTTTGGTTTCCATGGCCAGGGTAGCGCTTTAGTATATAAGGCTTTTTCACGATATAATTTGATCATTGCCATGGCTTTTTCTGGATTCTTTTCCCTAAGGTCAATCCGTTCGGTGGGATCTTTTATGAGATCGTAAAGCTCCCATTTATCTTCATCGGCCTCGCTGAATGTCTTGTTAAACGATGTTTTTGACACCAGTTTCCAATCACCTACCCGAATAGCTCTATTTGCGCCATGTTCCCAAAAAAGATATTCTCTGTCTATGGGTTTATTTTGAAAAGCAGGCAGCAGACTTTTACCTTCCAATGGTTGAATATTATTATCCTTAAATTGATTGGGGTAAGGAATCCCCGTAATATCCAGGCAAGTGGCCATGATATCTATCAAATGAGAAGGATGTGGCCTCAGTTGCCCTTTTGATTTAATCCCTTTTGGCCAATGAATAACCAGGGGAGAGGCGATGCCACCCTCGTGAACCCATTGTTTGTACTCCCGAAAAGGAGTATTGCTCACATTTGCCCATTCTTCATTGTAACCAGTCCAGGTATCTGCCTCTCCGGGCATGACCCCTTTGCCCATTCTAATAAATTTTCCTTCGCGGGTATAGCGTTGTTTTTTATCTGGATTTGGAGAATCATAAGCGTATGGTTTCAACACTTTTTGTTCCTCAGTTAAGGGGATTTCCATATTATCAGTACCCACAGGTTCTGCGCAACCTCCATTGTCGTGCATATAAAAAATAAGGGTATTGTCTAAAACTCCTTTAGCTTCCAGGGCAGAAATTATTTTTCCAATGCCTTGATCCATTATATCAATCATGGCCGCATAAACTTCCATTCTTCTGATTTGCCATTCCTTCATTGGCTCATCTTTCCATGCTGGAATAGAAACTCCTCTGTCTGTCAGTACATAAGCATCGTCTATAATGCCCAGTTCCTTCAGTCTTTTAAATCTTTGTTCCCTTAAAACGTCCCAACCTTTATCAAAAAAGCCCTTATATTTTTTAACCTCGTCTGCTGGTGCATGCAATGGCCAGTGAGCGGCGGTATAGGCAATATAACCAAAGAAAGGCTTGTTTGAAGGACTTTCACGTATATATTTCACGGTCGTATCGCTGATGGCAGAGGTATAATAAAATCCTTTATAAGGTGGAATATTGGTATTGCCGCTGGTTAAGGTACCCGGATCGAAAAAACTGCCAGATCCGTTTAAGGTGCCAAAAAATCGGTCAAATCCACGTTGCAGAGGCCAATTGCTTTTATCTCCGTCGTAATCATTTTCCTTAGCAACATGCCATTTTCCTGTCATAAAAGTGGAATATCCTGCATTTTTAAGCACTTCGGCCAGGGTAACGGCATTTTTACTTAAATCGCCAATATAACCTGCCTGAGGGTGATTTTCCGTGGAAAGATGTCCCATTCCCGCCTGATGCGGATAAAGTCCGGTCAGCAAGGAAGCGCGCGTAGGGCTACAGCGACCAGTATTATAAAAGTGAGTGAATCGCAAGCCATTATAGGCGAGACGGTCAATATGAGGTGTTTTTATTTCGGAACCAAAGCATCCAATATCAGAATAGCCCATGTCGTCGGTAAGAATCACTAATATATTTGGCTTTTCCTGTTTTATTTCGGAAGTATTTTTTCTTGTGGAGGTTAAAATTACCCCAAGAAACAAGGTTACTGTCAGAAAGGGAAGCCAATAGAAATTTGATTTTTTCATAAATATTAATGTTGAACTATTAGTTTTAACGTCTTTAGGTATTTTCCACTTTTAAAATTAATAAAATATATGCCATTGGGCACATTTGAAACGGAGTAAACAAATTCATCCTTAGAATGAGTTGAATTGTATTGTGGAAAATAGCCAACTTGCCTGCCTGTCTCGTCATAAAAAGTAACATCCAGCTTTTCAGCTTGTTCCTTTATTTTTACTGTTAATGAGGATGAAACGGGGTTAGGATAGATTATGATATTATTATCCGAGGATGATTTTTCCATGGATATGGAGACAAGGTCATTTTTCAGATAAATTGGACCAACGTCCTGCCGCTTTAAAGGTTTATTAATTATGGGGCCTCCGCCAAATTCATCGCACCCTATGTCTTTTAGATTCCCTGCAGTAGGTCTGTTTTGACCACTAATATCTAACAATAAACTGGCGTCAATGTCGATATTTGGAATACTTAATATCGGTGGAAAATCGGTGGCAGCATTACTGGTTGCTGCACTTGAATCGGACAAACTAAAATAGCCATCTTCATTTTTGGATAGTTTTATATCTGATTTCTTCATTCCAGCTGAAAGGGAAATGCCTGGGTTTCCTTCATATACATTGCCAAGAAAAGTAGTTTGATTATTTGGATTCGACAGTATATTCCCGGCAGATTTCAGAAAAAGATTATTTGCCCAGTAATTTGACTGTGGCCCTATTCCACCTAAATCAATATCGCCACATTGAACAAATGTATTATGGTAAAAATGTATTTTATTTAAAAAAGGACTTACATAATCTAATTTTACCGCGTCAGAAGAACTACCAATGCCAGCCTGTTCGAAGTAATTATTGTAGCAAAAAACTTGATCGGCTTCTTTTATTCTGATGCCTCCCGCCTGGATGAAAAAGTTACTGTATGCGACATTATAACTGCCATTTCTAAAAACCAGCATGGCATTTTGTTGATTGGTAAAAGTACAATACCGGATGATGTTTTCTTGTGATTTTACCGAAACACTCTCGCTATCACCGAGCCCTGTGTTGTTGAAATAGCAAAATTCTACAATGGTTCTTGCTTTGTTTAGCGTTTCTGTACTTAAACCAATGCGGATAGGTTCGTTGCCAAAATCCCCACCAGTTCCCTCAAAGTCCAGAAATGTACAATAGGCTATTTTATGATAGCCAGGCACCGTTGGAGAGGTAGATATCTGAATAGTACAACCGATTTCTGCGTCTTTGGGTTTCTGTTCTATATTACAGTTTAAAATGTTGTTATATTGCGAGCCTGCCTTTATAACGATATATTTCTTTGCATGATAGCCTTTAAAATTTAAATGACTTAGGGTATTATGATTCCCTGAAACTTCGAGGATACTATTTAATCCAATATTACCCGAAGTAAATTGAAATCCTGTGAAAGTTACCCTGTCTCCTCCAATGGTTATTTTATTCGTACCGTTTAAAAATACTCCTCCCGGACTGGCCGATTTAACGATAATATTGCTTGCGGATATGTTTATGGTATTATTAAGATAAGTACCATTTTTAAGAATTAAAACATCACCTGCTACTGCTTTATTTATAGCTGTTTGTAATTCTGCTACATTATTTACGGTAATTGTTTCCGCATTTAAACATAGTATATTCAGCAGAATTGCTGGAATGAACGAAATAAATAATTTATTTTTCAGCATCATTTATTTCAGTTGAGATTTAAAAAACTGAATCATTTTGTCATTCAGCGAGGAAGAGATTTTCGCATATTCCGGTTCATTCGCCACATTTATCTTTTCCAATGGATCTTTTGTATAATCATATAATTCTGCTGCATATACTTTTTTAGCATCAAAGGGAGATTTTGAGGTAAAATGGTTCATCCAGAGAGTGTATCTGTATTTATCGGTTCTCAAACTATAGCCCATTAATTGAGGATTGGTATAACCTAGTTTTTTAGCCTCCTCATTTTTTAATCGTCGGGGATACTGACTCATGGCAAATTCCTTCACAGAAAGCTTGTTATTGCGCATCACTGGGGTTAGAGATACACCGTCCAGATCTTTTGGTATCGGTAAACCAGCTAATTGACAAAGCGTAGGAAAAATATCTACATGTTCCGTTGGCGAACTGCTTTTTCCCGCTTTAATGCCTGGTGCTGAAATGATTAGAGGTGAACGTGTGGCTTGTTCATACGTAGAATGCTTTACCCACAAATCATGATCTCCAAGATGCCAGCCATGATCGCCCCAAAGTACAACGATGGTATTATTGGTAATCCCCAAAGAATCAAGTGTATTTAGCAAAATGCCTACCTGTGCATCTAAATAGGATACAGCGGCGTAGTAACCATGGATGAGTTCTTTTTGCTTAGCTACCATTAATCCAATTCTTAAAGAATCGCCAGATAGGGTCACAGAAGCCGGAATGTCTGGGTAATTTAATAGCTCGCCGGACTTATGATAAGCTATGAGCGGACTATTTTTTGCATGTTCCTGAAAAGAGGCCAGCGGCATGGATTCCCTGTCGTATAAATCCCAGTATTTTTTTGGAGCGACGAAAGGAAGGTGAGGTTTTTGAAATCCAACAGCCATAAGGAAAGGGGCTTTTTCCTTGGACATTTTAATCATTTGTGCCTTAGCTTTCAGTGCATAAACGCCATCGTCGTAGGCATGGTCGGGAACATCGATACATTCAGAGGAAGGTCCCTTTATACTGGTGGGAATATCCTCATCCACGGGACCAGTTCTTGGCTTTCTTTCCTTTACAAATGTTTTTTTTATGAATGGATCCTGATATTGCCCATTGGTAGGTTCACCCAAATTATTGGCATAATCTTCCGGCGAAGGATTAAGATAGGGGATACTCCAGGAAATAGGATCTACTTTATCAATGGCGCTACTTGGGTGGAAAAGCTTGCCAATACCTACCGTTTGATAGTTATTTTGGGTGAAATATTGTGGTAATGTCAGAATATTGGGATTCATATCCCTCATTTGGGTTCTTAAATCCCAAACTTTAGTAGCATCGGGTCTTTTTCCTGTCAACAAACTTGCTCTGGTCGGTCCGCAGACAGCTTGCTGGCAATGATTGTTGATGAAAGTAGTTCCCATTTTAGCTAACCTATCTATGTTAGGCGTTTTAATTCCTTTATTTCCATAGCAACCCATGATAGGTTTTAGATCATCTACAGCGATAAAAAGGATATTGGGTTTTGCAGTCATTTGGCCATGAAGGCTTTGGGCAATACATGATACAATGGTTAGAACGAATAGTAGTGGTTTCATTTGGAAGTTATTGCGAGTTATTTTTTAAAAATAAGCTTTTTAATGGGAAATATGGTGGAAGTCAAAACAAATCAACGAAAACGATTTCGAGATAAAATAGTAATTTATTTTAAGGATGTTTGGTTGGATACTTCCTATTTCAGATAAAATGGACTATATTTATTAAGTAATACTATCGTTTTTGTTGAATAGTCAACTATTTTATTAAAAATAAAAATATGATTTTTGCTGTCGTTGCTTGTTTTGTTGTAGGGTATATTCTGATCGTTTTTGAACATCCAATAAGATTAGATAAAAGTGTTCCGGCTTTGTTGATGGGTGCCTTAACCTGGGCGTTAATCTCGGTGGGAAACCTTGAAGTTCTGGATCATATACACCAAGCAGCTTCTTTAGAAGATGTTTTATTACATCATTTGGGCAAAACCGCAGAAATTTTATTTTTCCTGATAGGCGCAATGACCATTGTTGAGTTGATTGATTTGCACAAAGGCTTTGGCGTAATTACTAAGATGGTTAAAACGCAGAATAAGGTTAAGTTACTTTGGATAACCAGTATTATTGCCTTTTTCCTATCAGCCATTCTTGATAATCTGACGACGACCATTGTCATGGTGTCGTTATTACGAAAGTTGGTTCCCTCTAAGGTGGATCGGTTATTCTACATTTCCATGATCATTATTGCGGCTAATGCTGGCGGTGCCTGGTCACCTATTGGCGATGTGACCACAACCATGCTCTGGATTGGAAAGAAGGTCAGTTCTTTGAATTTGATGATTTCATTATTCTTGCCATCCATCATTTCCTTAGCCATACCCTTATTATTTGCTTCATTTTTACCTGGAATGAGGGGTTCTTTATCAGTTAATGATAAAATGGGGAATGAGCCGGAAAAGAAGTTGCTCAGTAGCAAAACAATGTTAATCATAGGTATTGGCGGCCTTATTTTTGTTCCCATTTTCAAAACGTTTACTCATTTACCTCCTTATATGGGCATGATGCTTTCTTTAGGTATTGTGTGGTTGGTTTCAGAGTATATTCATCCAGAGGAAAAATTCGATAATAATAACAAGCATTTATTTAGTGCTCATCATGCTCTGTCAAGAATAGATTTAAGCAGTATATTATTCTTTCTGGGCATTCTTCTGGGGGTAGGAGCCTTGGAATCGGTAGCTGTAATAGCGTTAAACGGTGAAAAAACGGGCTTTTTAATGAATATGGCCATGCATCTTCAACAAATAGTACCCAATCAAGATTTGGTCATTTTCCTTATTGGTATATTTTCTGCGGTCATTGATAATGTTCCTTTAGTTGCGGCTACGATGGGTATGTACCCAATGGATCAATTTCCAATGGATAGTAAACTATGGTTATTTATAGCCTATTCAGCGGGCACAGGTGGCAGCATGCTCATCATTGGCTCTGCCGCAGGCGTCGCGGCCATGGGTATGGAAAAAATAGACTTTATCTGGTATTTCAAAAACGTTACCTGGTTAGCTCTCCTCGGATTTATAGCTGGGGGCTTAACCTTTCTGGGTATTTTTCCGTTTCTGTAACTCTAAAAATTAGGACGAAAGGCTGACATATTCCCTGTTTATCCGTATTTTATGTGGCTCATTCAGGGGTCTTTCTATAGTGTAATAGGAAGCTAACGTTTTCCCTAGGTTATCAACCAGTTTTTTGTTTATTTTTGATATGAGCTGTGAAGCCACATTATCATTAATCGCATAAATATTTTCTATAGCAGCAATGTCATCATTTCCAGTGATTTTAAAATAATAATCTTTTAGGGTCATGGCATGGTCTATCAGATTGTGTAGATTTATTCCATAAGGTTCACTGATAAACAGTTGGTAGAAGGCCATTTCTTTTGGTTGGAGTTTAACAACAATATCTCCATAATCGGGGAATAAAAGGGTTTTCCTAGGAGGGTTGATAATCATCCTTCCCATTCTGTTCAGGAATTCTGCCCTTTCTCTGAATGCAATGTTTTTTCTAATTTCCTCCCATAAGGAGAAAACCTGATTTAAAAAATTAAGTGGAACATCCTTTGATTTTATGGTATTCAGGCAATCGGGGCAAAGATCTGCGGTTCTGATTTTCAAGGTGATATCCCGTTTATTCTCACAAAAGTCCATCATGCATCCTTTTGCTTTTTTATGAACAGCATCCATCACTTCGGTTTCAGAGGAAAATAATTTTCTTTTAAGTAGCCAAGCCATCACTTGATAGCAGAGGATAAATGAAACCTCTAGTTCAGCACCAAAAAATAATTCCCATTCAGTTACTTGTACAAAATAATTATTTCTCTCATGATCCATATTACTGAACCAGTTCTGATAATTATTTGCACCTGAAAGAAGAAAAACATGATCATTTGTATCAATATTGTGCTTCTTCCTGTAGTTTTCGCAAATATCGTATAATTGGGAAAAGGAGAGGAAATGGTATTTGTTTATTGGTTTCCTCTCCTTTTCATCGAACATATCATCCGTGTCATCTTGAATTAAGGCGTCATCCTTTGATTTGACAAAGCGTATGAGACCAGCGGATTTGCTTAATTTATCGAAGACATTCTGATACACAGCCAGAGGGCAGTGTTCATCGCGGATGATATGTACGTTCATAATATGATTGGTTTATTTTTGTTTATGTTAAATATTCTCGTCCGTTGGATGCAGAAAATCCTGTTTGTAATTTCCAGTCTGCTTGCTATGAAAATAGTTCTTCAAGCTATGATCTACCTGGCTGAAGGTTTTGTTCATTTCCATTTTATCAAATTGCATGGTATTTCCCTTTTTGATGTTTAACATTTCTCCAACGTGAAAAGCGTCTATATCAGTACCCAGAAAGCTGAATGTCCATTTTCCTGTTTTTTCCAATTCTTTAATGGTTTTGGAAATGAAGGGAAAATCATAGAATCTGGAGGAATTCTCCTCTCCATCTGTTAAAATAACCATGACGGTGGTAGCCTCATCAGCTGCCAGCTGCTCTCCAAATATATGCTGAATTTCGTGAATTTGTGTGCCTATAGCGTCCAGTAATGCCGTACTTCCCTCTGGTATATATTCTACTAAAGTAAGTGGCTCAAGATCGAGTGGTGATTTGTAGGCCCACTTTTGGTGTAATCGGGTGTTAAAAAGGGTTAAGGATACCTTGAAAATTTGTTCGGAGAATTCCTTTTGAAGATTTTGAATGGTTTTTAAGTGAAGATTTAAGTTTTGAAGGGTCTCGTGTCTGCAGTTCGACATTGAACCGCTGACATCTAAAATGAATTGATAGTAAGTTGTCTTGTTTTGCATTTTTAATTATTTTATATGCAAATGTAGGGAGTAAAGAAACGGACATTGAAATTGACAACCTTGTCAAAAAAAAATCCGCCCGAAATTTCAAGCGGATTGAATATAATTACTCCTAGTGTAAAAGTTAAGGTTCTTTAAAAATAATAATTTTTACTAAGTTAAAATAAAAAAACAATATTATTGAGATAAAAAAAAATTATAAAATTATTATTTCGACAAATTCAGAAAAAAAAACGTTTATCGATGATTTGAAGAAATAAATGTATATCATTAACGATAATTTAATTAATTTGTTCATTGTAACAAAACATATTGAAACAATGAACAAAATGATGACTAAGTTAGCTGTGATAGGGATAATTTTATTAACCTATTCAGGCCGCGTGTATGGAAATCCATTTCTTTTTGGTGATCCTGCCATTGAAGGGCGTTGGGATATAACCGTTGACAAGGGCGATAAAAAAGTACCCTCCTGGCTAGACGTCCGACATTCGGGGAATAGAACCCTGGTTGGTTATTTTGTCAGCGAATCGGGCAGTGCCAGGCCGGTGTCAAAAATAAATTTCAAGGATGGTAAATTAAATTTCTCCATTCCACCTCAATGGGAAGACGGTGATAATGATTTTATTTTAGAAGGTTCGTTGAATAATGGAAGCCTATCAGGCACTATTACCTCCTGTGATGGGAAAAAATATTCCTGGACTGGCGTGAGAGCTCCTTCTTTGGTGAGAACAACGCCGCCTGTTTGGGGAAGTCCGGTGACTCTTTTTAATGGTAAAAACACTGATGGCTGGTACGCGATGGGACCTAATCAGTGGATGGCTAAAAATGGTATTTTAACGAGTGAAAAGTCTGGTTCTAATCTGGTAACCAAAGATAAGTTTTCAGATTTTAAATTACATATTGAGTTTCGCTATCCTAAGGAGTCCAATAGTGGTATTTATCTTCGCGGAAGGTATGAAGTTCAGGTGTCTGATAGTTATGGAAAATCTCCATTAGTGGATGAGTTTGGTGCCGTTTATGGCTTTATCATTCCGACGGAAATGGCTGCAAAAATGGCCGGAGAATGGCAGGCTTATGATATTACCCTTATTGGCAGAATAATTACGGTAGTGGCGAATGGAAAAACGATTATTTGTAATCAGGAAATTCCGGGTATTACCGGAGGAGCCCTTGATAGCAATGAAGGGGAGCCTGGTCCAATTTATCTACAAGGAGATCATGGACCTGTGGAGTATCGCAATATTGTGATTACTCCTGCAAAAAATTAAATAATACCTTGTGCCCAGGCTAAGCTTTAATCTATCTTGAATATTGCTTATCCTGGGCACCAAGTTAGTCCAGATAAATGCCCATTTGTTCAAATTGTGCAGCAGCATGCAGAAAATGGGCACAAATCCAAAAAACGGTCCATCTTTCAGAATACCCACCGCGCAGTTTCATCACATCGCTCATATCCCCATGTTGGGCGAAATTAGTCTCTTGAAATTGTTCACCTTGAGAACCGCTTGGATCAATCATTTGACCACAACTCAAAAACATTGTTTTTGCTAATTTCTTTAAATTTTCATCTGCTAGATAAATGCCCATTTTATAGACAGAAGGAGCAAAAACTACACCATATACATCTAAATGTTGATTTTGTGCCGATACCCCCGTCCAACCTCTTGTTCTAAAACGGTGATCCGCAAGCCTGCCGGCTGGAAGAGGTATGTCCCACACCACGGTATAACTAAGGGTTACATCACAGGCATGTTTTGCCCATTTTAAATATTTTGTATTTTTGGTAAATTCAAAAGCGGCTAAAAATCCCTGAAAGGCACCCCATGCTCCCTCTTTATCTTCACAAGTGGCATCAAGGGTACCTCCCCAATATGGTTCGTCCATATTTAAGTGCCTACCTGCGTAATAATCGGCTGCCTTAAGTGCTGCCCTTCCATATTTTTCATCATTAAAAATGGCTGAAGCGGAGATTAAGGGTGCTATGAAGAATGCTTCAGCTGTATTTACAGGTGTCCAGGTTGGGTTTAAAATACGGTTTGAGAAAACGTCGGCAGCTTTTAGCAGAAAATTCTCCCAAAGAAGGGTGTTTAATTCTTTATTTTTCCTGCCTTCTAAAATGGCTAAAGCTATAGAATTCATAGCTTGTCCCTGGGAAACGAGGTCTTTGCCACTCCATTTTCCTGTTTTAATGTCATAAATAACACAAAAACCATTGGAATCAATGGGGGAGTTGCAAATATGATCCAATGAACTTTGGACCATTTTTGTAAAAGATTCGTTAGGACTATATTTCCCTAATTTTTGTAAAGCAAATCCAGGCGCTTCACCTTGACCAGCCCATCCCAATACGATTTGAGGGTTGCGATAGTCAGGATACATATTAAAACCAGCATAATCTTTTTGTTGAACCCAGCGGGAACGTGCGAATTTAATTTTTTGTGATATGATGTCCTCATAACGAGGCAAATCATCCGTATAAAACGGTTTAAATAATTCGACGGACGTTTTCATAGGTTGTTGAAAGCCAGCACCTTTTTCTGGAACATTATAAGTTTCAAGATAATAGGTCTTTTCAATGATGGTACCAGGTGTAACTTTTATAAAAGTATTAGCATAAGGAAGGCCTTTTTCCTGTAATGCTTTTACCTGATTCCTTTGTCCATTATAACCAACCGGGCCACTTAATAGGGTCAATTCGGCGTGTTTTTCCTTAGTAATCAGGCCCAGAGACCACCATTGATCAAAATGATTTCCCCTATAAACAGGGCTTGGCATTACATGAAGAGCTGCACCGTAATAATCTGCATTTTCTTTCCACTCCGCACTGGCAAAGGGCATTGGAAACCGATGTTCCTCAAATAAGGCTTCTTCTAAATCTACCCCATTAAACCAGGGTACATTATTTTCCCCATTTTTTTTACCTGATGGATTTCCATAATATAATATGCCAGGCAAGAATGGCTTAACTTCCTTTTGTGGTATAGCCCAACGGATCGCCAGGGTAACTGTTTCAAGTGTTTTTTTACCCTGCCACTCATAACGCCGTATGCATTTTACTTTTCCCCGTTCTTCAAGGTAGCTATCTTTTAATAGGAATTTACCTTCCGCAAGATTTAAGGTTCCCCTTAAAATGGTCCATTTCCCATCTTTTAAAATGGTATCAGGTTGGACATGTTGCCAATTGGAGGGCCATTCATTTTCCCAGGAAGTGGCAATGGACCAAAGACCCTCCGAGGGACTTGATAGTAAGGTTTTATTTCCTTGACTTATGCCAATTTGAATTTGTTCATTTTGCTTTAAAATCTTTATGTTTTGGCTAAATACTGAGGTGATACCCAATGCAAAAAGGGGGATAAGCAGATAAAGGGGTAAGTATTTCATAACATTGTTACTTTCATAGTGATAACTTCCTTAAATTTAGCTAAAGAAATTAAAAAATACAAAGATGCTCACTTTACTGATATTTAGTTTTATTGGATTAATGAAGGATACGATTGGTGAAGCTACCATGTATTTGACTACCATGGATCAGCAGCAATTATTGGCTCCGAAAGTCTTGCTGGCAAGTGACAAGGTTCCAACAAATAGTCAGGTGATTCGCCTTAATCCTTCAAAAACGTTTCAGGATATGGATGGTTTTGGCTTCACCTTAACTGGTGGAAGTGCTATGCATTTGTCAAAAATGGAGAAAGGTGCGAGAGGGAAATTATTAAAGGAATTATTTGGGACGGAAAAAGGGGAGATTGGTATCAGTTATTTAAGACTCAGTGTAGGTGCTTCCGATTTAGATGAATATCCTTGGTCTTATCTTGATTTACCAAAGGGAAAGAAAGATTTTGCCTTACAGAATTTTTCATTAGGTTACGATTCCTTATATCTCATTCCCATATTAAAGGAAATTCTGGCCATTTCTCCAGCTATACAATTCATGGGTTCTCCCTGGTCACCTCCATCGTGGATGAAGGATAATCAGGACAGCAGAGGAGGGCGTTTATTACCTGAATATTATGATGTTTATGCCCGATATTTAGTTAAATATATTCAGTCCATGCGGAATCATGGAATAGATATTTCGGCATTAACCATACAAAATGAACCTTTACATCCAGGGAATAATCCAAGCCTCCTGATGTTGGCCGAGGAGCAAAAAGTATTTGTAAAAGTGCATTTGGGTCCCATTTTTGAGAAAAATAATATCAATACTAAGATTATCATTTACGATCATAACGCGAATAGACCTGATTACCCTATTTCTATATTAAACGATCCTGAAGCAGCAAAATATATAGATGGTTCCGCTTTTCACCTCTATGAAGGGGAGATTAATGCCTTAGGTAAGGTACATGACGCACATCCTACAAAAAACTTATATTTTACAGAGCAATGGATTGGTGGACCAGGAAATTTTGCAGGCGATTATAGCTGGCATGTTCGGAATCTGGTCATTGGTGGACCAAATAATTGGGCGAAAACGGTACTGCAATGGAATCTTACCTCAAATAGCGATTATACGCCACATACAGACAGAGGAGGCTGCACCAGATGTTTAGGTGCGGTAACTATCGAGGGAGATAAGGTAACCCGAAATCCTGCCTACTATATTATAGGTCAGATTTCACCATTTGTAAGGCCGGGATTTAAACGTATCGAAAGCAATGGTATTGCTAATATTGAACAAGTTGCTTTTTCAGGGCCTAAAGGTAACGTCGTATTGGTTATGCAAAATATTTCTTTGGAACGAAAAGTATTTTACGTGAATCATAAAGGAAATCATTTTCCTATGGCACTGGATGCGGGTGCTGTAGCCACTTTGACTATAGAATAAAAGGGTTTGAATCAGGATTTACAGGATTTTCAGGATGAACGATAACGTCTTCGTTTTGATTTTGTGTTTAAATGAAATTTGTACCCCTGGAATAATGTTTCGTCGCTGCGATGATCGCATCGACTAAAGGCCAAAGGGCTACTTGGCAAAGGGACTATTAATACCCGATGTGAAAAAATGGATAATGAAAAAGTAGCTCATAAGCTGCTGCGCGCACCAACGCAACTGATGTCCCCCACTTAAAAAATCCTCGAAATCCTGTAAATCCTGATTCAAAAGAGTGTTACAGGATTTTCAGGATGAACGATAACGTCTTCGTTTTGATTTTGTGTTTAAATGAAATTTGTACCCCTGGAATAATGTTTCGTCGCTGCGATGATCGCATCGACGAAAAGCCAAAGGGCTATTGGGCAAGATGACTATTAATCTCCAGTGTGAAAAATGGATGATGAAAAAGAGATTCTCATGCTGCGGCACGCACCATGCTAGCCAAAGCTCCCAATTAAAAAATCCTCGAAATCCTGTAAATCCTGATTCAAAGTATGGTTACAGGACAAGATGATTATCTGCAGATCAGATTACTTTTTTGATAGCGTTTAGACATTGTTCCACATTTTCTTTATTTGCGCCGTAGCCCATGAGGCCAATCCGCCAGATTTTGCCACTGAGGGCACCTAAGCCGGCACCTACTTCCAGTTGATGCTCGAGGAGGAGTTTTTTTCTAAGGTTTGCTTCATTTTCAATGCCGGAAGGAAGAAATACGGCATTTAGCTGAGGGAGGCGGAAAGGTTCATCGACCAGGAAGGTGAATCCAAGATCTTGCAAACCTTCTAATAGAAGTAGATGCATTTCTCTGTGTCTGTTCCATGCATTTTCCAAACCCTCCAGACAAAGTAGGCGAAGAGCCTCGTGCAATGCATATAAACTATTAACGGGAGCGGTATGGTGGTAAGCACGCTGTCCGGCTTGCAGACCATCTTCCCAATAGGCCATCACCAGATTAAGGTCTAAAAACCAGCTTTGGACTTTCGATTTTCGGTTTTTAATTTTTTCAGCTGCGCGCGGACTAAAAGCGACAGGTGATAATCCGGGTATACAAGAAAGGCATTTTTGGCTTCCGGAATAAATGGCATCGATATTCCATTTTTCTGTAAACAGGGGAATACCACCCAGACCGGTTACACTATCCACAATGGTGAGGCAATGGTGTCTTGCAGCGATTTCACAAAGTAATTGGGCATCACTTGCAGCACCTGTAGAAGTTTCAGCATGAACGAAGGCCACTATTTTTGTATCTGGATTAGCTTTTAGGGTAATTTCCAGACTATCTGGATCAACAGGTTTCCCCCATTCCTGATCTATAATGACAGGAATACCGCCACAGCGAAGCACATTTTCCACCATTCGTCCACCAAAAACACCATTTCTGCAAACAATTACCTTTTCACCTGGTTCGACCAGATTGACAAACGCGGTCTCCATACCTGCAGAACCAGGAGCTGAGACAATAAAAGTGAGAGGATAGGAGGTTTGAAAGGCATATTGAGTCATTTGCTTCACCTCATCCATCATTTTAATAAATTGAGGATCCAAATGCCCCAAAGTAGGTTTTGCAAGAGATTGTAATACAGAAGGATAAATGGGGGATGGTCCGGGACCCATCAATAATCTTTCGGCGGGTTCGAAGGTTGGGAAGGTGGGAGCATCCACAATGTCACTATAGCGCATCATTTTTATGTTAAATATACTCATTTTTCATAAAAACAAATCGTTGATGAAAAGCGGTTATAACATAGTAGGGGAGGAGCATTTACCTATTTAGCCAAAAATGGATTTTTTGACAACCGTATGGGCGGGAATAAATCCTCCAGTGCTAACAAGGGGATAAATCTGAACATTTTTCCCTATGACAGAGCCAGGAAGGATAACACAATTGGCACCAATTTCGGCATGGTCACCGATAAGGGAACCCATTTTATTTCTACCTGAATTAAATTTTGTATTGCCCGTTCTGATGGAAATATTTTTCCCATCGAATCTAAAATTAGAAAGAATGGCCCCTGCACCAAGATGTGCTTTAAATCCTAGAATGGAATCACCTACATAATTAAAATGGGGGACTTGCACGCCATCGAAGAGGAGCGCATTTTTTACTTCGGTTGAATTTCCAATGACACAATTATTTCCAATGACCACATTTTTTCTAATGAATGCGCCATGTCTTATTTCTGTGCCTGAACCAATAATAGCGGGACCCTCAATAAATGCGGTAGTTGCTACAGACACATTTTCTTCAAGCCAAACACCAGGTTTCCATTCAAAATAGGTATTTGGAAGGGCGGAAATAAAGGCATCAAATTGATTTTCCAATAAATTTAAAACATGCCATGGTTCATCATGAAACAAATGAGGGAAAAGCGTATAATTTAAATCAAAAAGTTGATTTGTTATCGATTCCCTCATTTGCAATGATGTTAATCTTCAGAGGTAATAACGAAAAGAGAATCCATTTGAGGATAATCTCTTTCAAGACGGCAATACATTTTAACCAAACGTGCTGAAATGGAAATCAAATCTTTAGTTTCAAGTAAAATATTAAAGACCAGGATACTATTTCTGGCGCTATAGGTTTCATTTTTAATACCTTTTGCCTGGTGGGCAATCAGATTTTCAATTTCCTCTAATAACTGTTTTTTTCTTGCCTTAATCTCATCGTACTGCAAATAATTCCTGGTACGGGTAATTTGGGAACAATCTTTAAAAAAGAGGCTTAAATCCTGGCTTATTTTTCTAATATTTTGAGTTTGGTCTTCGTCTAAAGGACCCAACATGTCTTCTACGTGTTTCCTTGCGGTTTCGGTAACAAAGACGGCCGATTGCACTAAATCTTGTTCTATATCGTATGCCATAAGATAAAGGCGGCTTCCTTCAGACAACTCTTCCTGAATGCGTCTTATGGAGTTATAAAAAGTATATTTGAACTCCTCATTACTTTTTTCAAGCCTTTCCATGGCTTTAAACGCTTCTCTTAATTTTTTTCTGTCTTCGGTTAGCAGTCCCTCAATGGCTGCGACAAAACCTTCTGCTACAGCATCTAAGCTATCGGCTAAACTACCTGAGGTACTATTAATTATTTGTCTTGCCGGAATAATTTCCGTTTTCATGGTAGATTCTAAAATCTTGGCATTCGAATTTTCTTTTTTATTATGTAATCTAATGGTGAAAGCAATAAACATAATAGTAAATAAAACTAAAAATCCTACACCATACATATCAAATTTAAACATAATAAAAGCAAAAAGACCTGAAACACTAAAGGCAATAAAAGCAGTTAACAACCAACCCAAAATAACACTTAGCACCCCACTGACTCTGAAAACGGCACTATCTCTGCCCCAGGCTCTGTCACTCAAAGAGGTAGCCATTGCCACCATGAAAGTAACGAAAGTAGTAGAAAGAGGTAATTTTAAAGAGGTAGCAAAGGCAATAAGGGAACTTGAAACAGAAAGATTAACGGAGGCGCGAACCAAATCAAAAGCAGGAGGATTTTCTACCGCGTGATCACTGTTTTTTGATTTGTAGGGTTGAAACCTACTTTCCACCCATTTAACAAATCCAGAAGATTCCGTTTTGTTATTATTTTTATTTGGTTTCCAGGTTAAGCGAACTAAACCGCGGGCAAAGCGATTCGATGAAAATCTTTCTAATCCTTCTGATTGTCTGCCCAAACTAACTTCTGTTTCGGTAACGGTTCTTGCCTTTTTAGAAAACCAAAGGGTAAAAATCATTACAATGCCAGCGATAACCAACATATAAGTTGGCGCGGGATAAGCTTTAGACAATGAGACCATTAGTAAACTGTCAGCGGCAACACCACTTGCTTTCCAGGTGTCATAAGCTTCAAAACCGGCCACAGAAACACCAATGAAATTTACTAAATCGTTACTGGCAAAGGCCATAGCTAAGGCAAAAGTACCAGCTAAAACTACTATTTTTAAAATAGGGAAACTTGTAAATTTAGACAAGGCAAATAATATAACGCTCCAAAGAACAATAGTAATGGCAAACATCTCTGCCGTGTTTTGCTTCGTCCAGGCAACAAATGAGGAAGGAATAAAAATAGCTCCTTCGAGGCCTTTAAAGAGCAAGAAGTAGGTAATTCCGCTTAGTGAAAGAGCACCCCAGATTACTCCCTGATATTTCGTTTGGGTAGCTGGGTTGAAAGTAAAAAATACCCGGACTACATACATAACAACCAAACCGACTAAAAAGGCAACACCTACGGAGATGAATATGCCGGAAATGATGGTTAAAGCACTGCTTGAGTTGATATAATTTAGTATATCCTGTGCATTTTCACCATTAGTGGACAATTTTATGATCGCGGCGATGATGGCGGCACCTAATAATTCAAATACTATACTAACGGTCGTAGAAGTAGGTAGTCCTAAGGTGTTAAAAATGTCAAGTAGTATGATATCAGCAAACATTACCGCCAAGAAAATAATCATTACCTCGTGGAAATTGAACATTTGGGGATTAAAAATACCCTTTCTGGCTACTTCCATCATACCACCCGCAAATAGAGCACCGATTAAAATGCCAAAACTGGCAATAATCATTATGTTTCTGCGCGAGGCAACTTGCGACCCAATAGCAGAGTTCAAAAAGTTAACAGCATCATTACTTACTCCTACCACCAGGTCAGCGAAAGCAAGAACTAACAATAGAATCACCAATATTATATAAACATCCATAAGAGTTAATTGTAAGCTTTAACTTTAATTTAGCCGAAATCTAAGGTTTATTTGTAAACTAAGTGTTAAGAATTATTAAATTCTGTAAATAAAGGTATTATTTTTACCCCAATGGAAGAAATAATGAGATATCAACCTGTAGAATTTTTTTATTCTTATAATATTTTGCTGGCCATAGAAAGTACCAGATTAGGGGGGCTATCAAAACCACCTTTTGCCAGTTTGAATTTGGGCGCATTTACCAATGACCTCAAGGAGACCGTTCAACAAAATAAGGAAATCTTATATTCTGATTTGAGAATAAACGGAGATCAAATAGCCAGTTCGTTTCAATGCCATGGAAATGAGATTTTAAATGTCGAAAAACCTGGATATTATGAAGGATTTGATGCGCTGATTACAAATAAAAAAAATATTTTTCTGCAAATATTAGTGGCTGACTGTACGCCAATTCTTCTTTTTGATCCTATCCACGAAGTAGTAGCTGCTATTCATGCAGGTTGGAGAGGTACGGTCAATGCCATTGTCCAAAAAACACTGGACAAAATGACTTTGCATTTTCATACGAATCCCTCTGATTGTTTCGCCTATGTGGGAACTTGTATCAGTCAATCCTATTTTGAGGTAGATAAAGATGTTGCGGATAATTTTGATCAGGAATTTTATTTTTTCGATAAAGAGAAAAACAAATATTTTATTGACTTAAAGGGTTGTAACGCTCGGGCTTTGTCTGATGCTGGATTAATGAAAAATCATATTGCTATTTCCCCTTTTTGTACGGTGAAAGATAATGATCTGTTTTTTTCCCACAGGTACGAAAAGGGAACGACCGGGAGATTTGGGGTCATTATAGGCATGAGAAAATAAAAAAGAGGCTGTCTAAAAAGCCTGGATGCATTAAAAATATTTGTACGAAGATGTCGGGGATATGTCATTTTGTGATATAAAGGTCGTTGGTTGTAAGTTCTTCGTAATCCTATAAATCCTGTAAATCCTGATTCAGAATCGAGTGTTCGGGGTAAATAATAAATCAAAACCTATCGGGGAGAAGACGCGAAGCATCGCGTCTCTACGATTCCGTGAAATCCTGTAAATCCTTAAAATCCGTGATTCAGAATCGAGTGTTCGGGGTAAATAATAAATCAAAACCTATCGGGGAGAAGACGCGAAGCATCGCGTCTCTACGATTCCGTGAAATCCTGATTCAGAATCGAGTGTTCGGGGTAAATATTAAATCAAAACCTATCGGGGAGAAGACGCGAAGCATCGCGTCTCTACGATTCCGTGAAATCCTGTAAATCCTTAAAATCCGTGATTCAGGACGCCACGATATAGTAACCATCTACGAATAAACATTGCACTTTTCATGCCTGACCCCTGTGGGGTCACAATATAAAAAAGCCGAACCCTTCGGAAAAGGTTCGGCTTTTAAAAT
Source organism: Haliscomenobacteraceae bacterium (assembly GCA_947501115.1). Lineage (GTDB taxonomy): Bacteria > Bacteroidota > Bacteroidia > Chitinophagales > Saprospiraceae > BJGN01. The sequence goes on from CANMVX010000025.1 coordinate 31,219, forward strand.
TTTAAGCAAATGGCTTATAAAGGATTTTGAACTGAAAGTTTATTAGCATCCAATTCACGGCGGGGAATTAAGAATTCCCAACGTGCATCACCTGCAGGTACATCAAAAATAAGTGCAACCGCAGCATTGTGTCCAATACCGTTTCTATTTAATGGTTGATTAAGACGTTTCAAGTCAAGGAAACGATGTCCTTCTCCCCATAATTCAATACGGCGTTGGAACATAATTTCTTCAATTAACGCATCGCCTGTTTTGGTAGAAGTAACATACGCCGGATCTCTCTGTTTAACCAGATCAAATAAGGCTTTTGCAGCTCCTGCATTGTCACCACCACGAGCTTTAGCTTCCGCTTCTATAAGAAACATTTCTGCAAGACGCATATAAGGAACATCACCCATAGCACTGGTACTTGGAACACCAGGTAAGCGGAATTTTTGCACGATATATGGCGCTCTAACACCACCTGGAGGAACAATTGAATTGGTAGCAGTAGGTGCCTTTACCCACATTTTAGACCTAACATCCGTTTCAGGAATCCTGTCATAAATCAATTTATTAATCGTTTTTGGTGTTTGACGATTTACACTTGAGTTATAATTACTTGAAATATAAGAGTGAAATGCACCAAAATATTCAGATTGATCTTCGAGGTGATCAAATCCCCACATCCATTCAGGATTAGCAATTTCAGCAAACCCTTCCTGATATTGAGCGATAGACATCAATGAACCACCACCTACTCTGGCTTCAGCGGCAAATGCTGCTGCAGCTGACCAGTTCTGTTGAACCAAAGCCACTCTTGCCTGTACGCCTCTTACCACATTTTTATTAAAATGAGATTTTGCAGCACGGGCGGTAGTAAGTAATTTTCCAGCTTCATCAAGATCTTTATTAATTTGCGCATAGCAATCTTCAACACTTGAACGGGCAATACCCTCTTTGGTTGGTTCTAAAACTAAGGAAACACCAGGGTTGCTATTTGGCTTTTTTGAAGCATCATATCTTTTTCCATAGTATTGAACCAAGTTAAAATAAGAGAAAGCGCGAATAGCCAAAGCCTCTCCTTTAATTTGATTTTTTTCTGCCTGGGTACCTACCGCCTTATCAATATTAGCGATGGCAACGTTGGCATTTCCAATAAGACGATAGTACATCTCATAAGGCATAATAGATAAGGTACCCACATCCGCGCGATGTGATAACCATCTTTGTTCATTAAAATGCCATCCATTGGAAGCATTGGCAAAAACGATATCTTCAGCAAGAATGTCATTAATCAACATCAAGGCTGGATAACCAAAATAACCTTGTGATCCTTGATATCTGACAATGAATCCACGATAAATACCATTAATGGCAGCGGTTGCATTTTTAGTTGTTGCGAATGCTGAACCTGCGTCAACACTACCTGTTGGCGTGGTATTGAGGTAATCTTTCTCGCAACCATTGGATGCAATACTGAGATAAATCAGGGTTACAAAGAATAATTTATATTTAAACATTTTTTAATTTTTAGAAGGTTAAGTTTAATCCACCTACGAAATTACGATAGAAAGAGTAGGTATTTCCAGTAACACCACTGAAATCACCTAATCCGTCCATACCTTTGCGTTTGTTCCAAAGGGCAAGATTTTCAGCATTCATAAAAATCTGCATGCCTTGAATTTTTGCTTTTTTAAGGAAGCTGGAAGGGAAACTATAGCTTAAGGAAACGTTTCTTAAGTTCAGGGAACTTCCGTCAATTAACCAATGATCAGAACTACCTGTAAAGTCAACTGCACGACCTAAGTCCGATCTTGGTACGTCGGTGATATCACCTGCTTTTTGCCAACGATTCAATATATCCACATGTTTTGAAGAACCATAACCAGCTGAAGACATTAAACCCTGGTAGTTTGCATCATAGATATAACCACCAATCTGGTAAATAAATAATACAGAAAGAGAAAATCCTTTGTAGTCAATAGTATTGGTTATACCGCCTGTGAAATCAGGAATAGCCGAACCATTATATCTGAAGCGCGCATTATTTAAACTGGTTGTCAAAGTATCGCCTTTTTCATTGATCCTCGAATTTGACGCAACAAAGTTAGCGGCACGATACTCTGCATTACCTGTAGCAGGGTCAACACCATACCATTCTCTTAACCAATAATCAAACAAAGAGCTTCCTACTTGTAATTTTTTAGTACCTGAAATTATTTCAGGATTACTCTCTGGCATTCTGGTGATTTCATTTCTATAAGTAGTTGCATTTAAGCTTAATGTCCAGCTGAAATCTTTTGTTTTCACAGGAACTAAGTCTATTTGTAGTTCTATACCACGGTTGAACATGGCACCAATGTTTCTTGTTTGAGAAGAAACGCCAGTGGATAGAGGTAATGGAACGGCGAATAAAAGATCGTCAGATTCGCGATTGAAAACCTCTATTACCCCTGAAATTCTATTTTTCAATAGGCCAAATTCTAAGGCTGCATCAAATTGGTTATTTGACTCCCAGCTCAATGCTGTGTTTCCAAGACTTCCCTGGATGATACCTGCTTCGCCCGCATTATTCCAACCTAAGCTGTAAAGAGGTTGCCATGCATAGAAACCGATACCTGCGTTGTTACCTGTTTGTCCGTAAGAAGCTCTCAATTTAAGATTATTAATAATCTTTGAATCTTTCAGGAAGTTCTCACTGTGTAATTGCCATGCAGCACTTGCACCAAAGAAATTACCCCAACGAACGTCTTGATAAAAACGGCTACTTCCATCTCTTCTTGCTGAAAAGGTAAGGAAATACTTGTTGTTGTAGTCATAATTCAAACGGGAGAAATATCCTTCCTGACGAGCAAAATCGGCACCGGAATTAAGATTTGTCGTAGTAGTAAAATTAACTAACTCAATATTTCCGTCCAGAATCTGTTGTGAACGAGAACCAGTAAGATAGTTATCGCGATAATCATAATTTTCATGACCCAAAAGGAAATCGATATTATGAGCACCTATTTGTTTCTTGTAAGTTAACTGTTGATTGATATTCAGCGTTAATTGATTGGTGAATTCAACCGTTGCTCTACCTGCAGGCGCGCCATCACCAATGATCGGATTACCGTAGGTATTATTATTAACGTTGGTATAATCGGCACCAACATTTACTTTAAATTTGAAATCTTTCAAGAAAGATACTTCTGCGTAGGTACGACCACTAAATAAATTTCTACGGAAGAAATTTTCATTCAGTTCTGTTTCTGCAACAGCATGTCTTCCACCATATTGAGGGCGGTTAGGCAGTCCAAGTGCATTCATATTACCAAAATCATACTGACGTTCGCCATTTCCGTCCAATAAATATTGACCAGGATTTTTAGGATCGTAAGCATACACTGGATAAATAGGGCCCATTCCTCTTGAGAAGAAAAATGGATTGACAAAAGAAGAACCTCCGTCGGCATCTGCCTGATTGGAGAAAGTATTGGTATAGGCCATATTTAAGCCTGTTGACAACCAGGACTTAACCTTGTTATTATACTGTAAACGCGCATTATAACGCTTGTAATCGGAACGAATCAAGAAACCTTTATCTTCCAGGTAACCAAAAGAGGCAAAATAATTTGAATTATTGTCTCCACCACTAAAGTTTGCATTTAATTCATTACGAACACCTTGTCTGATTAATGGAGTTTCCCAGTTTAAATCTTCTGGCTTAAATACTAATTGAGCCGCAGGATTTAATTTTCCATCTGTGCTAACTAATTCTCCAGCAGGAACATTGTAAGCATTGTAACCTAATAAGCCTACGATATTTTTTGATGCATCGGCACTGGCTGCAGTCAAGGAAAGGGGATTTGCCGTTCTTGACATTAAGCTATTTCTGTAAGACTCCCACATCATAGGATAGTACTGAGCAGCATCTAAACGGTCATATTCTGGTAAACCTCTTTGAGAAGTACCTCTTGTATATTTTATATTAACCTTTCCACTTCCTTTTGCTCCTTTCTTAGTGGTAACCATAATTACCCCATTTGCAGCTCTGGAACCATATAGAGAGGTAGAAGCAGCATCTTTTAAAACGGTGATATTCTCAATATCATCTGGATTAAGGTTAGCTATACTGGCATCATAAGGAATACCATCCACTACATATAATGGTGAATTGGAACCAGAAATAGATCCGAAGCCTCTGATTCTAATGGCTGGAGTGGATCCAGGTTGACCGCCACCGATGGTTGCCTGAATACCAGGTCCTGAACCAGCAATAGCCTGACTGATATTAGTAATGGGACGACGCGCAATTTGCTCAGCGCCTACCGTCGCAGCGGAACCAGTAAATTTCTCCCTGGTTGACTCACCGAAAGCCGTGACAATAACTTCGTCAAGGATAGAAGCTGAAACCTCAAGAGAAACCTCGAGCATAGTTTGTCCGTTCAGAACAACGTCTTTAGCGGTAAATCCTGTGTAACTAAATGTTAACACATCTTTAGACGAGTTGGCCATTAATTCGAATTTGCCATCTAAATCAGTAGCTGTTCCAGAACTTGTCCCCTTCACTAAAACGGTAACGCCGATAAGTGGCTCCCCGTCGTCAGCAGAAGTGACTACTCCCTTTACCATGGTCTGGGCAGTGATTGCCATGGTAACAAGAAGCATAAATCCTGTGAGTGTAAATCGCATAAATTTCATACTTATTAGTTTATAAATGATAAAACACAAATTAACTAAATTTGTCGTTTAGCTAATTAAAGCGTTAAAAATAAGTAATGTTTATTATTTCAGTCAATTTATGAAAGTAAAACTAACTTTTTTGCGCAATTAAAGCATTTACAGCCATTTCACCACTTCGCATCGCCGCATCTAAGGAGGGATTTAACAGGTAATCGCCAGCAAGAAATATATGGTCATTATATACAAAGTCAGACAAGGGTCTGTTATAATAGAGATCTGCACAAACGGGTAGAGCTCTCCGGATGTAATTTAAACCAAGAAAAGTTAAGGGCAATTCCGGGACTTTAAAATACTTCCTCACATCATCAATCATTTTATAGGCTGCTACCTGATCGTTAATGGTTTCAGCTTTTAAAGTAATGGATAACAAATACCCATTTTCAGGATTTTTAACTCCTTTTAATTCTCCAATAGCGGCGATACCCAGCATTCCTGCTTCGTTATCAGCTATAAGCCCAATTTTTTTGCCCAAAAGAGGTCTGTCCGTTTTAAAATAATATTGAATGCTATGGTTATATTTTATCTCCTCTGTGTTGTTTCCTAAAATTAATCTATGATCGGTTGCTAAAATAAGTTTTTCGAAAAATATTTTCTCACCATTTTCGATAGTCAATTCATTCTCATCAATGTGCGTCACTTTCTTATTTAATAGAAGGGTTGTATTTTTTAGTATTTTAAATAATTGATTCGGAATTTCCTGGATACCATTTTCTGGAATGGCAGCAGACCCTTTGCTAAATTTCCCGAAGACAAATTTGAACATCGTGGCGGGGGTCTCCAGGCGATCCTCTAAGAAAATACCAGAGAAAAAGGGCCTGAAGAATAAATCAATGATTCGTTCACTAAAGCCATATTCTCTTAAAAACTGTAAGGTTGTTTGCTTACTTCCGTCAAAAATAGCTTCCTCGTTTTTATTTTTTAAATGTTGGGATAATCTGAAAATAAGCCATTTATCTTTTACTGTGCCGATGCCGGAAAAAATCATTTCAGGGAGTTTCCACCATTCTCTAAATGGATCGGAAATTTCATAATCTTTCTTTTCGCTGAATACAAAAGCACCTGGACGGAAATATTTTAAATGTAAAGATTTTAAGTCGAGATATTTCTTTACACATTCATATTCGGTTAATAATACTTGAAATCCTTTGTCTAATATAAAGTTTTCATATTCTAGCGACTGGGTTCTTCCTCCAATTTTCTTGTCAGCGTCGATTAAAATAGGGTTGTAACCTGCTGCTTCGCAACGAATGGCGGCTACTAAACCGGAAACGCCTGCTCCTACAATGACAATCTGCTTCATTTTTATTTATTACCAAATAATGTTTCCCATATTTTCATGGGTCTTGAAATCTGTAAAATTTTTAAGGGTGATAATTTCCCATGTTTGTAATATCTCTCTGGCCTGGTCCTCTCTTCTTGCCGCAATACAAATTAAAAATTCCCCTTCATTTAATTTATTATCAATAAAATAATATTCCTTATTAAGTTCTTCCTCTTTCATTTCCATCGCCCGATTACTGTTAGACCAAACTTCAAAGCCCAAACCCGCCTGATGACACAAGTTTTCCAATTTTTTAAGATCTTTTTCTTCCGTTTCCCTCAACATACATGAGTATGTGTTGAAATAGGAAGTTTTTTGTTTTGAAAGAATACTATAAATGGGGTGTTTCATTTTTCCTACCACTTGGTAATCAGTTGAAATCCTGTGGTAATATACAATATCCTGATGACATAATCTACTGGTTGGGTAGGGAATATTTATAATTTGTGCTTTGGCTGGTCCACAGGTCAACGCCCAGATCAATTCAGCTCTGCTATCATATTTTATTCTAAGGCAAATGAGCTCCTTTGTTTTTTCCAGTAAGCCAAATTTTGTCCAAACTCTTTTAGCTATGATTGATTTTCCCGTTTTTTCAGCAGAAATACCTAAATACCACCATATATCTTTTAAGGTAGCATCTAAGGACAGCACTCTTTTACTAAATGCATACACTTGTTTCCATTCAGACCTCCGAAGATAAATGTTAATCAGTCGAAGATAAGGAGGTATCCACGCAGGATTTTCCTTAATAATACGTCGGAATAATTTTACCGCATGATAAATATCCTCATCCTGGTCATATTGACAAGCACTTTCCCACCAGGGCAAAACATTATCAGGTACCATTTCATGAGTAGATGCAGACATCTTCCTTTTTTGCGTAAATATACAACCTAAATAAAAGGAAAGAATACGCAGGTTCTTTTTAGATTTGTTTTTTAGCCATTTAATTAGGTCTTAGCGTGAAACATTGGAAAATTTGGATTGATACCGGAGGAACATTTACAGACTGCCTAGCTACCAGCCCGGAGGGAAGGGAAACAAGGCTTAAAGTACTTAGCAATGGGGTCCTTCGCGGAAAAGTAAAGGCTTTGGCAAATGAAAAAACCTTGCTCATTAGTGAACAATGGCAAGTTAAGGCAGATATTTTCGACGGCTACGAGCTTTGCTTTCCTTCATTTCCTCATTGGGGATATCACCAGATTACTGGTTCTTGTTTTGCCAAAGGTGAAATAACCCTTTTGAATAATATGCCTCATTCGGTAAGTGAAGGTATGGAGTTTGAAATTACCGCGAGGGAAGAGGCGCCTGTTTTGGCTATGCGCTTAGTAACTCAGACGAAGCTAAGAGATTCGTTGCCGCCTATTCAGTTGCGATTGGGATTTACAAAAGGGACAAATGCCTTATTAGAGAAAAATGGTGCCGATGTTGTTCTGTTAGTGACAAAAGGTTTTGCTGATTTACCCATTATCGGAACGCAACAAAGACCCCACCTGTTTCAATTGGATATACCCGATCCCTGGCTTCCATTTACCCGGGTTATTGAGGTGGATGAAAGGCTATCTGCTGATGGTCAGGTTATTACTGCGTTATCGGAAGAGGAAATACATAAAGTCCTGGATCTATTGAAAGGTGCGAAACCTATTTCCGTGGCTATTTCTTTCCTCCACGCCTATAAAATGAACCTCCACGAAGAAAAAATGGAAAAGGCATTATTGGATGCAGGTTTTCTTCATGTCTCGCGTTCATCAGCCTTGAGTTCAGCCTTAAAATGGTTGCCGAGGATGCATACAGCGCTGATTGATGCTTATTTGAAACCCTTATTGATGTCTTATCTAAAAGGTATTGAAAGTACTTTGCTGCTTGGAAGCAATGAGAGTACTTTACAAATAATGACGAGTGATGGAGCTTTGGTTCCTCTTGCCCTTTTTCACCCAAAGGATAGTTTGTTGAGTGGCCCTGCTGGCGGTATTGTTGGCGCCTCGACCTTGGCTAAACGCTCAGGTTTCAATAAAACACTGACCCTGGATATGGGCGGAACGAGTACAGATACTGCCCGATTTGACGGGCAATATGATTATCGGTATAGCACTACTTTGGATGAACTCGAACTTCAAAGTCCTGTTCTGGCCATTGAAACGGTCGCTGCCGGAGGTGGATCCATTTGTTTTTTTGAAAATGGAAGACTTCAGGTTGGACCTAAAAGTGCCGGCGCTTTTCCTGGACCGGCTTGCTATGGTGCAGGAGGTCCCCTGACGCTGAGTGATGTAAATATTTTATTGGGAAAAATGGATCCTTTCTGTTTCTCCATTCCCATTTTTCCAGAAAAGGCAGAGGAAAAATTCCTTCAGCTTGTACAGGAACTGGATTCATTTTATGGAGTTAAACACCAGCCTATTGATGTTTTAAAAGGTTTGGAAAGAATTGGAAATGAAAAAATGGCCGATGCCATTCGGTCTATTTCCTTATCCAAAGGCTTTAATCCAAAGGATTATCCCTTACTTTCCTTCGGTGGTGCTGGTGGTTTACATGCCTGTGCTATGGCTGACTTATTGGGCATAAATACCGTTTTGATTCCCTACGATGCCGGCATCTTAAGCGCATTTGGTATCGGAAAAGCCAGTATAGAAAGATTTTCGGAAAGGGAAATAAGAATGCCTTTGCTGTCTGCTGAAAATCATTCTATATCGGTGGTGAAAGAGTTAGTGACCGATTGTACAATGAATCTCCATCGGGCCGGGGTGGTATCAGAAGACATTGGGCCCCCGAAAATTTCTTATTTTCTTAGATTTTCAGGGCAAGAGAGTGCCTTAGAGATCCAATCTTCTCAATTTAATGATTTGTCAGCTGCTTTCAAAAATGAGTATAAACATATTTTTGGGTATTTTCCTGCTGACAGACCCATCGAATTAGTCAGGATAATGGTTAGATTATCTACCTTAGATGAGGCTGAACCTGAAGGGAATGGCAATCTAAATCTTTATTTCCCAAAAGAAAATCATTTTTCAAAAGCTATTTTTTCAGACGACAATTATCCAGTTTTTTTAAGGGATGAACTTTATCCGGGAGCAACCATCGATGGTCCGGCTATTATATTAACGCCTACTTCTTCTGCATTTATTTCAGAATATTGGCAATGTTGTATAGATAAAATGGGCCTGGCAGTCTTAAAAAAAGCAAAAGAAGTTCATCAGACTGATCAACAGACTATGGCGTCGGTAGCATTAACCCTTTTTACAAATCGATTTAAAAGCATCGCCGAAGAAATGGGCGTTCAACTACAACGGACTGCTTTTTCGGTAAATGTAAAGGAAAGATTAGATTTTAGTTGTGCTCTGGTTGACACCAATGGCTTCTTACTGGTCAATGCCCCTCATATTCCTGTCCATCTTGGTTCCTTAGGAATATGCACCCGACTTGTTTCCGAACGAATGCCATTGGAACCTGGAGATGTGATTATTACCAATCATCCTGCTTTTGGAGGTTCCCATTTGCCTGATATTACCCTCATTCAAGGAGTTTTTACAGATCGTGGAGAACGTATTGGTTACGTTATAAACAGAGCACATCATGCTGAAATTGGAGGGAGAACACCAGGTTCAATGCCGCCCGATGCCCATTTTCTCGTGGAAGAGGGGGTAGTTATTGCTCCTTTTTATCTGGCGAAAAATGGCGTCTGGCAATGGGAGGAATTAATAGGAAAACTCGAAAATGCTACCTATCCTACCCGAAGTTTATCCGAGAACCTCGCAGATATTCACGCCGGTATTGCCTCCTTACAATATGGTGCTCAGGCTCTTGTGTCGCTGGTAAACCAGTATGGTTTAGAAATGGTGCACAGTTATATGGAAAAAGTGCAGGATTTTGCTCACCAACAAATTGCTCCCATTTTAGATCAAGTCATTCAGGAACCTCTGTTTGCTCAGGAATATCTGGATGATGGTCTAAGTATAAAAGTGAGAATATCAAAGGAAAAGGATTATTTCAATTTCGATTTTACCGGAACAGACGGTCCGCATCCTAATAATTTAAATGCTAATATTTCTATCGTTTACAGCGCAGTACTTTATGTTCTAAGATTGTTGTGCCCAGGCGATTTACCCCTAAATGAAGGATTCTTGCGGGGAATTAAGATAATATTACCTGAAAATAGCTTGTTGCACCCGCTATTTTCTGAAAATGAAGCAGATTGTCCTGCCGTGGTAGGTGGAAACACAGAGATTAGTCAAAGATTAACCGATACCTTGTTAAAGGCCTTAGGTTTGGCTGCTTGTAGTCAAGGTACCATGAATAATTTCTTGTTTGGAAATGATCAATTTGGTTATTACGAAACCATTGGAGGAGGATCCGGGGCTACTTCAACGGCCAATGGACGCTCGGCTGTTCATCAACACATGACAAATACGCGACTAACTGATTTGGAAGAAATGGAAAGTCGATATCCTGTGCGGATAAATAAATTTGAAATCAGAAAGGGTTCAGGTGGTGCTGGAAAATCACGTGGGGGCGATGGAATCATCAGGGAAATTCAGTTTTTAGCCCCTCTTTCCGTTACCTTCATTAGCCAACACAGGAAAGTGCCTCCTTATGGTTGTATGGGGGGTGAAAATGGTCAGTGTGGAGAACAATATTTTATATTTCCCGATGGAATGAAGGAGGATATGCCAGGCATTTTTAATAAAAAAATTGAAGAGGGAACGGTTTTTCATATTAAAACGCCAGGTGGCGGCGGATTTGGTTCCGTTTAAACCCTTGGCCTTATTTTTTGTTCCCTTACAAATATCGTATAATGAAAATTTTATTGACGGGAACAACAGGTTATATCGGAAAAAGATTATTACCTCTTCTTTTGGAGGAAGGTCACGAAGTAATCTGTTGTGTAAGAGATAAACATCGTATTCCCGATGAAAAACCGTTTAATCATCCGTTGATAACTTTCCTGGAGATTGATTTTTTAAATGATTCTCTGCCTCCTCTGCCATACCATGATATTGATGTTGCCTTTTATTTGATTCACTCCATGCAAACGACAACGAAGGGATTCGATTTGCTGGAAGAGAAAACGGCAGTTCAATTTATGAAGTTGGTGGAAACTTCTCAGTTGAAGCAAATAGTTTATTTAGGGGGTATTGCCAATGAAGACGAATTGTCTGACCATTTGAAATCTCGTAAAAATGTCGAATCCGTTCTCTCTGCGGGTAATATTCCACTCACGGTCATCAGAGCGGGTATCATTGTCGGTTCAGGCAGTGCATCCTTTGAAATAATAAGAGATCTTGTAGAAAAATTACCCATAATGGTCACGCCTAAATGGTTGATGACTAAATGCCAACCTATTGGTGTTCGTGATGTTATGCGATTTCTTCTGGGTGTAATGATGAAAAAGGAAACTTTTAACGAGGTCTTTGATATCGGCGGTCCCGATATTCTTACCTATAAAGAAATGTTATTGCAGTTTGCTGCTTGCCGGGGATTGAAAAGGTATATTTACACTCTTCCGGTAATGAGCCCAAAAATATCGTCTTATTGGCTGTATTTTGTTACCTCCACCTCTTATCCTTTGGCCGTTAATCTGGTAAGTAGTATGAAGATTGAGGTGATTGCCAGAGATAGCAAGTTACAAAATTTATTAGGAATTACACCTATGACCTATAAGCAGGCTGTGGAACTCGCTTTTGAGAGAATTGAGCAAAACAGTGTGGTGTCCAGTTGGAAAGACGCTTTGGCAAGTAGTGGTATGGATAATAATTTGCTCGATCATGCCAATGTTCCCCAATTTGGGTGCAACACCGATTTTAAAGAGAAGGAAATTACGGGTTTAGAGGATATCGTTTTGACTAATATATGGTCAATTGGCGGTGAAAGAGGTTGGTATTATGGAAATTGGCTTTGGAAGTTTCGTGGTTTTATTGATAAATTATGGGGCGGTGTAGGGTTGAGAAGAGGCAGAACGCATCCAAGTATTATTCATAATGGTGATTCACTCGATTTTTGGAGGGTTTTAGCCGCCGATAAATCAAGGAAAAGGTTACTTCTTTACGCGGAAATGATTCTGCCGGGTGAGGCCTGGCTTGAATTTAAAATAGTGGAACGCAATCAAAAATCATTTTTACAGCAAACTGCTACATTCAGACCCACGGGAATGATGGGCCGTTTATACTGGCTCGCTGTGCTTCCCCTCCATGTCTTTTTGTTTGAGGGAATGATAAATAATCTGATTCGTTTTAGGGAAAAATAATCTTTTTAGCTTTGTTTTTTTAGTGGCTTGTTTAGATTATACCTATGCAATGATGCAATATTTCTAACATTTTACATATACAATGATACAAAAATAGGGTAATTATACATATACAATGAAACATTTACATTTAAAATTTGTAGATTAGTGATTGAATATCAAATAGTAAGACATGTTTTTCAGGCAAATAGAGGTTGAGTTAGAAAAGTGGGCAGCTAAACCGGGTAGAAAGCCATTGATTTTACGTGGTGCCCGGCAAGTGGGTAAGACCACGGTAGTGCATAAGTTTGGCAAAAAATTTAACAATTATTTGTATGTCAATCTTGAGAAGTCAAGTGCAAAAGATTTGATGGAATCAAAGGATGAAGTTAAAAATCTATTGCCTCTTTTATTCCTGTACACTAATAATACGAGAAAAGAAGGCACTACTTTGCTTTTTATTGACGAAATCCAGGTCTCCGCACATGTACTTTCGTTATTAAGGTATTTTTATGAGGAAACGCCGGATATTTTTGTGATTGCCGCTGGTTCTTTATTAGAAACGATGTTGGATAAACATATTTCAATACCCGTAGGAAGGGTAGAATATATGGCGTTACACCCATGTTCATTCATTGAATTTTTAATAGCCATTGGAGAGGATAGGTTTGTGGCGCTTATTGTGAAAGGAGAACTTCCGGAGGCCTTTCATACTACTATCATGGATTTTTTTAACATATATGCCTTAATTGGCGGCATGCCGGAAGTTATAGCTGATTATGTGAATCAAAGAGATATTTTAGGATTATCCTCTATTTTTAATCAATTGTTAAATGGCTATAAAAACGATGTGGAAAAATATGCGGAAAATAATAAACAAGCCAATGTAATTCGTCATATTCTTGAAAATGGTTGGGCCTTTTCAGCTCAAACGATTACGTTGGGAGGATTTGCCTCATCGGCATATCAGGCAAGAGAAACGGGGGAGGCTTTGCGAACTTTATCTAAAGCCATGCTTTTAGCATTGGTTTATCCGACGACCAGTGTATTAATGCCAGTTATTTCTGATTTGAAAAAAGCACCAAAATTATTTTGGCTCGATGTTGGTTTGGTAAATTATGCTGCGGGCATTCAAAGGGAATATATCTTAAAAAAAGATTTATTGGACACCTGGCGTGGGAGAGCAGCTGAACAAATTGTAGCACAGGAATTTACCGCATTGCATTTTGAAGTGGGAAGGAAAAATAATTTTTGGGTTAGAAATAAAAGAGGAAGTACCGCCGAGGTTGATTTTGTTTATGTTTGGAATGGCATTGTTTTTCCCGTGGAAGTGAAGTCCGGGCATAATGCGCATTTGAAATCAATCCATCAGTTTATGCTTGACGCAAATCATGATTTGGCTATCAGAGTATGGTCAGGAAAATATAGTGTGGATATTGTTCAAAACCTCTATGGAAAATCATTCAAACTGATTAATTTACCTTTTTATATGATAGCTGCATTGCCTCATATTATAGCTAAATTTTTTATAACTGATGAAAAGTTAATCGATAATGACAAATAATTTTCAAGGGAAAGTAGCCTTTATCACCGGCGCGGGTCAAGGCATAGGACTTCAAATTGCTAAGCAATTGGTACAGGAAGGAGCGGTGGTTTATTTAAATGACCGAGATGAATCATTGGCACAACGTGCAGCCGAAAATTTACAGTCCGCTGGTGGCCATTGCATTCCATTGCCTGGCGATGTAAGTGAAGTGGAACGAATTACCTCATTTATCCAACAAATAAAAAAAGAACAAGGCAGGCTTGATATCGCTATTGCCAATGCGGGTATTACCCTTTTTGGAGATTTTCTGACCTATAGCGAAGCCGATTTCAATCAGGTATTAGCAGTGAACTTGCGAGGAACCTTTTTTCTTGCGCAACAAGCCACCCTTGTTATGAAGGAGCAATCAACAGGGGGTACCTTGCTTTTTCTATCCTCGGTAACTGCCCATCAGGCGCATAAAAATCTGGGTGCTTATGGCATGACCAAAGCAGCCATAGAGCTGTTGGCCCGAAATCTGGTCGCTGAAATTTCTACCTTTAATATAAACGTAAACTGTTTGGCTCCCGGTGCAACATTGACCGAAAGGACGCTAATGGATGAGGATTATTTAGAAACCTGGTCGAGAATTACTCCAATGGGAAAACCTGCCTCCGTAGAGGATATTGCCAATGCCGCTCTTTTTCTGGTTTCTGATAAAGCTAAACATCTCACTGGGCAAACGCTTGTCTTAGATGGCGGCTGGACGGCGGTAAGTCCTTCTCCATATTGAATTTTAATATCGTAGTTATTAAAATAAACAAAATTAATTTTAGGTGTTTCTTGTAATTTCAAAATAGTATAGCTATTTTGTATCGACTATACATTTTAAATTAAAACACTTAAAACGAATGAAAAAAAACAAACCAATCAAAAGGGTCCTTCAACTAGTTTGTATGTTGGCCTTTTTTCTACCGTTGGGACTATTTGCTCAGGTCAAAGTTTCCGGTATTGTCCTTGACAAAGACAAAGAACCACTCATTGGAGTGAGTATCCTTGTCAAAAATACGGTGCAGGGAACAGTAACAGAAGTTGATGGAAGCTATTCCATAGCGGTACCCGATGCCAATGCTACATTGGTGTTTTCCTATACTGGATTTACCTCTCAGGAAATTGCACTGGGCGGGCGTACCAAACTGGATGTATCTCTGGAGGCTGATCAGTTACTTTTAGATGAGGTCATCGTGGTAGGTTATGGCATTCAGAAAAAGGAGACGGTTACGGGGGCTGTTTCCAGCTTAAAAGGTTCAGATCTGGTTAAATCTCCAGCTATGAACGTTTCTAACTCTATTGCCGGTCGTATGGCAGGGGTCGTAGCGGTGAACAGAAGTGGCGAACCAGGTTATGATGGTTCAGGTATTCGTATTCGTGGTTCCAATACCTTGAATAACAACGATGCCCTTATCGTTATCGATGGAATTCCTGCCAGAGCGGGAGGTCTTGACAGACTTAATCCAAATGATATCGAAAAAATTTCTGTATTAAAAGATGCCTCGGCTGCTATTTATGGTGCGCGTGCGGCAAATGGAGTTATTCTTATTACCACGAAAAGAGGAAAAGTTGGTAAACCTGAATTAAGCTATTCTTTTAATCAAGGTTATTCTCAACCAACCCAATTACCTAAATTGGCCGACGCCGCTCAATATACAGAGATGTTGAATGATCTCGATATTTACGGTTTACCTGCCAGTGAATGGTCAGCAGCAACATCTGCTTATAAGTCAACGGGTTCTTATACCCGTCCAAATGGTCAGATTAGAAAAGCACCTTTCCAGCCAAGTGATTTCCAAAAGTATAAGGATGGTTCCAGTCCATGGACGCACCCAAATACAGACTGGTATGCAGAAACCTTGAAAAGATGGTCTCCACAACAGCGTCATAATCTTCAAATGACCGGGGGTTCTGAGAATTTGAAATATTTGGCTTCTCTGGGTTTCCAGGATCAGGACGGTAACTACATAAATTCTGCAACAGGCTACAAACAGTATGATTTACGTCTTAATCTTGATGCCAAGGTAAACGAATTTATTAATGTTAATATTGGTATGCTTGGACGTCAGGAAAATCGTTTCTTCCCGACAAAAGGAGCTGGTGCGATTTTTAGGATGTTGATGAGAGGTAAACCACAACAGCCTGCTTACTGGCCTGACGGTCGTCCTGGACCAGATATCGAGAATGGTGAAAATCCTGTGGTTATTACGACAAATGATACTGGTTATGATGATGATAAAAGAGACTATATTCAGACAAATGGTCAGTTAGACATTAAAATCCCTGGTATTAAAGGATTAGTGTTTACAGGTAATGCTGCGATTGATAAATTGAATCAGAACAACAAACGTTGGGAAACACCATGGACGCTGTATGAAAGAGGAACTGGGTTTGCCGCTGATGGTGTAACACCAAATCTGGTTGCCGCCAGAAGAGGCCCTGCTGAACCAAGACTTACTTTAGGAAATACCACGCAGCTAAATATTTTATTAGGTGGTGTACTGAACTATGACCGTACTTTTGGAGATCATAAAGTGACCGTACTTGCAGGTTCAAATAGAGAAACTATTGATGCGAGTAACTTCAATGCTTTCAGAAGATTCTTTATCTCTCCAGCTTTAGATCAGATGTTCGCAGGGGGTGATTTGGAAAAAAATAATGGGGGTGTTTCTTCACTTAGAGCACGTCTAAATTATTTTGGTCGTGCAGCTTACAACTATAAGGAGAAATATTTACTTGAAGTTTTATGGCGTTATGATGGCTCTGATATTTTTCCGGAAGCAACCAGATATGGCTTTTTCCCAGGGGTAATGGCAGGATGGGTCATTTCAAAGGAAAATTTTATGCAGTCTATTCCTGCGGTAAATTACTTAAAACTGAGAGGTTCTTTGGGCCAAATGGGTAATGATCAAATTGCTACCTATCAGTATTTATCTACCTACGGATTTAGAAGCTATATCCTTGGAAATATTGAAACAAAAACATTGTTCGAGGCAAGAATTCCTAATCCGAATATTACCTGGGAGGTGGCAACTAACGCAAACATAGGTATTGAAGGTGCATTATTCAATGACAAAATCACTTTCGAATTTGATTATTTCAATAACAGACGTACCAATATTCTTTGGGTTAAAAATGCTTCCGTTCCTCAATCTACAGGTCTGACTTTGCCAGCTCAAAATATTGGTGAAGTGGAAAACAAAGGATTTGATGCCTTGATAGGCTATCGTACCAGTGTTGGTGATTTTAATTTTAATGTAAGCGTTAATGGCGGTTATGCAAAAAATAAAATCTTGTTCTGGGACGAAGCACCTGGTGCTCCTGAATGGCAAAGAACTACAGGAAGACCTATGTACACTGTTCAGGCATACGTATATGATGGTGTATTTAAGGATCAGGCAGAAATTAATGCAGAGAAAATTAGCTATAGCTCTATCGTAAATACTCTTCGCCCTGGTGATATGAAATACCAGGATTATAACGGGGACGGTAAAATTACCCCAGATGACCAGGTTCGTACCGATTTCAACAATATTCCTACTTTACAAGGTGGAATTAGTTTGATAGCAAGTTACAAAGGTTTCGACCTTAACATCCTTTTCCAAGGTTCTGCAGGGGCAAAACAGTATGTTAGCCCAGGTGAAATGGGTAATATTGGTAACTATTTGCTTGAAATGTATAATGATCGTTGGACGGTGGAAAATCCAAGCAGCGTTCATCCACGTATAGCCAATAGAAGTGACCAATATTTCTCTGGCAATAACACTTATTGGTTTAGAAGTACTGATTACATAAGATTAAAAAACCTGGAAGTAGGTTATACCCTGCCAGAAAATTTATTTAAAAAAGCGGGAATGACCAGTGCGAGACTATATTTTAATGGATTGAACTTATTCACTATTAGTGATTTCAATACTTTTGATCCAGAATCTAGTAGCTCAACAGGTCAATATTATCCTCAGCAGAGAATTATTAATGCTGGTTTAACGGTTACATTCTAATGATTAAAAAAATGAAAAAAATGAAAAAAATTGTTTTTTGTCTTTTATCTCTGGTTGTTTTTGGATGTAATGACGATTTTGTCAATACAAAACCCTTAGATCAGTTGGCTGAATCAACGGTCTGGACAGACGCTTCGTTGGCTGAAGCCTTTGTTTCTGAAATATATGCTGGTTTTGGAAACGGCGGTTTTGATGAGCAAATGAATGCTTCTTTAACAGATGAAACCATTTTTACTCACCCGGGTAGAAATATTACTACTATAACAGAATCTCGTTCTAATCCAGCCGATCCAGGTTGGATAAATGGTACCCTAAGCTGGGGTAACATGTTTTTAAGAATTAGGGCTTGTAATTTAGCTTTGAGTAATTTAGAAGCACCTAAATTTACTAATCCGGTTCTTGTAGATAGAATGAAGGGTGAAGTTAAATTTCTACGTGCTTATTATTATCATCAGTTGATTAGGTATTTTGGTGGTGTTCCAATTATTGACAAACCATTTACGTTGAATGATTCTGATTTTCTTTCCCCAAGAAATACATGGGAAGAATGTGTGAATTTTATTGTTAAAAATTGTGATGAAGCGGCCGCTTTACTCGATGGTAAATCTATGGCAGCTGGCCGTGCTAACAAAGCAGCAGCGCTTGCCTTGAAAGCTCGTGTACTTATTTATGCAGCGAGTGATCTTCATGATATGCCTACGGCAAAATCAAAGTCTTCTGCATTAGCTAGTTATGCGAAACCTGAATTAGTAGGTTATGTGAGCGGCGATCGTAAAGCACGTTGGGAAAAAGCCAGAGATGCAGCTAAAGCCGTTATAGATCTTCCTGGTTATGGTTATGCACTGAATTTAACAAATCCTGCGTCTGCAGCTGATGGAACAGCCAATTACATGAATGCTTCATTGGCTAGAAACGGTGGTGAAAAGGAAATTCTCATAGGTAGATATTTTATCAATGCCAAACAAGAAGGTGGTGGAAGACAAGGTTTGTTTAACGGCCCAAATGGTTATCATAACTGGGCGGGTAATACGCCGATACAATTGATGATTGATGATTATGAAATGATGGATGGTTCTAAATTCGATTGGAATAAAACGGAACATGCTTCTGCTCCTTATACC
>CANMVX010000026.1 GCA_947501115.1 Haliscomenobacteraceae bacterium
AAGTAACCACTACAAAAAATGAAAAACATGGAACCAAAAGTTTATATTCCATTTGAAGCAACGCACCCTGGAAGCATTCTTAAAGACGAGTTAGATTACCGTAGGATTTCACAAAAAGAATTTGCACAGGATATAGGCATGCAAAAAACCATGCTTAACGAAATTATAAAAGGAAAACGTGCTATCACTGCCGAAATCGCTTTGAGTTTGGAGAAAAGTTTAGGAATAAAAGCCGATTCCTGGATGCGCCATCAGGCAGGTTATGAATTAGATTGTGTGCGTATTCAGGAGCGTAATATCCGTAAAACCCAACAAATTGAGATATGGGGACTAATTAAACAATACGTTCCAGTAAATATTTTCAATAAACTAGGTTTACTTACCCATTCATTAGCCGATAATATTTCGAAAATATGGGAAGTATATGAGGTTAATTCTATTGATTTGCTTGTTGAGCGAGTATCGGTTCACAAAAACAAAGAATATTACAAAAAGTCGGAAAAGCTTAAAAACGATCAAATTAATATTTTTGCTTGGAGTCGTTTAGCGCAATGGCAAGCAAAATCTGAAGTTGTTGGCATTTTTGATGCAAAAAATAAAGATGCCATGATCATGGAATTGAAAGCCTTGTTTTATAGTAATAAAGACGTTATGGGCAAAACGAAAACGATTTTAAATGAATATGGCATTAAGTTTTTAGTCATTGAAAAATTTAACCAATCGCCAATTGATGGTTATTCGTTTTGGAGCAACAATAATCCGGCTATCGTGGTAACTATGCGCAAAAAACAACTCGACCATTTTGCATTTACCGTATTGCACGAATTAGGTCATGTTTTTGAGCATTTGCAGCCTAATCACACCGAGGAGTTTCTCGATATTGAATATCCTAACAACGATATTGACGAAAAAGAACAAAAGGCGAACCGATTTGCACGTCAATGTTTTATTGATGATGCTGTTTGGCAAAAATTTTTCAATGAAAATGCTAGATTTAATTATAAAAATACTGAGAAACAAATGGTTCAATTGGCTTACAATTTAATAATTCACCCAAGCATTGTCCTTGGAAGATACTGTTTTGAAACCAATCAGTTTGCAGTTAAAACAGGAATTGATAGAACTATAAACTAATGCTTCAATTTCAATGACTTGGGAATGCTCAGAAGATAATTTAACAAAACAAACAGCGATTAATTTTTTTTAAACCAGGTTGGGCTGAACTAATAGAAAATCAGTCCAAAATAACACGCTATAAAATTGATGCTAAATGTGATTTTTTCACTAAATTTACAGAATAAAACAGCAAAAAATGTTAATTAGATTCACAATTGAGAATTTTCTGTCATTTAGAGAAAAACAAGTCTTTTCAATGATACCAGGTAAAGGCTCTCTTAAATCACAACATAAATCGACTCCAGTAAAAGGAGTTACCGTTTTAAAAGCAGGCGTTATTTATGGAGCAAATGCTTCAGGTAAATCTAATCTGATTAAGGCAATAGACTTTGGAAGAAAGATCGTCTTGAAAGGAACTAAAGCGGAACAGCCAATAAGTACAAATTTTTACAAACTAGATAAAAAGTTCCTAACTAAACCTACATACGTTGAGTATGAAATCCAGCATAAGGAAAAGAATTATGCTTATGGATTTATTATAAATGCCAAAGAGATTGTTGATGAATGGCTGTTTGAAATAAACAAATCAGGTGAAACAAAAATATTTGAGAGAAAAAGGACAACTGAATATGACTTAAATTTCCTTTTTAAGAAGAACAATACATCAGTGGAAAAACAGTTTTTAGAATTTACTGCAAAAGGAACTCCGAGAAACCAACTATTTATCACACAAATAAGGAACACGAATGTTACAGATAATGTTAGAGATATTCAAGATATTTTAAATGTTATTGATTGGTTTCAGAACGCTTTAACCGTTATATATCCGGGAACAAAGAACATTAGTAAAAAATTTGAATTACATAAAGACACTAATCTTCAACAAGTATTCAAAGATATGCTTGAATATTTTGATACCGGAATTGATGGCATTGAATTTAAAGAAGTTGATTTTGAGAAAATGGATATTCCATCAGAGGTCAAAGAAGACATTAAGAACGATTTGTTCAGTGAAAAATCTGAAAAAACAAGTGCCTTTCTATCAAATCCTCAGGACGACAAATATTATGTAATTTCCAAAATAGATAGTCATACTATACAAGCTAAGTTACTTAAAACTAAACATAAAATTATTGGTGGTGGATATGAACTCTTCGATTTGAAAGATGAGTCTGATGGTACAAGAAGAATAATGGATTTAATACCATTGTTAATAGATTTTTTTAGAGGAGGGAATGTATTTGTTGTTGATGAAATCGAAAGGAGTTTACACCCTAATTTAGTTCGAGACTTTTTTGAACTCATTTTGGATAAGTGCGAAAATGTTAATAGTCAATTTATTGTTTCAAGTCACGAAGCAATCCTGTTAACTCAAAAACTTCTAAGAAAAGATGAAATTTGGTTTGCGGTGAAGAACAAAGAGGGTGCAACAAAACTTCATTCGTTAGAAGATTACAATGTCCGTTTTGACAAAGAAATAATGAAAGATTATTTACTTGGACGATTTAAAGGTGTTCCAAAAATTGGTAATAGAAATTTATTATCCATTTTACCAATTAATGTATAAGTTATGCCAAGAGAACCTATTTCATTAGTTCGTGAAGGAGGATTCCTTGAAGCTGAGAAAATGTTTGTTTTGTCATTTGAGGGCAGTGTAAGTGAAAAGAAATATTTTGAAGATTTCAGAAAATCTACCTTATTTAACGACAGTGGATTAATTGAAGTTATTTCATTGAAAAGACCAACAAACAGAGGATCTGACCCGATTAGCGTAAAAAAACTTCTTCAAGAAGCTAAGAAGGAATATCATTTCAAAGTCACAGATGAATTTTGGTTAATATTTGATAGAGATGATTGGGAGGAAATTCACAATCATAATTTTGATAAATTGGTAGATGATTGCAAAAAAGAGACTAATTTCTTCCTGGCTATGAGCAATCCTTGCTTTGAAATTTGGTTAATCCTACATTTAAAGGACATTAATGAATTTAATGAAGAAAAAAAGAGAATGTTAACTACAAACGAGAGAAATAGTAATAGCAAAAACTATATTGACATAGTTCTCAGTGAAATTCAAGGAAGAGGTTATAATAAAAGACCAAATCCTCGGATATTTTTACCATTAACAAAAACAGCTATTAGCCGAGCGAAAGAACTTGATATTGAAAACCAAGATTACCCAAAACAACTAGGAACTCATATTTATAAACTAATTGAAAAATTGATAACTTATGAATAAGGCCCGAAGCCTAACTGTTAAATTCCCTACCTGTACACAACTAGGAACCGCCAAACTATATCCGTCTGACCAAGTACCTATTTAATAATTTCTGGAAATTACCTGGGACAAACTAAATGAGGTAAGCAGTACCAAGTCATTCTGGAATAATCGTTGGTTTTGAAGCTTGAAATTCATCATAACACATGAAAATTTGAGTACATCAAAAATAATCCCTGTTATTAAAAATCGCTCCGGACTAGGTGGTCAATTTCACTAGATTACAAATATCAGAAGGATGGTGCGATTTTCACAAGATTTTCAGATGTAAACATTCTGCCGACACTGTCGGCAAAATTGAGTTGGTCTCATTCTATAGAGTTATTTCCTTTAAAATCAAAAGAGGCTAAGTTGTATTATGCCAATAAAGCTGCTGAGGAAGTTTGGGGCAAACGAGAGTTACACAATCAAATTGAACGAAAGCATTCGTATATAACGAAATAGCAAATACTCAATTGAGCACGTTAAAACCTGAAATATTAAACACCTTTAAAGACCCCTACATTTTTGATTTTCTAAACCTCAAAAACACCTATTTAAGGTAGCAATTGAACTAAAATTGGGAAGTTTGAAGCGGCGCATAAAGGACAATGAAATTATATGTGTAATCTGGTGAAATTGGCGATCGGATTATCCAAATTAGTTTTAAATTATACTAATTAGTCCTTTTGTTAAATAGTTCGGACTTGACTGTTGAGAAAATAATCGTAATATTACTTTTATAAATTATTGTAAATGACGAAGCTTCTTATAAATACTGGCACAGCTTCATATAACGACTTAATTTCAAATGGTCGAACTTTTAGTGTGCCACCATACCAAAGAGATTATTCCTGGGAAAGAGAATATTGGGAGGACTTATGGTTAGATATACTTGATTTACCAAAAGAAAAATACCATTATATGGGGTATTTAGTTTTCCAGGAAGATAGCACAAAGGCAAAAACTTCATTTATCATTGACGGACAACAAAGATTTACCACATTGAGTATATTGTGCCTTTCAGCAATTAGACTTTTAAAAGATTGGGCCGACAGTGGAATTGATAAAGAAAATAATGAAATTCGAATGGTGAAACTTACAGAAAAATTTCTGGGGAATTTTTCTACGTCGAAACTTACCATTACACCTAAATTGGTACTTAATAAAAACAATGATGATTTTTATAAAAGTTATTTATTAAACCATAGGAAACCTCCGGCAGTTGGCAAACTTAAACCTAGTCAAAAAAGATTATGGGATGCCTATGAGTATTTTTATCAAACTTTAAAAACTAAAATATCTTCTAAATCCGGAACAGATCTAGCCATCTTAATTGATGATGAAATTTCTAATTCACTCATTTTTACAACAATTAATGTCAGTGATGACCTAAATGCTTATAAAGTTTTTGAAACATTAAATGCAAGAGGGGTTAAGTTATCTCCTTCTGATTTATTAAAAAATTATTTGTTTTCTAAAGCTTTTGAATCAAGCAGTGCTGAATTGGAAGAAACCGAAAGAAGATGGCAAAGCATAAACGACTTTTTAGGTAAATCAGACCTGCCAACTTTTTTACGTCATTATTGGAATTCAAGATTTGAATTGGTAAGGATTTCGAATTTATACAGAGCAATTAAAAATACCATTCAAACGCCAAAAAACGTTTTTGATTTACTGCATGAATTGGAACAGCTGGCCCCTGTATACTCGGCTTTTGAAAACCCCGCTGACCCAATGTGGAATAAAAAACAGCGGTCATTTATACGCTTAATGAATCTTTTTGGTGTATCAACCTGGTATTCTTTATTGCTTGTTGCCAAGCAAAAATTCCCTGAAGATGAGTTTACAAAACTTTTACATGAGCTAAACGTGATAATATTCCGATATAATGTCATTTCAGATTTACATTCCAATGACATCGAATTGGTATTTAACAAGTTATCAATCAAAATCTTTTTAGGTGAGATTTCAAAAGCTTCACAAGCGTTTGAGCTTTTAAAATCGATTTATGTACCAGATGAAAGTTTTGCTCAAGCATTTTCAACGAAGCTTCTTAGCACCAAAAGGAACAAAAACCTTGTTAAGTACATTTTGGTGGAACTTGAAAATACCATTTCAGGTACAGACCATCAATTCGAAGATGCATCATCTACCATCGAGCATATTCTTCCAGAAAATCCTTCCTCTGAATGGGAAACAACATTTTTAGTAGACGACCAAGAAGATTATATTTATTTAATAGGAAATTATACATTACTTGAGGCTTCCTTAATAAAGAAGGCAAGTGACAGGCTTTTCAATGAAAAACTGCTACTTTACAAATCATCAAAATATAAAATGAGCAAGGATGAATTAAATTATATAGAATGGACCCCATTTATTCTTCGTAAACATCAGGACAAGATGAGTAAATGGGCTTGTACTGCCTGGAAAAGTAATTTCATTCAAAATAAATAGTGACAACACATAAAGACTGAAAATTAGAAATACACAAAGAACGCATCATGGTAGCCTAGTATTGGACAGAAATACCAAGCAAACAAGCACTGCAATATATTGGGGCTTTTGGGGTCGCCATATCTGTACTCTGGTTTTTCTATAAAAATACGAGGTTCGAGCTTAGGTTAGCCTTTGCCTATCCAAGTGAGTTCAAGTTGTTAAATGTCAATGTATCACAAAATAATTCTACACCTATTGACAAATTGATATAAATGTTTGTACCTTTATTAGAAACAGTTTAGTACCCCTAAGCGGTTTTGGTTTATATATAGGCTTCATTTTCTTTTTTAATGTATGCTCTTGTTCTATAAAAAATGCGGTGCAAAATGTTCAAGTTTGACTTTTTAAACCATAAATAATTTTTGGTTTTTCAGATACTTCCATTAATGATATCATGTAGAAATCAATATAAAGAATTTAGCCAGCTTAAAATAAACTACTTTATCACTTAAAAATTATGCATTTAATAATTACCTCTAAAAATATCCAATTAAAATAACATTAAACTCCACCCCCCACTCTTCCCTCTCTATCCCTCAAATTGTCTTATTCCTAATGATTGGTTTTGCCCAAAAACTGATGAATAACAAATATCCAAAGGCTAAGAATATGAGAAGCATTCCTTCTCTTAATCCAATAGCGTCCTTTATTATGCCTATCACCAATGAAAAAAGGGCCCCACCTGCAATGGCGGAACATAAAATGCCGGTAAAACTGCCATGATTTTCTATTACACTATTTAAAGCC
Source organism: Haliscomenobacteraceae bacterium (assembly GCA_947501115.1). Classification (GTDB taxonomy): domain Bacteria; phylum Bacteroidota; class Bacteroidia; order Chitinophagales; family Saprospiraceae; genus BJGN01. The sequence goes on from CANMVX010000026.1 coordinate 6,623, forward strand.
AGTGAAATAATGATTGAATACATGACTGATAAGCAAAATCCTAAAGCTGGAAATCCCCAAAGGGCCATGTTTGCATTTCCCCATAAGGTCAATGCTAAAATAAGGATTCCTGCAACAGTGAAAATTCTTAATACCAGCTTACTATCCATTATTTTAAGTAATAATAAACCTAAAGCGCATCCTATGGTCATAAAACCCCAGAATTTTCCGACCGTAGCGGCTCCCTCAATAGACGGATTTAAACCATGATAGGTTCTTAGGAATTCTGAAATCCAGTTAGCAATTCCTTGCTCAACCCCTACATAACAAAACATAGCTATGGTATAAATCCATATAAGTCGTGACTTAAATAACGAAATAAAAACGGCCTTCTCCCCCATTTTCTCATCCTCCTTCCTTTCTACCGGAGGAAATGAAATGAAAAATATTCCCAATACCATAGCTAAACTTATGACCGAGAAAACCCAATAAAGCGATACCCATGAAAATGAATCCTGGGTCAAATTAGACAATAAGCTAAAAAACCAGGAGGTTTGGCTGCCTGATACTTCAAGATGTTGAACCAAATAAATGTAAAAATATGGACTTAAAAAGGAAGCGACACCAAATAATAATTGGGCCATCACAGAATAAAATGCAAAATTAGATTCCCCACCGGTTATTCTTAATAATGGATTTATAACCACTTGTAACATGGCCATAGAAGATCCTATCAGAAAAAGGGATATTAAAAATACATTATAAAAAGGAAAAAGAGCAAATAAGAAAGAGCCCCCAAAAGAAAGGATCCAGGCACCCAGCATACACCATTTATCCCCATATTTTTCAATCAATATTCCCGACGGTATAGACATAATACCATAAGCTATGAAAAATGAAAAGGGTAAAAGTCCTGTGGTAAAACCATTTAACTCAAAATTATCCGTCACCGCAGGTATGATGGACCCTAAAATATTGGTGATGAATGAAATAATAAAAAATATTAGAAATACCACATAAATCAGGTAATGATATTTTTTCATAATCAATTTTCATTAAAAGTTAAGGCAGCAGCTCCCAGAATCGCTATTTCCGGTAAATTAGAAACTTTAATCTCTAAGTTGGAGATCGTTTTAGGATAAGGAAAATCAAGCAAAGCTTTTCTCATTTCTTTTTCAAAAAATGAATAAGCAGCTGATAAAGAGCCACCCAAAATAATTACTTCAGGATCGATAGCGAGCAATAAAATTTTCAAATATTGACCTAAATGATGACCATATTCCTCATACATTTTTAGCGCCTTTTCATCTCCGTTTTTAGCTTGCTCAAAAACAGCTAAACCTTCCGTTTGCTTGTATAAATTAAAGAATTGTCCGGAACAGTAATACTCAATATATTTATCCAAATAAGGAATCATTCCAAATTCTCCAGCGCCCGTATTATTGCCGGAATATAGTTTAGAATTCAAAATAAGACCGGTACCAACGCCCGAGCCCAAGGTAACAGCAGCAATATGATTATAATCTTTACCCAATCCAAAATGTTTTTCACCAACAGCAAAGCAATTAGCATCATTATTGATGTAAATTGGCACAGAAAAGTGTTTTTCAAGGATACTTTTCAACGGAACTTCCTTCCAGGATGGAATATTAATAACATCATAAATCATTCCATTTTTAGTATCAACCACGGAGGGCACCCCCAATCCAATGGCCATAGTATCATAATTAAATAGCTTTTCCATGAGTTGAAGAAGCGTTTTTAATACCTGGTCATAGTCGCCATCTGATGGTGTTTTCTCAGAAAACATCAAACTAACCTTTTCATTTGCAACACGACCAGCTCTCATCTGCGTTGCACCTATATCGACACCCATTACATTTTCCATAGTACTTTTTTATAAATTCACCCTTAAGATATAGGAATAAAGTTACTTTTTGGCTTTTACTCACTTTTTTAATACGATGAGTGTATAATTCTTTTACTTTTGCCACATAATTGTAAATAATGAGAATTGAAGGAATTGTTTTTGATTTAGACGGAACCTTAGCGGACACAGAACCCTTACATATTGATACCTGGCTGGTCATTTTAAATAACCTGGGATTAAAATTCGATGAATCCTGGATGCACCAATGGATTGGTTTATCTGACAGATTAGTGGCAGAACACGTTTGTGAACACTTTTTGAAAAACCAATCTGTTGAAGGTCTTCAACAATTAAAGCAACAAACCTATAGAAATAGAGCTATAACTGAGGTCAAATTATTTGACCAGGTGGAAGATTATCTTAATGAAATAACTCAATTTGTACCCATAGCGTTAGCTACAAATAGTTCTCAGGATGATGTTTCCGCTGTGTTTCAGGCCACAAATCTTCAACGACATTTGAAAGTCATTGTGACGGCAAATGACGTGTCCAATTTAAAACCTCATCCGGAACCATACCAGTCCGCATCCTTCAAATTAGGATTGGAACCTTCCCTTTGTTTCGCACTGGAAGATTCGCCAGCGGGTATTCATTCTGCAAAAAGTGCTGGCTTATTTGCTATTGGCGTCGAAAATTCCCATCCTTCAGAAAAATTAAAAGAGGCAAATCTTATTTTTTCTGATACCCCAAAGGCATTAGCCTTTATATTAGATGTTTTAAAATCAAATTGAAGTAAAATGAAAAAGAATATTTTTCCCTTCCTTTTAATTTCCCTCTTATTAACCGCTTGTTTCGGCCCCCAAAATAATGACCACAAAAATCATGTTTACGCAAATGATTTTGAATCCCTTTTTGGTGTGTTTCCCAATGTTTTGAAGGGAAAAAGTCATAGTGGCGATTGTTATTTTCAGGTGTCTGATCAAATCGAATATACCACCGGATTTTCACAATTTTTTGAGAATATATCTCCTAACTCCTTCGCAAAGGTTAAAGCCAGTGCCTTTGTATATCTGCCGGAAAAAGATATCCAGGCTGAACTACAGATACAAATTTGGGACAAACAAGGGAATATGCTCAATATGAAATCTTTACCATTTGAAACGCGCGATCTAGGAGTAAGCCAATGGAAAAAAATAAGTCTGGATATGGATTTAATTAAAGATTATGATCCATCCAAACAAATCAGGATATTTATCCATAATCCCTACAGGAAATCGTTTATGTTAGATGATTTTCAAGTGACTTTTCTTCAGTAACCTGAGCGTAAAAAAACAATAACGCAATAGTTAAAAAGTTGGAGACCAAAAACAAGTTATGAATGGGGATAATCATCAGATTATAGAACAAAACGATTTCCATTTTTAGCAGGCCCAAAAGAAAAACCCTGAAATCAATTTTCCAATTCAAATATTTATAAGGAATCAATAAAAGAAGGGGAACTAAAAAGGTCAGAAGCATTTGAATATTGACAATAGACGGAAGATTTTCCTTTGAAAAAAATTTAGCAAGACCAAGTCCATTCTGAATAGTGGGTGAAAGTTTTTGGAAATCCTCCCCTATCACTGCTGTTACGTAATGTTTTGGTAATGCCAAAAAAGTATGAATCTCAAAAATGGCACCAGTGATGATCATTAAAAAAACACCTGTTATAAAAGCTGAGGCTAACATGCTATAAAGCGCTTTTTTATGGTCAAATATCCAGTATGCCAGGAAAATAGCAGGTAAAACGGGTAAAAAACTGTAGCGCGTTAATAATCCTAAGGCCATGGTTACCCCAATCAACATAGCATTTCCCTGCCATAAACTGTAGGCAAATAAGACAAAAAACAGCACGACAGGTCCCTCATCACCCATTGAAAAATCATTAGGTTCCAACTTGAAGATAGATTTAAACAACACAAATACGGGTATCCACACCAACAAACTGTGCCAACCCGCTAAATGATATTTTCTTAATAATAAAAAGCCTAATAATAGGGCTATAATAAAAGAGAACCAGGTAATCCATCGCAAATCAAAGTCGAACCATACTGCTGGAAGATAGGTCATCCACATGGACGGTAAATAAATGGGTTCCATACCCCCCCAAATTTCAGGAATAATTCTATAAACCCCCGTTTGGTTCATAAACCTTTTGCATAATATTTCCATAATTGGAAGCATATCAGCGATTTTATAATCCACCGGTATTTTAACCATCAAATCTACAGCAATGGGATAATAGAGGTATAATAGATAAGAAAAAGGCAAAATTAGGAGGTATTTCGACCATTTATGACCGAAACCGTTCGGTTTTTCAACGGGTATAAGGTAAACTACACTAAAAAAGAGTCCCGCACTTAAATACAAAAAGGAATTATTATTTAAACCATATCGATAAACACCTTCTGAAAGGCCAATCATTTCAAAATAGGCAAGAATCAACAATAAGGAAAATAAGAAAAAATATTTTAAGTGCTTCATAAACAGATATCTGTACTTTATTGAAATCAAATGAAAACATCAACGCTTAGTTATTGCCATACAATTTGTCAAGCAAGCGATATCTGTTTTCAGAAGATAATAACACTGATTTTGATACAACATCAAGTATCATAATTTCACCTAAATCATTGGCCGGTTTTAGAGGTTCCCACTGAGGTAAATCAGCACCATTGGGGTTGCCTGTTTTAATGAAATTAGCGAAATAGGAAAACATGGTTTTAGAAACCAGATGGTCATCTTCTGTCCAATTCATTTGTTTAACTAACTTTAGATTACCCATACAATATTCAATTTCGCAGGCATGAGGAGCCCCAATAGGTCTTGGAGCATTGGGAGAACTTCCTATAACTGCCGGTGGAATTTTGTTAAATAAATACCTGAAAACAGGTTTTTTACTCTTTAACCCATGTAAACTTCCCCATTTCCAGGTACTATAGGAAATAAATCGGTCGGAAGCCAGTGCAGTTGCTGAAGCTAAAACCTCCTGTGCATTGTTTCCCGGATAATTTTTTAAGACCTCTTCATAATCTTTTGGATACAAAGCTTTTATTCTATTCATATAATTTGAGGGCTCCATGCTTTGACCTTGCATAACTCCCTGACCAGGTATTTCTGCCGAATTCCACCCTAACAAAAGAGGTATTTGAGCTTGCTCATTTGCTTTTAAAATGTCTAAAGGAGATTTTGGATAAAAATATCCATCGATGACCGTAGGAAAAGAATATTTTTTTGGCTCAATAAATAATTCGAAAATATCTCTGGTACTTAGTTTTCTAAGATTACTTAAAGAAGGATAACCAACAGAAGTAGCCAAATCCAATCCTTTTTTTTCTGCCTCGGCTAAAGGAATGGGAGAAAGGGTTGGGAAAATACCTGCACCACTTTCACCGATGGCCCCAGCTATTAAGGAAGACGAAAGCGGAGAGGTCATTTGCGCACTGACAGAGACTGAGCCAGCTGATTCCCCGGCAATGGTCACCTTTGCAGGATCTCCACCAAAGGCTTCAATATTTTTTTGCACCCATTTTAAAGTGTGATGCTGATCCAATAAACCGTAATTTCCCGATCCACCATATCCACTTTCCTTACTTAATTCTGGATGGGATAAAAATCCAAAAACAGATAATCTATAATTTGCTGAAACAACAACGATGCCTTGCTTTGCCATTTCGGCGCCGTCATATCTTGGTTCCGATGCATCTCCAGCTATGAAACCACCCCCATAAAAATAGACTAATACAGGTAAACCTTTCGTATCTCTATTGGCGGGAGTCCAGACATTAAGATAAAGACAGTCTTCGCTCATTCCCGCTGAACGAGAATACATATCACCAAAAACCTCCGCTTGAACAGGTCTTGGACCAAACTGCTTGGTTATTTTAACCCCTGTCCAACTATTTAGGGCTTGAGGTGCCTTCCATCTTAAATCACCAATGGGAGCCTGGGCAAATGGGACGCCCAGGTAGGTCTGCAATCCCGTTCTATTATCATAATTACCCTCTATCATTCCTGATTCAATTTTCACTTGAACAGGGAAATTTGGATCGCTTTGTGCTTGCATAAAAAAACTACTAAATGTGAATAATAACATCAAAAAATTATGGGATTTCATCTCTTTCTTTTTGCGTGAAAATGTTTTTAACCTTTACAAATAGAAATATAAGACCAAAATTTCATAAATTAGATTAATTAATCATTGAAAATCATGAAAGCTATCCTAATGTTTCAAAAAACGGGGCCTATTTACCTGACCTTCTCTCTTATGATTTGGTTATTTACCTCCTGTCAAACAAATAGTTCCAGTGTTGATCTTGGAATTACCTGGAAGTTAGAAAAAAACTATAAGAAGGAAGGAATGGATAGGCATATCGTTCTATTTACCTTGGAAAATAAAGGTGAGAAGGATATAACGGGTAACCAATGGGCATTATACTGGAATCAAGCGCCAAGAAGTATCCTCTATAAAGATTCTTTGAAACCAGTGGATATCAGGTGGATTAATGGTGATTTTTACGAAATGAAACCTCTGCCGGGCTTTAAGCTTGAAAAAGGTAAAAAAATGGATATTGCCATTGAGTTTGATGGCTTTGCGATTAAGGAAACCGATGCTCCCATGGGTTTATATATCGTGGACGAACAATCAAAAACCAAGGTAATAACATCGGTTACTATTGAACCCTTTTTATCTGGCAATCAAATAAAAAGAGGTGCTAATGATGCTGAGCCTGTCCCTTCAACCGCCTATTTATATACAGAAGGGGAAAAATTAAGCAGTGTGTCCCCGAAAGATAAACTACCTCTCATACCATTGCCTGTAAAAATCCAATCTACAAAAGATAGTTTTTCAATTAAACCCAATTTGTCTGTCTTCTATTCAGCAAAATTTCAAAAGGAATATGACTATTTAAAGAAAGTATGGCCCGGTAAACTGACTAAGGTGAGTAATGCCTCAGAAGCCAATATCCAATTACAAGATGATGCATCGATAGCTGGAAATGAGGCATATAAACTTAATATAAATAAAGATAAAATTCTTATTTCCGCGTCGAAAAATGCAGGGCTTTTTTACGGTATGACCAGTTTATTAGCCTTGACAGATGAAGAAAATAACAAAATTGGGGGCTATGAACTGGAAGATAAACCTGCCTATCCTTACCGGGGAATACATATCGATGTTGCCAGAAATTTCCAATCTAAAGAAACCCTGTTCAGATTGTTGGATCAAATGGCAAACTATAAATTAAACAAATTACTCTTATACTTAACGGAAGATGAGGGCTGGAGAATTGAAATCAAGGCATTTCCTGAACTAACCAAAGTGGGTGCAAGGAGAGGTCATCCTTTCAATAAAACAGATTATTTGCAGCCTGCTTATGGTTCAGGACCTTCCCCGGACGATAAAAATTCCTTTGGAAATGGGCATTATTCGCAAGACGATTTCAAGGAAATTCTCCTTTATGCCGCCGAAAGACATATAGAAATTATACCCGAAGTGAATTTTCCAGGTCATGCAAGAGCAGCCATTATGGCCATGGAAAACAGGTATGAAAAATTTATGAAACAGGGAAATCAAAAGGAAGCCGAAAAATATCGACTCATTGATCCTGCAGACGTATCGAAATACCGATCTGCTCAATATTATACTGACAACATTGTTTGCGCCTGTCGTCCTTCTGTTTTAGCATTTTATGAGGTTGTTTTAGATGAATTTGTGCGTATGTATGAAGAGGCAGGAATTCCGCTTCATACCTTTCACTCAGGGGGTGATGAGGTTCCAGCGGACGCCTGGAAAGGATCGCCGATGTGCAAAAAGTATATGTCGGAAAATCCTGGCATCATGAATACCAGAAATCTTCAGGCAGATTTATTTTCAAGATTATTACCCCTTTTTGAAAAAAGAAATATTGAAGTGGGGGGCTGGGAAGAAATTGTTATGTTTTATAATCAGGAAAATAAACACACCATAAATACTTCATTTGCTCAAAAAAAGGTCATTCCCTACATTTGGAATAATTTATGGGGGCAACAGGATTTAGGTTATAAAGTAGCCAATGCAGGCTACAAAATAGTTCTTTGCCCTGTTACCAATACTTACTTCGATTTAGCGTATTCAAATGACCCAAGAGAACCTGGTTTATATTGGGCTGGCTTTGTTAATGAAAGAGATGCCTTTGCTATGTTACCCGAAAATCTTTTCTACTCCACCCGTCATGATGATATGGGAAATACGTTTGATGTTGAAAACGATTTCAACGGAATGGTACGATTAAGTGAAGTGGGTAAATCTAATATTTTAGGTGTTCAGGGGCAACTTTGGAGCGAAACGATTAAAGGGGTAAAAATGCTTGAAACTTATTATATGCCAAAGCTTTTGGGATTAGCTCACAGAGCCTGGGTCGGTATGCCTGCATGGAGTAATTTGAAAAGTGAGTCGGAAAGAGATGAAAAATTATCGGCCGATTTTAACCAGTTTATTGATAGAGTAACTGAAAAGGAATTCAAAAGAATGGACAAAGGTAAACAACCCGTCCACTACAGAATACCTGCTCCCGGGATTTTACAAAAGGGAGATTCCCTGTTTTTGAACAGTGTTTATCCGGGCATGGATATTCGCTATACCCTGGATGGTTCAGAACCTAAAGCAACCTCAGAAAAATATACCGGACCAATAAAAACAAAATCAAGAAAAATAAGGGCTAAAGTTTTCAATTCTGTTGGACGAAGTGGTTTTGAAAGCGAATACCTGTTAAAATCAAAAAACTATGAAGAATACTGACAAACAAAGATACCTTGCGGTAGATGTCATGCGGGGTATTACCCTTATTGCTATGATCATTGTAAATGATCCTGGTTCGTGGGAACATGTTTTTCCTCCGCTCCTTCATGCTGAATGGAATGGTTTGACCCCAACAGATTATGTATATCCCTTTTTTCTTTTTATTGTTGGGGTTTCCATAGCGCTGGCTTATCAACCTAAATTAGATAATGGAGAGGCAAAAAAAGGGATGGTATCGAAAATTTTTATTCGTGCGCTTAAAATATTCGCTTTGGGTATTTTCTTATGGTTATTTCCTTCCTTTGATTTTACTGACATTAGATGGGCCGGTGTTTTACAACGTATTGCCCTCGTCTTTCTGGGAAGTGCCCTATTATTCCTTTATACAGACCATAAATTTCATCTACGATTTGCCGCTGTGGTGCTGGTTGGTTATTGGATTTTAATGGCGTATGTTCCCGTTCCAGGGATAGGATTTCCAGATTTAGGTGTGCCAGAAAAAAACTGGGCACATTATATTGACAAGATGTTACTGCCAGGTAGAATGTGGCAAAAAACATGGGATCCTGAAGGCATATTAAGTACCCTTCCCGCCATAGTCACTGGTGTTTTTGGTCTTATTGCCGGACATATCATTCTTCATCAACAGGAAATTAAGCAAAAACTCCTTTCTTTGTTTTATATGGGTTTTGTTCTCATCGCTCTGGGAGATTTATGGCAATGGTTTTTCCCCATCAATAAAAATATCTGGAGCAGTTCATACACCTGTTTAATGGGAGGATTTGCTACGCTTTTTCTGGCGTCGTTAATCTATCTTATAGATTTAAAAGGAAATACAAAATGGATTTTTCCAACGAGGGTTTTTGGAACGAATGCCATCACAGCTTACGTTCTTTCTGGCGTATTAACTGTTATTTTTTATAATGATGCCCTCATTACCAATGGCTTGAATGGTCAATTTATGGCTTTAGCCTCTTCCGTTGGTATAGCACTTCAATTATCCTCCTTTTTATATGCCCTTATTTACGTAGGAATTATCTATGTACCTCTATATTTCCTATTTAAAAATAAAATTTTCATTAAATTATAACAAAAATGTTCGAATACCAGGAAAAAGCGATTCAACAGTTAAACGATATTGTTTTAAATCAAGAAAATGCCATTATGCAGGCTGCTGAATATTTAGCAGCCTGTATAATTAACGATCATATTATTCACACTTTTGGCACAGGTCATTCCCACATGATTGGTCTGGAACTCTTTGTCAGAGCAGGAGGTTTAGCCAACGTAAATGCCATGTTAGACAGCATGGTGCTCACCTCCGAAGGTTCAAGAAGGAGTGCAGAAATAGAAAGAATTTCAGGTTTATCAAAAATTATTTATGATCAGCATAACATCTCACAAAATGATATAATGATCATCATTTCTAATTCAGGACGCAATGCCATGCCTGTAGAAATGGCTATGATAGCTAAAGAAATGGGTATTAAAACCATTGCCATCACCTCATTAGAACAATCAAAACAATACCCTTCAAGGCATCAATCAGGAAAAAAACTATACGAAATAGCAGATTTAGTACTAGATAACCGGGTTCCTTCCGGAGATGGATTATTAAAAATAGGTGGAAACCTTACGGGAGCAGCCTCTACCCTATCTGGTGTTTTTCTGATTAATCTGGTGGCTACCGAAGCTATGAAAATAGCCGATGCAAAAGGGATAAAACTACCTATTTACCACAGTCAAAATATTGATGGATTCTCCAATGAAACTTTATATGAAAAATATACAGGCCGCATAAAACTTCTGTAATCAACCTTTTGATGCTGCTTTATTTTTCACGGCAAACTGAAATAATATTTGCGCTGTAATGGAAAATATAAAGGCAGTTAAGATGATTAAATAAGCGACCGGTTTTTCTGTATGTAAAGAATACCTGAGCAATATGGTAGTGATAATAAAGCAAGCATTTCTAAATAATAGCTCAAAGGATGCCTTGTATAATAAAGAAAATATAAGTAAAAACACATCGGCAAATATCATGACATTGAAAAAGTCAGCGTAGAAAAAAGTATCGGGATGTGGTGTTTTTACCCCCGCGCTCAAAAGTTTGAAAATATCTGTAAACCAATGACCTATGCTAAAGAAACTCATTCCAAGTAACAAAATCATCATGGTAAAGGCAACCATTTTTTTAACTTGAATGAATCTTTCTTTTTCGAATGAAGTCTCAGTAGATGAATTACTGTGATAAAAAAAGTAATAACTAATGGTTAATCCAAACATGGTCAAAGCTGCACCAAGATCTAAACCAATTTTTAAAAATAATGGATTGTTATATTCAATTTGAGCAAAAGGATCTACTTCGGCTATGTCATGAAAAAAACTTCTTAGGGTTATTAATGATATAATTTCAAACTGCTTTCCAACAAAAGCAGAGGTCGAGTTTGGTATAATAATAACCAGTAAAAAGACTTCGTAAAACAGTAAAATACTGAACGGAGTATAAATTGCAGCTATGTAACTCTCCGTTTTACCCGAGGACAGATAGCTAAGTTGCTCAAAATTATTTATGGAAAATATATACAATAAATGAAATATAAAGCCCAGAATAGCAAAATACAAAGTTATTTTTTCAACTCTCCTTTCAGGATTTAGACGAAAAATACGATCATAAAAATTAGTAAGAAGTGTTAGCATTTTAATTTAATTTTTCATAAACCACGATAAACATCTAATATTTCACCCGTTAACGTTGTAAATCCACGCATAGAACTAATCACCAAACACGAGTGAATTGGATAAATATAGACAATTTGCCCCACTTTATATTTTAATAATTCATTTTCATTCATTTTAATTTTGCCATGTTCCTGAGACAATGAATAAACGAATGCATTTTCTATAGGTTCTCCCCAACCTTTCTCTGTTTTTTCGGCAAGCAATCCATAAATCACCCCTTTGTCTTGCCATTTCAATGAGTCTTTTGACAAATGTACAGAGCCCCCATAAATGATAATTTCACCTCTTTCTTTGTGTATTGACACAACAGGACAAGCGAGAACTACTGCAATTTGATTAAAATCGCAAGAACCAATTTGAACCTGGGTAACATCATAACACACAAAATTTCCCGGTCTTAATTCATCCACTCCTTCAAAATCATCAGCTATAGAAGTAGTGGGAGTATCTCCATAGGAAATAATAAGATCTGGATAATCAGCGATATACCTGCTTTTAACTTGTAAAAAGCGATTTTTATTGAGATGATGTAAACTTAGAACCTCTTCCTTTCCTAAACAATCATAAGAATGTCCGCTATGGGTAATAAATCCTCCAAATGATAGGCAATCTGCGTTTTTAATCACCTCTAAAATACTATCAATCACCTGATAGTCATCAAAATAAACACCAGTTCTATGATAACCCGTATCAATTTCCACATAAATGGTAAGAGGGAATTTGACCACATCGGCAAGGAGGGAAATGGTTTCCAGGGACTCCACCAAAAGATTCAAATGAATGCGTTGGGCAAGTTGATTAATGAGCTCATCCTCCAAAACATTAGTGGGAAAGGCAACTAAAATATCATTCCATTCTTTTGAAAAATAATCTGCCATAGAAAGAGAAGACACTGCAATTTTTGAAACGCCTACCTCTTTAAACCATTTTCCAACCGCTAATGATTGGTGTGTTTTAAAATGCGGTCTAAATGACATTTTTTTGTCGGCACATAATGAGGCCATGCGCTGGATATTCGCTCTGCATTTTCCCTCATCAATAAGTAGTACTGGTTTATTAATATTCATCGATTCAAATTTACCTCTAAAAATGATGCTGCCTTAGCAAAATACTTTATTATATTTACTAAAACGATTAACCCTATGAAAAACTTTATTCTTTGTTTGTTTTATTTGACAAACCTAAGCTTTTGCGTATTAAAAGCCCAGGATATACCCTTACCTGAGCACCCCCGCCCCGATTTTGAGAGAACGGATTGGGTAAATCTGAACGGTTCCTGGAAATTTGGATTTGATTCCCTCGATACAGGCATCAAAGACCAGTGGTTTTCAAATACAAAATATTTTCCACTAACCATAAAAGTACCTTTCCCATGGGGTTCGCCCTTGTCCGGTGTTCCTGACAAAGCAGATATTGGTTGGTATCAAAAAAACATTACGTTAAAACCAGATTGGAAAGACAAAAGAATTTTTATAACCGTGGGCGCCTCGGACTGGGAATCAAGTATTTGGATTGACAATCAACTTGTTGGAACGCATCAAGGAGGATATACCCCTTTTAGTTTCGAACTTACAAAATATATTCAACCAGGAAAGGAACATAGCATTACGATTAGAGTCGATGATAAAAGACGTTTATTTACCCTCTATGGAAAACAAGGCTATGGAAATGCACGTGGAATATGGCAAACTATTTACCTCGATGCCCGTGGAAAAGATTATATCGACGCATTCAAATTCATACCCGATATTGATGTAAATAAAGTCAAAGTGGAAGTGGATCTTTCCGAGGTTTCCACGGTAGAAAGAAAGGTCAATGTTGACATTCAAACGCCTGATGGAGCTATTAATGGAGTACTTTCTGTAAAACCAGGATTTGCAAAAGGCACTCTTGACCTAAATATACCTAATCCACGATTATGGGATTTAGAGGATCCTTATCTTTATATGGTGAATCTTTCTCACGCCGGGGACAAGGTGAACACCTATTTTGGCATGAGAAAAATAAGCGTAACTAACTTACCAGGAACAAATTACCCCTATATTTCCTTAAATAATAAACCTGTTTATCTTCAATTAACCTTAGACCAATCTTATCATCCTGACGGATTTTATACTTTCCCATCGGACGAATTTATGAAAAATGAAATTCAGATGACCAAGGATTTAGGTCTCAACGGACTTCGTACACATATAAAGATTGATGTTCCCAGAAAACTGTACTGGGCCGATAAACTGGGTCTGCTTGTGATGGCTGATTTACCAAATTCCTGGGGAGAACCCGATGCCGCCATGCAAAAAGAGTCTGAATATACCTTACGAAAAATGATTCAACGAGATTTCAATCACCCAGCTATCTTTAGCTGGATTGTGTTCAATGAATCCTGGGGGTTACAAACAAAAGTTCTTCAAAGTGAAACCAATAAAACAAGAAATGTTTATTTGCCGACAACCCAAAATTGGGTGGCGTCCATGTATTATTTAGCAAAATCGCTGGATCCCACCCGTCTTGTTGAGGATAATTCCATTTGTTGTGGTGCAGGTCATACAGAAACCGATATTAATTCATGGCACGAATACATGGCAGGTTGGGAATGGGAAGCCAGACTTGCTTCCATTGATAAAGAAACCTATCCTGGTAGTAGCCATCATTTTGAAAAAGGATTTTCTCAGCTTTCACAACCCAATATTAATTCAGAATGTGGCAATGTTTGGGGGTATGACGGTAGTACTGGCGATGTAGATTGGAGTTGGGACTACCACCGAATGATTAATACCTTTAGAAAATATCCTAAAGTAGCTGGCTGGCTTTATACTGAACATCACGATGTAATTAACGAATGGAATGGATATTGGCGCTTTGATAGAAGCCCTAAATACAGTGGATTATCTGATCTGGCAAAAGGCATGACCTATAAAGATTTTCATTCCCCTATTTATCTGTCATCTGGAAATGATATTAGTGCCACCGTAAAGCCCGGCGAAATAATAAAAATCCCTTTGTTTATCTCCGACATGGCAGGTAAATCAATAAAGGATAATTATTTGATTTTAGAAACCATTATTTATGGTATGGATAATGCTGGGAATGAAATTATTTTAGAAAAAAGGAACAGGAAAATAGAGCATCATCCTTTTATCAATAGTTCATTATCACCGGAAATTATACAGGCAATGCCTTATGGAGGTATGATGCGCGTACATTGGACGTTAAAGGATGTTGACGGAAAAATACATCACAATAATTTCTTTTCAATTGTCATTCCTTCCGATGTAAATCCTGAAAAACTAGTTATTCATAGTGTTCAACCATCTGATTACCTTAACGCTGAATGGTCCGTTAAAAAATGGCATGTGTTAGACAGCTTAAAAGTGAATGGGACTGGAAAGGGATTTTTTGAATATCAAATTCCTATCAAAGGATTGAAACTTACGAATGTAAATAAGGCTTCCTTTTTAGTCGAACTATCGTCTAAACCACAATTAGACAAGGACAAAGACAAGGTAGTCATGGGCGATCAAAATTACATGCTGGGTGCCAGAGTTTCTCCACACCTTAATCCAAACGCCTATCCAATGACTGACAATTATAAGAATCCCAGTAATATTGAGATTTATATAGACGGTGTGAAAACCTTATCAAAAAAATTGGAAGATGACCCTGCCGACCATAGAGGCGTTTTGTCTTGGCACAACCAATTGAAAGACAAAAAACTAAGGGAAGCGGGAACGTATGGAGAAAAAATTGAAGTGCCTCTTTCAAAAAGTATGTTGAAAAAGGCACTTCAAAAAGGATATATTAATATTAAAATATCTGCTGATCAGGGTGTTGCCGTTTACAGCCGTCAATTTGGAAGGTATCCAATAAATCCTTCCATTTGTGCCTGGTATAATTAATATTTACTGTAATTGAGCCTCGAAGTGGTTGGCTAATTTAATAAAGCCATCTTCTTCGAGGACAAATTGATTGATTTTCTCTGTTGCTTGTTGGATGGTCGTGGCTACATCCTGATAGTCGTCACCCAGTTTTGACATAATATCTTCTTCGCTCATACCCTTTGAAGTACCCAGCTGCATGAGGTATTCCGTGATAAGACCTTTGTCTTTTATATTGCCTAAATCTGATATTAATGCTCCAAGCGCGTAAAAACCACCTTGTTGGAAGGTTAAAATATTCTTTTCATCATCATTGATAATCAAGGTATTGTATCTTGAATCAATATTACTTTGAGTAATAAAATGCTGGAAAGGATCCGTTTCAGGATTATTGCTAAGAATAACCTTACCTCTTAGAGCGGACGCATAAATACTCAACCACCTGATATCTCTGCGGAACTCATGTATTCCATCCTCGATATGGGTAAGATCTATTTTCTTTTCCCTAATATCTTCGTCAATATCCATGCAGATATTTTTAAACAACTGGAGAATCTGCTTTTTTTCTTTCTTTGACGATGGAAAAGAGATTTCTTTTAAAGCACTTTTCAAGTATTCAAATCCAAAATCATCAAACTGAATCACATTTTTACCTCTGGTAATCCAACCCAATTGAAGCAGGCATTCCTCTAAAGTACCCAAAGCAAAACCATACTGGATTAAAATCTGGTTTCTGACCTCATCGGAAAATTGCCATTTTTCATTACCCTTAAGAATAGATGCTGCAAAATCAAACTGCCCAATCATATCCTCAACCGTTTTTGAAATAGAAAGAATGGCAGAAATAGCCCTTATGTTCTTTTTCTTTTTTCTATCTAATAGTCTTGCTAAAGCTTGAATTTTAAATAAAGGGGTACGACAATCATGCAGATGAACATAAAAACCGAACGGTTGTGTAGGATTGTCTTTATAGGCCTGTAATGCCGCGTCTAAATTATTTGATAAAAGATCCATAAAGAATTGGATTCTTTTTTTTCCAAAATTTTCTGCCATAGTGTTATTTTAAAGTGTAATTTAGATAAAATAAGTTAAATCAACAACCTTTGAATATGAACATGAGAAATTTTAATGTCTTTTGCCTTTTGCTGCTCACCCTGCCATCTGTCCTATTTGGAAAGAAAAATCCTGAAAAGAGAAGGCCTAATATTGTATTTATCATGTCTGATGACCATGCTTACCAGGCTATCAGTGATTACAGTGACAAATTAATAAAGACCCCAAATATTGACAGAATAGCCAAAAACGGAATTAAATTCACTCAGGCCTGTGTAACCAATTCAATTTGCGCACCGTCACGAGCCACTATTTTAACAGGAAAACATTCCCACCTTAATAGCAAGACCGACAATTATTTTCCTTTTGATACCACCATTCTTACCTTCCCACAACTTTTTCAAGAATCTGGTTATCAAACAGCTATGTTTGGTAAATTACACTTTGGGAATAATCCAAAAGGATTTGATCAGTTCAAAATTTTACCTGGACAGGGAAATTATTACAATCCCAATTTTATTACCAAAAATGAGGGTAATATTCAAGTGAATGGCTATGTAACTGATGTAATTACAGATATGACGCTCGATTGGTTAGAAAAGGAAAGAAATCCTGAAAAACCATTTCTTTTAATGTACTTGCATAAAGCACCTCATCGCGAATGGTTGCCCGCCGAAAGGCACCTTAAAGCATTTGCAGGTAAAGTTTACCCGGAACCTTCTACCCTTTTTGATAATTATGAAGGCAGAACGTCCGCAGCCAAAGCGGCAGAAATGAATTTACTTACTCACATGAATTGGGCTGGTGATTCAAAAATTTATCCTGAAATGATGGATAAACTTGGTATCAAGTCAACCACCGATGGCGATAAAGAGGGTTTTACTAAGGAATATCGCCGCATGAACGCTTTACAAAAAGCTAATTGGGACGGAGTTTATCAATTAGTTAATGAACAATTTGAAAAGAAGTTTACAGCGGGTATGACGGAAAAGGATTTAATGCAATGGAGATTTCAACGATATATGCAGGATTATTTAGGTACTATCGCTTCCGTAGATGAAAATGTAGGCCGTGTGTTAGATTATCTTGAAGCTAATAATTTGACAGAAAATACCTTAATCGTTTATACCTCTGACCAAGGATTTTACCTGGGTGAACATGGTTGGTATGATAAAAGATTTGTCTATGACGAATCTTTTAAAACGCCCTTGTTAATGCAGTGGAAAGGCCATATAAAACCTGGAAGAGTTAGCGATGATATGGTTCAAAATTTAGATTTTGCACAGACTTTTTTAGATGCAGCGGGAATAAAAGCACCGAGTGATATGCAGGGAGAAAGCATGGTTCCTCTTTTAGAGGGTAAGATAAATGGTTGGAAGAGGGAATCAGTCTATTACCATTATTATGAATTTCCTTCCGTTCACATGGTAAAAAGACATTACGCTATAGTTACTAAAGCCTATAAGTTAATCCATTTCTATCATGACGTGAATGAATGGGAACTCATTGATCGTCTAAACGACCCACAGGAGCTAAAAAATGAGTACAATAACCCGAAATATGCCGATGTAGTTGAAAAATTAAAGAAAGAACTGGTAGCTATTCGGCAGAAATATGGTGATTCAGAGGAAATCAGTAAAAATATTCAGGACAGATATTTAAAGGCGATTAATAAATAATAATGAATCAGTTTTAATGAAAAACTAAGATTTTGGGACAAATTTTTGATGCTTTTTGCAATTTTTTTACCAAAAATGCATCATAATTTGTCCCTTCGCTTCTTTTTAGGTTAAGGATTTATTTTGTAAGTTCTTCAATAAAACTTTCCGCTTGTTCCCCCAGGTCCTTCATCTCCAGTTTTAGTTTATCCACCCCCCTTTTGATTTGCTGAGCTTTATACTTTCCCATCAATTTATTCCATTCCTGTCGTTGCTCTGGAGAAAGAGTTTCTTTATTTTTTTCATATTCTGCTGACAGAGTGGCGATATCAGCTTCATATTTTGCCCAGTCCAAATCCGTCATATTTGTATTTTTAGTTTCTATTTCAGTTACAATTTGCTGAAGCTTTTCGGGTTCAGGTTGTGGCAAACAACCGAATGTTCCAAAAATAATAACAGACAAAAGCAAAATAATTTTCATAGCGTTTTGATTTTTGATTTAAACGAAAATACCCTTAATATAGTATATTGCAATTAAATAATCAAACATGAACAAAAGACCATATATCCTTGCGGAAACCAATTGGAAAGAGATAAAAGCACAACCATTTCAACTTGCTATTTTACCCTGGGGAGCGACAGAGGCACATAATTATCACTTACCTTATGGTACAGATAATTTTGAAGCGACCTTTATAGCCGAAAAATCAGCAGAAATAGCCTGGAACCAAGGCGCCCATCCTATCGTATTGCCAACCATTCCCTTTGGAGTAAATACGGGACAACCTGACATTTTACTGGATATAAATCTTAATCCATCCACTCAACTGGCTATTTTAAGAGATATTATCACTGTTTTAGATCGTCAAGGAATTCATAAACTACTTATTTTAAATAGTCATGGCGGGAACGATTTTAAGACGCTGTTAAGAGAGCTTGGACTACAATTTTCCAATATGTTGCTCGTTACCTGCAATTGGTTTCAAGCGCTGGATAAATCAAAATATTTTGAAAACGGAGGAGATCATGCCGACGAGATGGAGACAAGTATCATTCTCCATTTATTTCCTCACCTGGTATTACCGCTGGAATTAGCGGGCGACGGCGCTGCTAAAAAACCTAAGATTGAAGCCTTTAAACAAGGTTGGGCATGGTCTGAAAGAAAATGGAGCCAGGTAACCGCCGATACAGGTATAGGTGACCCAAAAAAATCCACCGCGGAAAAAGGGGCGGTATATCTAGATGAGGTAACAAAAACCCTCGGAAACTTCATTTATCAGTTGTCAATGATTGACAAATCTGACTTTTACGAATAAAAAAGCTACCTTAACGCCCAGAAAAGACCATTATGTCCCCACTTGAGCTAAGTCAGGATTTCAATAACGTATTAAATTTGCTGGAAAAAGATCGGAAAAATCTTTTTGTAACAGGTAGAGCTGGGACGGGTAAATCTACTTTACTTCAGTTATTTAGAAAAACGACAGAAAAGAAACAGGTTGTTTTAGCTCCAACTGGCGTTGCCGCTTTAAATGTTAAGGGCCAAACCATTCATTCATTTTTCAACTTTCCCCCTCGCCTTTTCGACCCCAGTCAAATTAAAATGGGCAAGAATAAGAAATTAATGAAAGAATTGGAGGTTATTATCATTGATGAAATATCTATGGTAAGAGCCGACATCATTGATGCCATTGATTATGTTTTACGCATCGTAAGAAATAGTAACAAACCCTTCGGAGGGGTTCAAATGGTGGTCTTTGGCGATTTATTTCAACTTCCCCCTGTAGTCACTCAAGAGACGCAGGAATGGTTAAAATTCAGAAATTATTCCTCCCCTTATTTTTTTTCTGCTAACCTTTTCTCAACCTCTCCCGACCTGTTTAAAATGTTTGAATTACATAAAATTTACAGGCAGGAAAATAAACTTTTCATTAGATTACTTGAAGCTGTTCGACTCAATAAAGCTGAAGAAGATGATCTATCCTTGTTAAATGAACGATGTGAACCATCCTTTTCATCTGATGATAATTATATCACTTTGTGCGCTCGAAATTACACCGCTGATAAAATTAATCAAACCCAGCTGAACCTGTTACAAAGTGTCGCAAAACCCTATCTGGCCAAAGTCACCGGAAATTTTCAGCCCTCACAATTCCCTACAGATCCTATTTTACAATTAAAAGTTGGGGCTCAGGTTATGATTCTCCGAAATGATCCAGAGGGTAAATACGTAAATGGAAGCATTGGAATCATTCATTCTTTACGGGACAATGAAATTGAACTTACGCTTGACAAAGACGGAAATAAATCAATGGTTACCTTAAGTCCTCTTAGTTGGGAGATTTTACAATATAAGCTAGATCCTAAAAACCCAAATAAAATAAGTACTGAAACCGTAGGCACCTTTACTCAAATACCTGTTAGACTGGCATGGGGTGTAACCATCCACAAAGCACAAGGTAAAACATTCGATAAAATTATTATCGATTTAGCTGGAGGTGCATTTGAACATGGACAGACTTACGTTGCATTGAGTCGATGCAGAACGTTAGATGGCATAGTTTTAAGGCATCCCTTAAAACCTTCAGATTTAAAGACCGACCCTATTATTGTAGATTATTACCAGACGTATTCTTAATTTAAATCATAAAATGCTGATTAACAAGCAAGAAAAAACTAATTTTCGTCCTTATCCAGCTCAGGCTCAAGCCGTCGCCGAGGCATGCCAGGAAATTTTTCACCAGGGAATGAAAGCGGATAAAGCGGTGGAAAAAATTTTAAAAGCCGATAAAAATAGAGGCTCAAAAGACAGAGCCTTTATCGCCGAACAAGTCTATGAATTGGTCAGGTGGTACAGATTATTAACCCATATTGCGGAAAATGAACCCTATCAGGAAAAAGATTGGTTCGTTCTTATGGCCATTCACTGGACTTTGAAGGGACTGTCTTTACCTCCCTGGAGGGAATTTGAATTCATTTCCAAAGACAAAATCTGGAAGTCTTACAAAGAAGTTGAAAGTAATCTGGCTATCATTGAAAGTATTCCCGATTGGATAAATGAAACAGGTGAAAAGGAACTGGGATCTGCCTGGCCTGCTATTTTACACGCACTCAATGAACCCGCTTCCCTCATTCTTCGGGTAAATACCTTAAAATCAAATATTAGGTTAGTTAAAATAGATTTGGAAAAAGATGGGGTAAATACGGTTATTCTGGATAATGAGGGGTTAAGTGTTCCAAATAGAAAAAATATTTTCCTGACCAATGCTTTTAAAAATGGTCACATTGAAGTGCAAGACTTCGGTAGTCAACAAATTGCATCATTTATGGAAGTTGAACCCGGCATGAAGGTCATTGACGCTTGCGCTGGTGCCGGAGGAAAATCTCTACACTTAGCCGCCCTAATGAAAAATAAAGGCCATATTTTATCTCTGGATATTTATGAAAAAAAATTAATTGAACTCCAAAGAAGAGCCAGAAGAAATGGCGTGCACATTATTGAAGCTAAAATCATTGAATCAAGTAAAACGATTAAACGCTTAAAAGAAAAAGCAGACCGCTTGCTATTGGACGTTCCTTGTACCGGATTAGGGGTGCTAAGAAGAAATCCTGATGCAAAATGGAAACTTTCTCCCACTTTTTTAGAAGAAGTTAAAATCACCCAGCAGAATCTACTTCGTGATTATTCCTCTATGGTGAAGCCCGGAGGAAAACTCATTTATGCCACCTGTAGCATTCTTCCCAGCGAAAATGAAAATCAAATAAAAACATTCCTCGAATCAAAAGAAGGCGAGTTGTTCACTTTGGAAAATCAAAAGACCCTACTACCTAATGATTTTGGTTATGACGGATTTTTTATGGCCAGACTCAAAAGAAATGAATAAAAAAATGAATAAATGAAGAAAAAAGGCTAACTTAAGGGAAGCAAAATAATTAAATCATGAAAACGAAAAAATCCGTTCATCCTAATAGCCAAAAGGCTATTCACCATACGGAACCAAAGAAAAATAATGTCAGTATTTTTCTTTCTATTCTGATTATTACCCTATTTTTAGTCTTATTGATTTATTTCATCGCTCCTTAAGGAATCGATGGAAATAAAATATAAGGTTTCTTTCTTGAAATATCTTGAAAATCCATCTATAGAATCCGTAGGTAATTGACTTCCCTTTCTCGGAATTACAATAGTATTACTATTGTAATTTAGCCGTTGAATAGACTTTAAGGTATAACTAAGCCCTTCCATCTTAGTTGTTTTATCGATTATTTCAATTTTTGTTTTTTGCGTATTGGCAAATTTCCATACATTATTTAGCAAAAACTCATTCCCGAAATAGGGAATTAAAATGAGAAATAAAGAAAAAGTTACCCAGATATTCCCCCCTATTAATCCCAGTCGCATGATAAAAAAATGCTTCCCGTACATACCAACAATAGAAATAAGTCCGAATAACCAAATGCCAAAACCAAGTTGAAAGCCCATTCTGAATCCTCCTTTGCTTTGAAATAAATGCCCGCCTGTCATAAGAAAAATGGACAAAAAGAACCAGATTACCCATAAAAAGGTGGACCAATATTTTATGATATGTTTATACGGATAATTTTCAAGATCAAAATCAGCCACATGTTTTCCTATAAGCAATGCGGCGGGTAAAATAAAGGCAGGCGATTGTGAAATAATGCCGGCGAATAATGCGGTAAGCATCCAGATTGACCAGACATCTCCTTTTTTCCACTTTTTTATGGCATCTTTCATTGCTGCAAATATAAATCCAACAAAAGGCCATAATGCCATTAAAACCAATCCGTAAAATAATACATAATCACTGGATTGAATACCCAAGTACGTTTTCCAGGTGCTTGGTGTAGTAAATCGGAAAATGATTACTCCGACTGATAAAAGGAATAAACCCAGCCAAAAATAATTTTCAATTTTTGACAATTTTTGCTGTCTTATGGCCCCAAAATAAAGAACACTAATAAAAAGGGTGGTACCTAAAGCATCAATGAGTAAGGAACCTAAAGTTAATATGAAGACCAAGCCCAATAAAATATTACTTTGTTTTTTAGTATAAAAAAGTAGGGTTAAAATCAAGGCAGTGTGATATAATCCAAGTAAATGGTCAAAACTCAACCAATAACCCACTAAAAACACCCAACTTGAAGTCAATAAAATGATGCAGCTAATCAAAGCAATCTGAACGCCAAATAATGCTCTGCAAACAAAAAACAGGGCGCCCAATACGCCAAAAAGTATAAGAAGATTAATAATTCTATAACGAATGATGATATTTGGATCAAATTGATAAAATCCGCTATCTAATAAGTTGGATTCTGCCCCGGAAAAGAAATGAGTGGTATTGGGAAGAAAAAAAACCATCCCTAAAAAGAAAAGTAAAAAAGGTATCAGTTTAACGATGGGATAGGACAAAAACTTTAAGAGCATAATTTTATTTTTTGAGTGACAAAGATAAGATGCTAAATGAATAATAGTAGATTCCGTATTTTTACATGAAAATATAATTATGGATGATAACCACGCCCTCATTCTTCCCGTTTTTTATCTGGGAAACATTCAATACTGGTCAAAATTGGTTCATCAGAAAAATATTATATTTAATGATATAGAAAATTACCCAAAAGGTTCATTTAGAAACCGTTGTCATATTGTCAGCAGTCAGGGATTATTAAGATTGAGCATTCCTTTGGTCGGGGGAAAACATGCTGGCCAAAAATATACTGAAGTTAAAATTGACCAGCAGGAAAATTGGCAAAAAAAACATTGGCAATCAATAAGTTCCTGTTACGGAAGTGCCCCATTTTTTCATCATTATGGGGAAAAACTGCATGCCATTTATGAACGTCCTGTTATTAATCTATGGGATTGGAACCTCAAATTAACGAAAATGATATTATCTATGTTACCCATAGAACTGCCCGATATTCGCTTTTTATCTGACGGTGAAGTATCAGAACCTAATTTGGATTTATCTTCATTTTTCTCCCCCAAACCTCGTTTTAATCTAACGGACGAAACCTGGATTAACATAGAATATCCTCAGGTTTTTGAAAATAACTTAGGTTTTATAGCAAACGCCAGTATTTTAGACCTGATATTTTGTCAAGGACCTTACGCACTAAATGTCTTAAGAAAAAGCTTTTTATCAGCCAAACAAGGTGATTTGTCCAATTTTTAAGCCATTGCAACCAAAAAATGCAACAAATTATTCATCTTTGAGGTATGAAAAATAAAACTACTGCCGCACTACTCGCTCTTATGTTTGGCGTTTTTGGCCTGCACAGATATTATTTAGGAAGAAAATTTCAGGGTATTCTTCATACCATTCTTTTTTTTATCTGCTTTTTATTAGTGACAAATGGAAATGGTGGAACTATAGCAGAAATCTCTATAGCCTTGCCAGCTATTTTAGGATTTATGGACGCTGTCCTTTTATTTGTTATGCCAAGACAAGAATTTGACGAAAAGTATAATGCGAAGTATCTAGAATTTGAGCCAATAAAACAGGACCCAAAAGAATCGCTATTTGATTATTATAAATCGTTGGGGATAAACAAGTACAGAGAATTAGATTTTGCAGGGGCTGCTCACTCCTTTCTTGAATCTATTGAAAAATTTGGTGAATCTCCTCAGGTACATTTCAACTTAGCCTGTTGTTACAGCATGCTAAATGATGCCGAAATGACCTATTTACATTTGGAAAAGGCCGTAGCAAATGGTCTGGACAACACAGATAAAATTCATGATCACAAAGCCTTAGCTTTTATTAGACAAGATGAAAAATTTAACTCGTTTGTCAAAAATAATTACAAAAGACCTTTTGAAGATATGCCAAATGAAAAGGCTGAAAATGAGCCGGAAGAAGAAAAACTCGATTTATATGGAAGTTTGCTTAAACTTGGAGATTTAAAAGAAAAGGGGATTATAAGTGAGGAAGAATTCAATCTGCAAAAGAAAAAAATATTAGATACCTTATAAAATGTTTACCTTACTTAAAAAAGGATTAAATGTCAACTTATAAAGGTAAAATGGTTATCGTTACCGGTGCCTCGCAAGGTATTGGTCGCGCTTGTGCAAAAATTTTTGCTGAAAACGGAGCTACCTTAGCTCTCCATTATCATAAGAATAAAAAAGCAGCGGAAGAAACTTTAGCTTCTTTATCAGGCACTGGACATCAACTGTTTAATGCCGATTTATCAGATCCCATCGGTGTAAAAAAATTCATTGACGAGATCATTCATTCCATGGGTGGCATTGATATTTTAATAAATAATGCCGCAGTCATAGAACCTCATTCCATTGACCTCGATAATTACGATAACTGGCAATTAGCCTGGAACAAAACTCTGGCTACAAACCTGTTGGCGCCAGCTAATTTAGCTTTTTGTGTTGCACCAGAAATGAAAAAAAGAGGGGGTGGACATATTGTAAATGTTTCATCAAGAGGAGCTTATCGTGGTGAGCCATCTATGCCAGCGTATGGTGCCAGCAAAGCCGGCCTGAATAGCCTAACCCAATCTTTAGCTCTGGCATTGGGGCCATTTGGTATTGCTGTAAATGCCGTGGCTCCTGGATTTACCGATACTGAAAGAGTTGAAAATATAGTCAAAGGTCCACGGGAGAATGAGATTGCCGCCCAAAGTCCATTCCATAGAATTGCCAAACCTGAAGAGGTGGCTGCCGCTGTTTTATATCTGGCTTCCGATCAGGCCATTTTTACCTCTGGAGCTATTTTAGATTTAAATGGGGCATCCTACTTTAGATAATCTTTTTTATTTATTCTTTACAAATATTCAATATTCATGTCAACAATCATGCAAAATTACCTTCAGCAGGTGCAAAAAAATTTGGGCTACCGCGCTACCTGGGAACCTCACAGGCCGATGAAGGTAGGAACTTATGGGAAAATACATCAGGGCATATTTTCAGCGTATGGGCACATTGACGATTTGAACATTGTACATTCGATAGATAAATTAAAGACATCCAATCAATTAACTTATAAAAGTGAGGAAAAAGGGAGTTATACCCTAAAGGCAAAAGGAGAGATTAATCCTTTGTTTCAAAAAATAAGTACGGACGAAGCAGGCCTGCTCATTATTTTTAAAAAAGATAATAGCATTGTATTTAAAATTCAGGACATAACCTACTTCACATTAGAAAATAAAGCAGAAATAGCAGAAAAACTCCATAAACTCAGCCTTGTAAATAAATGGGACGCTTCTTATTTGATGATAACAGAAACCTTACAATCTGAAAAAACATCCATTCTTTTAAGCAAAAAGAAAAATAGTGAAGTTGAAATTAAGTATGAAAATGATGGGAATATAGGGATAATAGACATCGATTTTTTTGGTGAAATTATTAGGAGTAAGGGAATGAGTTTACAATTTACAACCAGCAGTGATTCTACCCCACTTTTTAAGCTTTCCAGACTAAAAGCAGCTGTGTTAGTCCCTGAAAAGAATAGACAGGTACTAGAAAAACCTATACCAGGCTTGATAGAGGTAGATTTTGACCTAGCTGAAATGACAAACGACTGAATTTATCCCCATGAGACCATTAGCGGAACGGATGCGTCCACAGCATATCGACTCTTTTATTGGACAGTTAACCTTACTGGGAGAAGGAATGCCTATTCGTCGATGGCTGGATGCGGGAAGAATTCCGTCTATCATTTTATGGGGTCCTCCAGGCGTTGGAAAAACAACGCTGGCCAATTTATTAGCGAATCAACTGAATATTCCTTTTCAATCGTTAAATGCAGTCCATTCCGGGGTAAAGGAGGTGAGAGAAGCCATACAAAAGGCGGAGCAACAAAAATTTTTCAACAGACATAATCCCATTTTATTTATTGACGAAATTCACAGGTTTTCTAAGTCTCAACAAGATTCCCTGCTTAATGCCGTTGAAAAAGGTATTATTACCCTAATAGGTGCTACTACTGAAAATCCTTCCTTCGAGGTTATTCCCGCTTTGTTGTCGAGATGCCAGGTGTACACCTTACAACCCTTATTAAAAGACGAGTTATCCGCTATTTTAGATCATGCTTTGGAGAAGGACGAATTTTTAAGCACCCTGAATATTGATTTGCAGGAAAAAGAGGCATTATTGCATTTTTCAGGGGGAGATGCACGGAAACTATTAAACTTGTTAGAGCTCGCTTGTTTGCCAAACGAAGAAAATAAAATACAGATTAACAACGCGTTAATAGAAAAAATAGCTTCAAATATAGTGTTAAACTACGATAAAGATGGAGAGGTTCATTATGATATCGCTTCCGCCTTTATTAAGAGCATAAGAGGAGGTGACCCTCAGGCCGCTGTTTATTGGCTGGCAAGAATGCTCGCTGCTGGCGAAGACCTTAAATTTATTGGCCGACGAATGATTATTTCCGCCGCTGAAGACATTGGATTAGCAAATCCAAACGCTTTATTAATGGCCCAGACTGCATTTCAAGCATCCATCACGGTAGGAATGCCAGAGGCAAGAATCATTTTATCAGAAGCTGTCATCTATTTAGCAAAATCAGCTAAAAGCAATGCTGCATATTTAGCCATTCAATCGGCTTTAGACAAAGTTAAAGAAACGGGAAATTTGGCCGTTCCCCTTCATTTAAGGAATGCGCCAACGGCATTAATGAAACAATTGAATTATGGCGCTGGATACAAATACAGTCACGACTATCCTGGAAACCATGTGGAGCAGGAATATTTGCCCAGCGAAATAAAAGGAAGTATTTTTTATACCCCACAGAATAATGGGGTTGAAAATAAGGGTAATTAATAAAGTCGTTAGTTTGATCTCCAAAAATGAGGGGTCAAAATGACTAACATAGTAAACAGCTCTAACCTTCCCAATAACATAAGGATACTTAATAAAAATTTAGCTTCTCCTGATAACCAACCGAAATTAAATACAGGACCAACCTTTCCTATTCCCGGACCTACATTACCCAAACAGGTTGCTACGGCACCAATACTCGTCAATATATCATAACCCATATAGGTCATAATAACAGAGCCAACACAAAAAGTAGCGATGTATAATAATAGAAAAATCATAATATGTGTAATAGTCCTACCTCTAACTATTTCATTATTTATTTTCAGAGAAATAACCGCATTAGGATGAAGAATTCTTTTAAACTCCAGGAAAGTATTTTTAAAAAACACAATACTTCGAATCACCTTCACCCCACCACTGGTGGAACCGGCACATCCACCAACAAAAAGCAATAAGAAGAAAATAATAATGGCAAAATTACCCCATTGCAGATAATCTGCTGAAACAAATCCAGTAGTAGTTATTACAGAAACCACTTGAAAAGCCGCTTCTCTAAAACTTCTCTCCCAATCGTTATCTGTAATATCTTTTACTTGAAACGTAATAATAAGGATGGCACAGATAACAAGATATAAATAAGCTCTAAGCTCATCCATCTTCCAGACATTCCTCCATTTTCCTTTAAAAGCAAGGTAAAGGAAGGTATAATTGGCCCCTGCCAGGAACATAAAAATAGTCAGTACATATTGAATGTAAGCGGATGGAAATGCGGCAATACTTGCATTTTTAGTTGAATAACCTCCTGTTGCCAAAGTAGTAAAAGAATGATTGATAGCATCGAACAACGTCATACCACCAGCATATAACAAGGCAACTAAAATAAGGGTAAGGCCAACATATAAAAACCATAATCTTTTAGCAGTTTCTCTTATACGAGGATGAAGTTTATCGGAGGTTGGGCCTGGAGCTTCGGCAACAAAAAGTTCAATACCACCAATGCCGAGTAAGGGTATAATGGCCACAGTCAAGACGATTACACCCATACCTCCTATCCATTGAATGAAACTTCTCCAAAACAATATATCCTCTGGAAGAGCTTCAATTTCAGTTAAAATAGAGGCTCCTGTAGTTGTAAATCCTGAAACAGATTCAAAAAAAGCATCGGCTACATTAGGAATTTCATTACTAAAAATGAAAGGAAGCATACCAAAAGAAGTCATTATAATCCAACTTAGGGTGACTATTAAGTACCCTTCCCTTTTGTGAATGCTACCATTGGGTAGTTTACCTCCCCACAAGAAAAAAATAATCCCGGTTATTAATGTTAAAGCTCCCCCTCCTGCCAATGGAAAGGGATGATTACCGTAGATAAATGATACAACTAAGCTGCTAAAAAAAAACACGCTGAGTATCATCTGAAGTGCACCTAACACTCTGAATACTGCCCGCCAATTTATCATATTACAAGAATAAAAGTTCTAGTTCCGGAATAGCTTCAGATAACGTAAAGACAATGACCTTATCCCCTTTAATCAATACAAAATCTCCATTTGGCAGAAAGCTATCTTCGTCTCGGATTACCCCCGCAATAAAAGCATTTTTGGGGAAGTTAATTGATTTGAGAGGCTTATTTAACAGTTTTATGTCTTTCTCCAACGAAAATTCAATGATTTCAGCATCGACTCCGTGTAAACTTGTAATAGCTTTGACAGAACCTTTTCTTACAAATCTAAAGATGTTATTCGCGGCGATGAGTTTTTTATTTATTAGGGTATCTACACCAATATCCTGTGACATGTGTGTATAAATTTTACTTTCTACCTGGGCTATTGTTTTGTAAACACCAAAATTCTTAGCGGTCAGACAGGCAATAATATTGGTTTCCGAATTATCTGTCAATGCCAGGAAAACGTCGCTTTTACCTAATCCATCTTCCTTAAGAGATTCAAAATCAGAGTATTCAGCTTTTATAACCAAGGTATTATTCAACAATTCATTTAACTCTTTACACCTATTTTTATCTTTTTCAAAAATAGTAACCCTATATTCTTTTTCCAGCATACTTGCCGCAAGAAATCCTTGCGCATTACCACCCAGAATAGCAATATTTTTTATGGCTTTATCCTTTTTACCAATTAATTGCTGTAAAATTTTGATTTTCTCCTTTTTCGATATAAAATAAACATGGTCATTTTTCTGAAAAACGGTATCCCCACTAGGAATGATAGTTTCAAAACTTCTTAAAATGACCAAAACCCTGATATCTAAATCTTTGGCAAAATGAGGAAAATTAATCAAACTTAAGCCAATTAGAGGAGATTTTTCATCTAATGTCACCCCGGTTACACTTATTTTACCCTCCTCAAAATCGAAAACGTCGGTGAAAGAACATTGCTTTACCAATCTGTATATTTCCTCAACGGCTAATTGTCTTGGAGAAATAAGCAGATCGATTCCTAGTTTTTCAAAAACCTCCTTGTTGGCATTAACCAAATATTCAGGATTATTTACCCTGGCAATGGTTTGTTTAGCACCTAACTTTTTGGCTAAAATACAGGAAATCAAATTTGAATTTTCCAGGGTTGTAACCGCCAGAAATAAATCGGCATTTTGTACATTAGCCCTGTTCAGGACTTCAAAAGAAGTGGCATCACCTTTTAATGTTAACAGATCCAGGTGTCCCGCGGCATAATCCAAAACATCCTGATTCGAATCTATCAAGATAATATCTTGGTTTTCAATAGACAATAACTGAGCTAAATGAAAACCGACATCTCCAGCCCCCGCAATGATAATTTTCATAAAACTGACATTCAATAATTAAAGTACAATTTTACCGAAATTTGTCGAATACTTTGTTTTTTAAACTTATAATTTCTTCCACCTTGGTTTTACAAGCCGATTTCTCAGAAAATGATTTACCATTTCCAAAAATCAAGGGTACTGAATTTTTCAGGTAACTGGGGACTTACAGTCATACTCCTTTTCTCCTTTCCTGATTTCGGTGTTTTTGACATGTTTCCAAGAAGTCCGGAAATAACCTGAGGTGCTGAATATCCGTAGGAAAGCGCTTCGGTAATGCTATTAGCCTCTAATAACTGGACAGTAACCATACCAAGAATAAGTAAAAATATAAATCCTACATAAAAATTGATAGATTTGAGATAACCGGGTAAACTCAGTTGATACCGATTATTTATTAATCTTAACAAATCGGGAATGGCGCCACCAATAAGTCCGTAAAGAAGAAATTCATTCATAAAAAAGATTATTTAATGAAAAATGATGAAAAAGATTTACATTAGATTATAATTTTCAGCACCTAAAACTTTATATAATGAAATTACATATCCTCTCTCTTAGAATGCTCTTAACGTTCTCTTTGGGTACTTTTGCTCAAGCTACGCTTTTTTCACAGATTACCGACCCAAAAGCTACCGAAGTTTGGGAACCGGAGCCAAGAAAAATCACCCCTGTAGTTAATAATATGCCTCCATCAGACGCTATCGTTTTATTTGACGGTAAAAATATGGACGCCTGGACCGATTTAAAAGGCAATGCTTGTCCATGGCAAATTGCAGAAAGCTTTTTAACCGTAGTTCCTAAAACAGGTGACATCAAAACAAAAAAGCAATTTGGAGACTGTCAAATCCATATCGAATGGCGAGCTCCTGCGGTGGTTAAAGGGGAAGGTCAAGGCAGAGGAAATAGTGGTATTTTTCTTCAGGAGATTTATGAACTACAAGTTTTGGATAGCTACGACAATAGAACCTATTCCAATGGACAAGCGGCTTCCATTTATAAACAAACAATACCTTTGGTAAATGCTAACAAGAAACCAGGGGAATGGCAGGTATATGAGATTATTTATAAAGCTCCACGCTTTAATACCGACGGTATTCTTACCGCACCGCCTACTATTACGGTACTGCATAATGGTGTTTTAGTTCAGAATAACACAGAAATCAAGGGCGCAACAGAATACATTGGACTACCTAAATTTAAAGCCCATGAAAAAGGTTCTTTAAGGTTACAGGATCATGGAGATTTAGTTAGTTTTAGAAATATCTGGATCAGGGAATTATAATGAATTATAAACAAATAAAAACTTCCTTTTTCCTGGCTGTATTTTGTCTTTCTTATGTCAATATTATTGCTCAGAAGGCGAATGAATCTATGGTTTATTCTCTAAAGAAAATTTCCGGGTTAATCAAAGTCGATGGATTTCCTGAAGATGAAGGCTGGAAGGAAATACAGCCTACAACCCGATTTTACGCAGTACTACCCATGGATACAGGTTTTGCAAAGGTATATACCGAAGTAAAAATGTGTTTCGATGATAAAAATCTGTATTTACTAGCCATAAATTATGAAAAATCAGAGGGACCATACATGGTTGAGTCCTTAAGACGGGATTTTAGTTTCGGTAAAAATGATAACTTTCTATTGTTTATCGACCCTTTTAATGATCAAACCAATGGATTTACCTTTGGATCCAATGCGATGGGTGCTCAATGGGATGGACTTTTATACGATGGCGGAAAGGCAGATTTAAGCTGGGATAATAAATGGACCTCCGCCGTTCAAAGCGAACCAGACAAATGGACGCTGGAGATGGCGATTCCATTCACCACATTACGATACAAACCAAATGCAGATAAATGGGGTGTAAATTTCAGCAGGTTAGATATGAAAACCACTGAAAAATCAGCCTGGGCGGCTGTTCCAAGACAATTTCCAACCGCTTCTCTTGCCTACACCGGGTACTTAGAATGGTCAGAACCCCCACCCTCGCCTGGAACGAATATTTCATTGATTCCTTTTTCCCTTGGTTCATACTCAAATAACAAAGTGAATCAAAAAGAAAAAAGTAATGTGGCTCTCGGTTTAGATGCCAAGGTGGCTATAAACAGTTCAATGAATCTTGATTTAACCCTGAATCCTGACTTTTCTCAGGTAGAAGTTGATGTTCAACAGACCAATTTAGATCGTTTTGAACTGTTCTTCCCCGAACGAAGGCAGTTTTTTATTGAAAATGGAGATTTATTCAATAATTTTGGATATAATAACCTCCGTCCATTTTTCTCTCGCCGCATTGGCTTACAAAATAAAATTGTTGGTGGGGCACGTCTTAGTGGTAAACTCAATAAAAACTGGAGATTAGGTGTCTTAAATATGCAGATGCAGGCAAATGAAAATGAAACTACAGGAACTAATTTTGCTGTATTTGCATTGCAAAGAAAGGTGTTTCAACGCTCAAATATTGGGGTTATTTTAGTAAACAGAGAACGTTTCGGAGATGCAACTACCCTGGCAAACAGAAATATTGGTGTTGAGTATAATCTTGCCAGTGCTAATAATTTTTGGAGGGGAAAAGTATTTTACTTAAACACCCTTTCTGCTAACAAGACAAATAAAGACCAACTCCTCGCTGCCGACATCCAATATACAAATAAGAATATTACTTACGGTATGAAATGGGAAGACGTTGGTAATCAGGTAAATGCCGAAACAGGATTTGTTCCCAGAACGGGATATAAAAGACTGAATCCAGGCGTTGGCTACCTATTTTTTCCTAAATCTGGAAAAGTATTATCTCATGGTCCTGCCCTTGAATTCAGCAGTTATTTCAATGAAAATTTCAAACAGATTGAAAATGAGCACGTTGCCATTTACAAAATAAATTTTCTTAGCAGAGCCGATCTTTTTATCTGGACGGCAACAAATAAGGTGAAACTATTGGCTCGATTTGACCCAACCAATTATGCAGGTCATTTCTTAAAAGAAGGCACCACTCATCAATGGTATTCCCGAGGATTTGATTTTACCTCCAAACCACAAAGTTTAGTCACTTACCGTGTATCTACTCGACAAGGCGGTTATTATGCAAATGGGAAAAGAGTTAGATTAGAGGGTGAATTTGGGTACAGGATACAACCTTACTTTTCTATTTCATTACGAGCGTCTTATAATAATTTATCCTTTTTTGAGGATGAAAGGCTACCCGAAAAACTCAGGAATAATCAATTTAATTTATGGCTTGCCGGTCCGAGATTTGATTTAACGCTGACAAATAAATTGTTTATCACCTATTTTTTTCAATATAACAAGCAGATTGATAATATTAACAGTAATTTTAGGCTTCAATGGCGGTATAGTCCTGCTTCTGATCTATACTTTGTATATACGGATAATTACTACGCCAACGCTTTTCAGTTAAAGCAACGGCAATTTGTTTTGAAATTTAATTACTGGTGGAATCTTTAACCTATGGCAAAGAAGTTTTTACGATTTATATTGGTTTTACTCATTGGTTTATTCATCATAATGGGGTCTGCCATATATTATTTACACGAAGATGTTCCCGTTGGAACCTCTGGGAGTGAGGCTGATTTACTGGCTACAAAAATGGAGGAGGCCATTAATAAGCCTGCCTGGAATAATGTTAGATGGGTCAGTTGGACATTTCCAGGGGAAAAAGTATATGTTTGGGATAAATACAGACAATTCTTGTTGATTGAATGGGGCGGTAAACGCGTCATAATGAACTTGAAAAATAAGGAAGGAAAGGCCTGGCAGGAAAATCAGGCAGTTAGTGGAAATACCGCAGCAAAATTTATTAAAACAGCCTGGGAAAGCTTTTGTAATGATAGTTTTTGGTTTATAGCTCCAACTAAAGCTTTTGATAAGGGCGTTAAAAGAGAAATGGTTATCATGCCTTCCGGTGAGAAGGCTTTAAAAGTGATTTATCAGGATGGAGGCGTAACGCCAGGAGACACCTATTTATGGGAATTTGACCCAAAAACCAATTTACCTACCTCTTATAAAATGTGGGTTAAAATTATTCCTATTGGAGGCATAAAAAGTACCTGGGAAAACTGGATTACCCTTCCCGGAGGTGCAAAAATAGCCATTGATAGAAAACTAGGTCCCCTGAATATTAAGATGAGTAACGTGATGTCGGGCAAAAGCTACAAAGATTGTGGTTTGGAAAAAGACCCGTTTCTATCTCTTTCTAAATAATCACTTTTCTTTCTTACAATCCTAATTCCTTCCCTCTTTCCTTCATATAGGTGAAGGCAGCGTCGTAATCGTTTGGAATAATTCCATCAAGAATTGCTTCCCTTACAGCCGTTTTGATTAAGCCTACTTCTTTGGACGGTCCAATAGAAAAGGTAGCCATAATTAGCTCCCCTGTTATGGGAGGTTGCCAGTTTCGAAGATTATCATTGGATTCAACGGCTTGAATTTTCTCCATGACCATATCGTAATTTTCAAGATATTTTTGAACCTTCGATTGATTTTTGGAAGTAATATCAGCTTTACACAAGAGCATAAGGTCATCCAGATCATCTCCAGCATCTACAATAAGCCTTCTAATAGCTGAATCAGTAATATTTTCTTTTGTAAGAGAAATGGGTCTCAAATGAAGTCTGACCAGTTGCTGCACATACTTCATTTTAAAATCCATAGGTAATTTAAGTCTTTTAAAAATGGTGTAAACCATGGTAGCGCCCAACACTTCATGTCCGTGAAAAGACCAACCTATATCTGCTTGCCACCGTTTTGTTTGGGGCTTAGCAATATCATGTAAAATAGCGGCCCAGCGCAACCATAAATTATCTGTAACCTGACTTAAATTATCTAAAACCTGCAAAGTGTGAAAGAAATTATCCTTGTGTCCTTTCCCATTTTTAATTTCCACCCCATGTAAAAGCAACATTTCGGGGAAAATAATGGATAATAAACCTGTTTCAAAAAGAAGAAGAAAGCCAACAGAAGGCTTAGGCGAAAGAATGATTTTATTCAATTCAGCAGCTATTCTTTCCTGAGAAATAATACCTATTCTGTCTTTATATTTTTTTAATGCCTGTTTCGTATCGCCATCTAAAACAAACCCAAGTTGAGCGGCGAATCTTATAGCGCGCATCATTCTAAGAGGATCATCAGAAAAAGTTATTCCCGGATCTAATGGTGTTTTAATAATCTGGTTATTTAAATCTTCCAGACCTTCAAAAGAGTCAAGAAACAAGCCAAATTCATCTGGATTCAAGGAAAAAGCGAGCGCATTCATAGTAAAATCTCTCCTTTTCTGATCATCTTCCAAGGTCCCCTCCTCCACAGCAGGCTTTCGGGAATCAGCTGAATATGATTCTTTTCGAGCTCCTACAAATTCAAATTCAATATCATTAAAACGAAACATAGCTGTTCCATACCGACTGTAGGTAACCACTTTTGGAGAAGGCTGTAAAAGGGCAGCGACATTTTCTGCTAACTGAATACCATTACCCACGCATACAATATCGATGTCTTTAGATTGCCTTTTTAAAAAAAAATTTCTAACAAAGCCACCAACCACATAAGCGGGAGCATTCATATCAATGGCTACTCTTCCAATTAATCTGAAGAGGAAATCATTTTCCTTATTCGTAAAATCAATTATTTTGGACACATTTTAATTTTGGGATCACTCAGACAACACAGGTTCTAATCCTGCATAACAGAGAGACATTTCATGAAGAACCTCAAAAATATGATTTTTATCATCTAAGGTTACCAAAGATTTTCTAAACTCCTTAATATTAGGAAAACCTCGAAAATAGTTACTATAGTGTCTCCTGGTTTCTAGGATGCCGAGTTTATCACCTTTCCAATCAATAGCTCTGGTAAGATGTTCTGTTACCGCATTGATTCTTTCTGTTAACGTTGGCGGGTCACAGATAGTTCCGTCGAGCATAAATTGTTTGATTTCTCTAAAAATCCATGGATAACCGATACTTGCACGACCAATCATAATACCGTCAACACCATACTTTTCTCTGTATTCTACTGCCTTTTGTGGAGAATCAATATCGCCATTTCCAAATATAGGAATATGGATTCTTGGGTTTTGTTTCACCTTCGCAATGTAACTCCAATCTGCCTCCCCTTTATACATTTGTTTCCGCGTTCTGGCATGAATACTAACCGCCTGCACACCAACATCTTGCAGCCTTTCAACTACTTCTTCTATAAAAATAGTATCTTCATCCCAGCCCAGTCTGGTTTTAACAGTAACAGGCAATTTGGTGTTTTTGATCACTGCCTCGGTAAGTTTTATCATCTTGGGTATATCCCGAAGGATCCCTGCACCGGCCATTTTACACACTACTTTTTGAACCGGGCAACCATAATTAATGTCTAAAATTTCAGGTTTAGCCTCTTCGACAATTTCTGCTGCTCTGCGCATGGAATCAAATTCAGCACCAAAAATTTGAATACCAATGGGCCTTTCTTCATCGTAAATATCCAGTTTCTGCACACTTTTATCTGCGTCTCTGATAAGACCTTCCACGCTGATAAACTCAGTGAACATTAAGTCTGCACCCTGAGCTTTACACAATGCTCTGAATGGGGGATCACTTACATCCTCCATCGGCGCTAAAATCAACGGAAACTCACCAATATTAATATTTCCAATCTTTACCATTTGATATTTTGAGCCATTAAAAAAGAATTAACCACAAAATTATTTGAAATAACTATAAATATGTTAAAAAAAGAAAATTAAAACTTTATTTTTACAAAAAACACCTGACATTTTAACACACACCTTAAAAAATTAATTTATGTTAACAAGTGTAGTCCTTTGTTTCTTCATTGGTTATATTATCATTGTCCTTGAGCAACCTTTAAAATTAGACAAATCCGTTCCAGCTCTATTGATGGGTGCATTAACCTGGGCTTTGATTTCAGTGGGTAATCTTGAAGTACTCGGTGTGAATCATCAGGTAACGCCATTAGAAGACAGTTTACTTCATATAATGGGTAAAACGGCAGAAATTTTATTTTTCCTTTTAGGAGCAATGACTATTGTAGAGTTAGTAGATCTGCATAAAGGATTTTCACCCATTACTTCGTTGGTAAAAACCAAAGATAAAAAGGCGCTTCTTTGGATTACCTCCCTAATTGCCTTTTTCTTATCTGCTGTACTGGATAATCTGACCACTACTATCGTAATGGTATCTATATTAAGAAAACTTGTTCCTAAAAGGGAAGAAAGGTTATTTTATGTTAGTTTAATTATCATTGCTGCCAATGCAGGTGGAGCATGGTCACCCATAGGTGATGTAACTACAACTATGCTTTGGATAGGCAAGAAAGTTTCCTCCGTGGGTTTAATGCAAAATTTATTTCTTCCCTCTATCATTTCCTTAGTTTTACCTGTATTTATTGCCTCATTGCTTCCTATTTTCAAAGGTAAAATAGAAAATATAACCGGACAAGACAACACAATAGATACCTCGAAGCTACTTAGTAGTAAAACCATGTTAATTGCTGGTTTAGCTGGTTTAATTTTTGTTCCAATTTTTAAGTCAGTTACTCATTTACCCCCATATATGGGCATCATGATTTCTTTGGGTATTGTTTGGCTCATTTCAGAATATATTCATCCAGAAGAGGAATTTAATCAAGAAAACAGACATCTATATTCAGTGCATAAGGCATTATCTAGAATTGAAATTAGTAGTATCATTTTCTTTTTAGGAATTCTATTGGCCGTTGGCGCTTTAGAATCGGTGGTAGTTCTGTCTTCAACAGGTGAAAAAGTAGGATTCCTGATGAGTCTGGCAAACAAATTACAAGAACTTATTCCTAATCAAAATATGGTCATCATTTTTATTGGAGTTCTTTCGGCCATCATTGATAACGTGCCTTTAGTGGCAGCTACAATGGGTATGTATCCTATGGCTAAGTTTCCTCTGGACAGTAATTTATGGCATTTCATTGCCTATTCTGCTGGTACAGGTGGAAGTATGCTCGTTATTGGTTCAGCCGCAGGGGTAGCTGCTATGGGTATGGAGAAAATAGATTTTATCTGGTACTTCAAAAATATTACTTGGCTGGCCTTTATAGGTTTTATTGCAGGTTGTTTAACCTTTATAGCTCTTACTTAAAAAACTAAATGGGCATGTTGCGAACCACGAATAAGTTTATCTTTCTTCCAATTCTTTTATTTTTCAATTCATGCAATTTTATCGCTAACTATCAAATTGTTGGCGTATGGAAGGCGACTGAGATATTTGAAAATGACAAAATATTGAAAGACAAAACATTAGAAAATATCATTTTGCAATTTAATGATGAGGGAAATTATTCCTACGAAGGAACATTAAATTACAAAGAAGCGGGGAAATTTAAAGTTAGCAGTAACAGCCTCTTTCTAACCACTCAATCAAAGGAAGAAAAAGAACTGCACATAGAATCTTTGAACAGTAAAAAACTGGTTTTACTAATGGAAGATTCTGGAAAAACACGAAAAATGGTTTTCAGTAAGACCTTTAATTGAAGGTATATTCAACGTTTTGAAAAGGGGGCTGTCTGAAAAGATAGCCCCTTTTTTATTCGCATACACTACAAATGTAAGTGTAAATTTGTTTCAGGACTATTTTTAAAAAATTGTTAAATCTGTAAACTTTTTTTAGGACGGGTCACTGTATCATGGGAGGGCGAATGCAATTCGCCCCTACGAAAATGGATTACTTTTAATGTGACCTAAACCTGAAAATCCTGATTCAAACTAATATTTACAGGAATACCCCTCCAGAGTACCCAACTCCTCAACCAAAAACAACTGACACCCACGAGGGATGCCTTACCCAAATACCAAAACAACATATCTGGCCCATTTTAGCCTTTCGACGCTCAGGAATTGGCTTTTTACGAAAATGAATTTCCACCACCACGGGTTCATCTTTTTTTTAATGATATGTTGTCGTAAGCGAAAGGTATGATAGTGTTTCATGATGCCTAAATAAGAATTCATTCGACTGACAAATTGCATCACCACAGATTTATTTATGGGCGATGTGCTTACCACCTCATTTTGTTGTTTCAACACGGTGTAGAAGTTTGACTTTATTCTGTAGCCAACATATATTCTATTGGGTTTTATCATAACCCCAAGAAAAGCTAATCCTTTGGAATGATGCTGCAGGTAACGCTTTTTAGGATGTAACTGCAGTTGCAAATTTGTTTTCAAGTAGTTTTCAATGATTGGAATGAGGCCGCTAAGGTATTGTCGGTCGGGATGAACCAAGACAAAATCGTCAACATATCTGCCGTAGTATTTTATATGCAGCTTTTCTTTAACGAAATGATCAAAATCGTTCAAATAAAAATTAGCAAAAACCTGGCTGGTCAGATTTCCAATAGGCAATCCACTTTCTGCTGGAGAATGAAAAAGACTTTTATCTTTAGGCAAATCGTCCCAAAGTGATTTGTCTCCCTTGATAAAACAATTTTTTGTGGGATCGTTAAAAATAATTCGTTTGGCCATATCTAGTAAAAATAACTTATCTTCTATTTTATCATTTTTGGCTATAAAATCTTCCAGTTTATCATAAAGGAGGGTTCTTGAAATATGCATAAAGAAGCCCCTAATATCCAATTTCAGGACGTATGCTTCTCCCTCGTTTTCCTGGGCACATTGCTGCATGAAATCACGCATACGCCTTATGCCAAAATGGGTTCCTTTTCCAGTACGGCAAGCATAAGCATCCTCCATAAACTCATTTTCAAAAAAGGGATTTAGTTTTCTAATAAGCCAGTGATGAACCACTCTATCTCTAAATTGAGCAGCAAACACCTCTCTTTTTACCGGTTTTGTTACAATAAAGGCGATGCTTCTACCTGGCTGATAGGTTCCATTCCTGATATCGTCGGCCAGTTCAAAAATATATTTTTCAAAATGCAGTTCAAATTTTAGCGCATTCAGCGTATTTCTTTTATTCCTTCTACAGTCAAAATAGGCCTGAAAAAGTGTCTCTGTGAAATTGGCTTGCAATGACAGTTATATGAGGGACAATGCATAGATTGGCTTTTTTCAAGTGGCTACATTGGGGGTAATTGTTATTCAGAACCTTTTGTGAATGATAGATTTTGGACCATTTTCCGTGTAACCTGGTTTTGAATCAGGATTTATAGGATTAACCATAACGTCGTTGGTTTGGGTAGGAAGGTTATTATTACAGGATGCCTTCGTTTACTCTTTTCTTGAAAGGTTTGCATTTTGGTACTTGCAGCCACTTTTGAATCAGGATTTACAGGATTTTCAGGACTACAAATAACGTCTCCGGTTTGAGTGGTAAGATTATTATAAACGATACTTTTATTTCCTAGTTTTTCGCCGATGCGTAACGCACCGGCGAAAAGAAGCATATAAAGTAATCCTCTACGAGCACCTTTACGCTTAAAACGAAGACGTCCTCTGTAATCCTGAAAATCCTGTAAATCCTGATTCAAAACTAATAGGTTCAGGAAATATTCCCCAAAGTACCGATTCCCAACCAAAACGAAGACGTCCCTCTCTAATACTCAAAATCCTGAAAATCCTGATTCAAAAAAGGGGTTTTGAAATAGGATGGTTTTGAGTGGTTTTTTCACAATCATTTTCTACCACCTTTTAAAATTTGAGTGCTGACGTTTATAAGACGATGCATGCATCGCCTCTACGGGGATATGGAATAGTTCTTCTGCTAATCCCATATTTATTTATTTTTGAGCTTTTTAAAACTAACAAAGACCCATTGGGGGGAATTCCCCCCAAACCCCCCTTTTCGCCGCCCACATTTGCCCGCCCACAAATAGTCAAATAGACAAATAGTCAATCCCTAAGGCAACGGACGGAGGCACCTTCTGACTTATTGTTGAGTTTGACCCTGTACACATCGCCAGTGACCTTGTTCAGGTGGCGTTGCCAGGCGTTGCCGGTGTTGCCGTCCTCAGTAGCACTCCAGAATAAAGCGCTGTTTCTAATATAGAAGAAACTACCACCGACGCGAGACCCACCTGGGAGAACTGAAAAACCACTTGTATTAGTTCCGGGACTACCAGGATTCCATCCTAAACCATCATCATCCCTAGG
The DNA here is from genome assembly GCA_947501115.1 of Haliscomenobacteraceae bacterium. Lineage (GTDB taxonomy): Bacteria > Bacteroidota > Bacteroidia > Chitinophagales > Saprospiraceae > BJGN01. The sequence goes on from CANMVX010000026.1 coordinate 48,328, forward strand.
GTTTGTTACATCAGATTTCATTACAGTCCCTGCGGTAGTACTCTGAGTTAAAGAAGTAGAAGATGTATCAGCTACTGTAGTTCCTGAATGTAATGATATTACTAATTTATTCCAATCAGAATCCGTGGGAACATGCCAGCCCGCAGGGCACAATTTCCTTAGGTCATTAACAGCATACCAATTGTACAAATAGCCAAAAGTTCCAACATAACCCGTTACTCCAGTGAGAACATATTCCGTGCGAGCTCCAATCATCGCCGTTCCCCAGGTGCTATTTGTTGAGTCACCTATCAAGCTACCATCATTATAATTGGTAACCTTTAAATTTGACTTCGTCCAGCATTGAGTGACGCCATTGCCGACAATTGAAACCGTTTCGTAAACGTTTCCATCATAGTCTGAAACGGTAGAGGAACCGCAGGTAAAGGATGGGGCAACCACACACGGAACACCAGCACAATTTTCTAAAGCAGCCTTCCTCCAGCGCACTTTTATCTCTTCCACATTAAATGAAGCATTGCGTTGAATGCTTGTGCCTTTCTCTATTTCATTACTATTTATTACCTGACCATTTAGGCTAACAGATAGATAGATAGATAGATAGATAGATAGATAGATTTTTTCATATTCAATTTTTAATATAAAGAAAAATACTATTACCTTACAAAAGTAAAAAATAATTTTATAAAATATTACATGAAATTTCATATCTAAACCTTTTTTTAGTTCTAGTTACATTTTCATTTAGTGATTTATATAGGAAGTGAAGTGCATCTAAGCTAAGAACTAAAGACCAAATCATTCATCCCCGAAAGCCACAAAATCCTGATTAAAGACAAGATGTCATCAACATCGTCAATGGTTCATGTAGGAGGCTGTCTAAAAAGCCCATCTGTAATAAAAAAAGAATCCCCGATACAAAAGTGTCGGGGATTTTTGTTTGTTCCTCAAAGATTATTATCTTAGGGTGCAACAAAAACAATATGGGAAATATACAATTTAAACAACTTCCATTATC
>CANMVX010000027.1 GCA_947501115.1 Haliscomenobacteraceae bacterium
CGGTTTTTAAATCAGCCCACCTCGCAGGCAAATAATGTCACTACCGGGAGAATCTATCAAACGGTAATAAATAGAGAAAGAGCAGGTGATTATCTGGGAAAGACCGTGCAGGTCATTCCACACATTACCGATGAGATAAAGCGGAGAGTCATGTTGCTGGCTTCAAATTCCAACTATGATATTATCATCACGGAACTGGGAGGTACGGTTGGAGATATTGAATCTCTTCCCTATTTAGAATCTCTTCGACAATTACGCTGGGAGTTAGGTTCCGATAATTGCTTGGTCATCCATCTTACATTAATTCCCTATTTAAGTGCGGCGGGAGAACTAAAAACAAAGCCAACGCAGCATTCTGTAAAGGAATTACTAAATACCGGGATACAGCCCGATATTTTAGTTTGCCGTACGGAACATCCCATCAATATGGATATCCGCAGAAAACTCGCTCTTTTTTGTAATGTAGATGTTGGCTCTGTCATTGAAGCGATTGACGCACCCACTATTTATGACGTTCCCTTGTTAATGCTATCCGAAAAACTTGATAGTACGGTATTATCAAAATTGAGGCTTCCAGACAGAAAAGAGCCTAATTTAAAGACATGGAAATCGTTCTTAAACAAACTTAAACATCCGTCGAACGAAGTAACTATTGGGCTTGTTGGTAAATATAACGAATTACAAGATGCCTATAAATCGATTTACGAGTCGTTCATTCATGCAGGTGCGATAAATGAATGTAAGGTTAAAGTTATTCCTATTCATGCCGAAGAACTGGACGGTTCATATAATTCATTGGAAGCTATTCTTGGTAAATTAGATGGTGTATTAGTAGCTCCGGGATTTGGAGAAAGAGGCATCGCCGGGAAAATAAAAGCGATTGAATTTGTAAGAAAAAATAAAATTCCATTCTTTGGTATTTGCCTTGGCATGCAATGTGCAGTGGTAGAATTTGCCTTAAATGTCGCCGGTATTGAGCATGCAAGTTCCACTGAAGTCAATCCGGAAACGCCGGAACCTGTCATTGATATGATGGAAGAACAGAAAAAAATCACCGATAAGGGGGGAACTATGAGATTGGGTGCTTATGCCTGTGAACTGAAGAAAAAAACGAAAGCCGCCGTAGCCTATGGGGGTTTAAAAATTTCGGAAAGACATCGTCATCGCTATGAATTTAACAATGCCTATTTAGAAAAATTAACATCAGCAGGCTTGGTTGTTTCAGGTGTAAATCCACAATCTGGTCTGGTGGAAATTATCGAATTGGCGGATCATCCCTGGTTTGTTGGTGTACAATTTCACCCTGAATTAAAAAGTACCGTTGAGAATCCTCATCCTCTTTTTGTTCATTTTGTGAAAGCAGCATTAGCCCACAAGAAATCAAAAGTATAACCATAACACACCAAAAAGAGGCTGTCCATTTAAGGTCAGCCTCTAGTTGTCAATAATCGATAGTAATAAAATATTTAGTTTTTAGTTTCAGCCTTAGCTTTTTGCATTGGATTCATTCCACCGCCGCCACTCCAGCGACCTCCCCCAGATTGCTTAAACATTTCGAATCTTGAAGGAACTGCCTTTCTTGGGAAGAAATTATTCTCCCTTTCTGTATCTGCCGTTTCCTCTTGTGGATCTAATTCAACACTAACCACAGGTTTGCTTAAAGCAAATACCTTGGATACTTTCTGATCATTTAGTCGGAAAATTTCCGCTGGAATTCTTTTGACCTCTTTCGTACCATCCTCAAGATTAAACTGAATAATAAGAGGCATTACCAATCCTCCTTTATTAGAGAAATCCAATTGATAAAAATGTAAACCTTTTGCTATAAAGGCTTTCTCCTTTTCACCTAATCCAGTCATATATTGATCATAAGCCTTCTTGTCCGAAGGAACTATGGCATTAGGATCATAATTATTATAAAAATCTTCTAATTCTTTATTCCTTTCCACGGCCGTAGTTGGTAAATCTCTTTTGTTATTTTGATAAGTAATATCCTTCTCAAGTTCCTCTTTCGCAGCTTTACCTGCTAAGGGTTTTTCGATGTCCGGATTTTTAGTATCCATTCTAAAAGGAGTCACATTATCCAATGAAATATCCACATGATCTGTAGTAAAAAACCAACCTCTCCAGAACCAATCGAGGTCAACACCCGATGCATCTTCCATGGTACGGAAAAGATCAGAAGGTGTAGGATGTTTGAATGCCCAACGCTTTGCATATTCTCTGAAAGAAAAATCGAATAATTCTCTACCCATAACGGTTTCACGAAGAATATTCAATGCTGTAGCAGGTTTGCCATAAGCGTTATCACCAAAACGGATAATAGATTCAGAATTAGTCATAATAGGATTCTGAACAGCTTTATCCATCTTCATATAATCAACGATTGATTTTGCTGGTCCACTTCCAGAAGGGTAATCCCTTTGCCACTCTTGTTCTGCAAGAAATTGACAGAAAGAATTTAAGCCTTCGTCCATCCAGGTCCATTGACGTTCGTCAGAATTTACAATCATTGGAAAGAAATTATGACCAACTTCATGGAAAATAACCGATAGCATACCATATTTAATTCTGTCAGAATAAGTTCCATCCTTTTCAGGACGACCATAATTGAAACAAATCATAGGATATTCCATACCATTGCTTGCTTCCACAGAAATAGCGACAGGATAAGGATAAGGAATAGTATGCTTAGAGTAAACCCTCAACGTATGCGCCACTGCTTCTGTGGAATATTGTCCATACAGAGGATTTGCCTCCTTAGGATAGTAGGACATGGCCATAACTAAAGGCTGAGAACTTCCATCAATTTTAACTCCCACGGCGTCCCAAATATATTTTCTACTTGTTCCAAAAGCAAAATCACGAACATTTTCCGCTTTATAAATCCACGTTTTCTTGGTAGCTGCTTTGGTTTTTTCCTTTTCTGTCGCTTCTGCCTGAGTTACAATGACAACGGGTTTAACTGCCGATTTTGATGCTTCAAAGCGCTTCAATTGCTCTGCAGTAAGAACCTCTTTTCCATTTTGCAAAACACCTGTAGAAGCTACAATATGGTCAGAAGGAACGGTAATAGCTACGGTGAAATTTCCAAAAGGTAAGGTAAACTCACCCTGACCTAGAAATTGCTTGTGCTGCCATCCATTATAATCGTCATAAACAGCCATTCTTGGATACCATTGAGCCAGAGTATAAAGGTAATTTCCATCTTCTGGAAAAAACTCATATCCCCCTCTGCTGTCACCAGATAAAGCAGGATTCTGCCTGTCATTGATATTATAGGCCCACGAAATATTGAGTACCACTTTACCACCCTTTGCCGCTAAAGGAGTGGGAAGATCAACCCTCATCATCGTTTTATTGACTGTATATTTCAAGTCCTTACCCATTAGGTCGCGAACATATTCCAGTTTGAAACCCCCATCGAAAGAATTATCAATCATGGCATTTAACTGAGTCATAGTAGTTCGCTCTGACATGGTATTCGTTTTCGTCTTATAGGTATCAGACTCCGGATCTACTATATTTTGATCCAATTGCACCCATACATAAGAAAGCACATGCGGAGAATTATTTGTGTAGGTAATAGTTTCTTTACCAATCAATTTTTGAGTGTTATCATCAACCTCCACTTTAATGTCATAATCAGCACGTTGTTGCCAATAACTTTCACCTGGGGCACCAGAAGCCGTACGGTAAGTATTGGGGGTGGGTAGTTCAGAACCCAACTGTCTGAAAAGACTTTTGTCTGTGTTTGGCGACTGAGCCCAAGCGATAAAAGTAAAGCTTGAAGCCACCAGAATCAAATATAAATGCTTCATTTTGTTATTTTTTCAAATAGGAGTACTAAATTAATGAATAAAAATAAGTAAACAGAAAAAAATTATTTTATCAACTATAAATTCGACCAATGACCTGATTAAGCCCTGAATAACCTAGATATGCCAGTTTCAGGTCAGGCGTAGGAGGAACGTATATTCCTGAAAGTGAGCCATCCATTTATGCTAAAAGTGTGCCATTTAAATAATTGCTGGCTTGTTGTAGGTTTCAATAGCAAGTAAAGCAAAATCTCTCGACTTTTCAAGGCATTGTTTAACGTTATGTGGCAAGCCTCTTGACATTATTCAATCACTTTTATCGTTTCGTCACCACTTATATTTCTCACTTTTATTCTCAAAGGTTTTTTGTCGCTGATGATTTTGCCGTCCCAAAAGTTTTTTGATTTTACTCCGTTGGTAATTACATAACCCAGTTTATCAATTTTAATTTCAGTCGTACTGTGCCATTGTCCTTCTGTGTTTTCACCATCGAGGGCAATAAGTTCTATGAGTTCTAAACCTTCTTCGCTGATGATGATAGGATTGAATTTTTTACCTTTGGCAATGGATTGTAAATTTCCCTTTTGGTTAAACTCACCTATTTTCTGAATAAGTCGGTCGCTGATGAATTTTTTTATTTCTGTTTCAAAACCGTCATTTATTTGGGTGGTTTTAAAATCTATGATGTCTTCAATTACCACATCGTGTAATAGATTTTTAAGGTCTTTTAATGCTACTTCTATTTCAGTGGCATTGTTTTCTTTAATGAATTTTTCTAGTTCCTTTTGGTCGTCAATGTCTATGTAATACACAATTACTTTTTTTACGTTGACTTCCAGATTTTGTAATTCCTGATTTATAATGATATTTATGGTTGGAATATCCAACACCTTTTCTTGTGAGTTAAGTAAATTGGGAACATAGACTGGAATGGTACCTTCTTTACTATGAATCACCGCACCAAACCAAAACTTACTAATGCCTGGTAAACCTTGCAGCAAACCAGGTATTAACATTTTTAGTTTATCCATTGTTTGTTGTGGGTTGCGGAACAAACTAACACCGTCTTTTATTTCTAATATTTGAAAATTGGCTTTGGCTTCTATTAAGCGGTCTCTTACTGTTTGAATGCTATTAATACCAATATCAACGTGAATAAATTTTCTTCCTAAATCATTTGCAACTTTTGAAGTTACGCCACTTCCTCCAAAGAAGTCTGCGACTACCATTTCTTTGTCTGAACTTGCACTAATAACTCGTTGCAAAAGTGCTTCAGGTTTTTGAGTTGCATAACCTACATTTTCCTTTTCAGTATATGCGTATGTTCCAACACCATAATCTCCGTAAGAATTTGCAATATCATCCTTTCCTATCCAAACACTCCAAGCGGATTGAGGACGATTTTTATTTGCTTCCGCAATAGCCTCTTCCTTTGATAGCTTTTGATTATTACAGATATAAGTTTTTAAATTATTACCACCGCCACTGGTTTCTCTACCTCTTGTGTAATACCAGCCCTCACTATCTTTTTGAAGAGCATTTGTTATTCTCTCTGAATACCCACGTCTATAAGGAGCATGGAAATAGCTATCTGCTTTTCTATATACAAATATTGTTTCGTGTGCTTTTGGGTATATATCACCAAATCCCATTAATCCACAAACCCAAACAATTTCATTGAACTCGTATCCAACAAATACTTCATCCATTAGTATTTTAGCGTAATGACCAATATTCAAATCGATGTGAAAATAAATGCTGCCATTATCATTCATTATACTTTTTATAGCTATCAAATTTTCATACATCCAATTGAGGTAATCTTCTTTTTTCCAAATATCTCCATACATTTTTTCCTCAAATGCTTTTAGTTCTTCCATGTCCATTTCTTGTTTGGCAACGGCAATGTTATCGGCAATTTTTGGGTTTTTACGAAGAAATACTTTTTTAGCGTAATCAGCACCACTTGCAAAAGGTGGATCAATGTAAACCAAGTCCACTTTAATACCTTGTTCTTTCAGGTAGGCACAAGCAGAAATACATTCGCCACGAATAACTAAATTTTCAGAAGGTTCGCCCACTGTTTCAATAGGTTCTACTTCATAGAAAGGCATACCTCTTTTAATTCGGTCATACACTTTATCATTCTCACGGTAACGCAATACACGTTGTGTTCGAGTGATGTTGTCCAAAATAGCTTGTCCTTCAACCGTATTTGGATAATATGGAATGTATTTTACTGGCATATCTTAATCGTTAAAAAACTGGTTTAACTTGTTGTTCAATTTTGTGATGTTGGCTGCAATGTTTTTACTGTCTTCCAAATACAGGAAGTCAAAACGTTGGTAGCCAAATTTTTCTTGGTTTAGTTTCAAAAACTCTGTTTCCACATAGTTTTTCTTTTTTTGAAAAACCTTGTCATCAGCATACAAAGCACCTTTAGTTTCTAAGAGCAAGGCTTTGTGAATTTTGTTCTTTGAGATTCGCTTTATAATTAAAAAGTCGGTGGTGTATTTGCCAATATTTTTCCAATATTTTCCTTCTTTGGCAAAGCAGTTTATTACAAATTCAGTTAAGCCGCGTTCTCCGTTATAGTAAATTTCTAAGTCTTTATTTTTGAAATCAGCTAATTGTAGTGCCTTTTGCAATGTTTCAATTTCTAGCCCACTACTTCCGCTTCCACCAAAATTATAAGGTAAATAGTGGAAGGTAACTTCTTTATTTTTAACAGCAGGCTGAAAATCGTATTGCTCTTTAAAATTTTCAAAAGAACCAAATGCAATTTCTAATGGCGTTCCTTTAACCATTTCCAAATTCATATCATAAAGTTGTTTTACTTTTTCTTCATCAATGTTTAAATGCATATTCCTTTTATCGAATTCTACTATTTTAGCGGTATCAGATTCTTTTGGATAGAGTTTTAGATTATCCTCTACATCGGTCAAGCGTTCTGCAATCAATAATTCGGCTTCTTTTGGAATGACTTCTGTGTAGGTTTGTAAATCTCTTTTGATACTAAAGGCAACACGAATTTTAGATTGTAACGAATGCAAATCATACAACTCATTGAAAAAGCGGTTTCCATCTTTTTCGAAAGAAACGGTTTCAAATATTTCGTTTAGTTCTGTGTCAAATTGGTGCAATTGCGATTCCGGAATCAAAGCAAAACTTTGCCGGCTAATGTCAAAAAGCCAATGATTATAATTAGCGAATGCAATGCCAGTTTCATTGATAACATCAATTTCGCCTGTATCAATATTCGAAATTTCGCTGGTGCTTATTAAAGCCGAAGCCTTGTAATCTTCCATTTTTTTAATGATGGCTTTTAACTTGGCTTTTGTATTTGCTGTTTCTTCCTGGTCAATGCTTTGGTAAGTAACTTTCATTTGATAAAAATCCACCTTCGGCAATTGCAAATATTCCATACGGCTGTGGCGTTCCACCATTTCGGCTTTACCAATACGTTTAGTGCTGTTCAATTCGTCAATACTGCTGTTTTGCTCTTGCTTCAACTGTTTATTTAGCGTATCAGCATTGTCTTTATTCAGCCAAATTAAAGCGGTTTCTGCTTTTCCTTTGTCCACTTGGCGTAAACATCTGCAAGAAGTTTGCAGCACCATATTTTGTGGGCTATCGCCTTTTTGCGAAAGTATTACACCTGTTAAACTTGGGCAATCCCAACCTTCTTTTCCAACTTGAACTAAAAGGATGTAACGCTTTTTTGAAATGGCTAAATCCAATGAACGAAATGCCAATTCATTCTCTTTTGGCAACGTGTATTTTTTATTTCCGCCGTGAAATTTCAAAATCTCGGCAGGATTAATTTTTAATTCACTCGTCAAGAACGGATAAACTTCTTCTTCTAAAACCTCTATATTACTGCAATAAATAGCTACTTTAGCTATAGTACCATTTTCATAAACTGTTTTCTTGTAGAGTGCATCAAAGTCCTCAATTCCTTTTTTAATGATTTGAAAACGGTCAAGGTTTTGCCCAATTTTTACGGTTGGAGTTTTCAGGAATTTCTTAATTGCAGTAACCAACGGATAATAATAAACCGTGTTGGTAATTTGCGAAAATTTAAAAGCATAAACACCAGCTTTGATGGTTTCAGCACCTTGTAAATAGGGCGTTCCCGAAAAACCTAAAACGCTTGTAATGTTTCCTTTACTGTGCCAATAATTTACGGCTTGTCGTAATTTAATATCATCGGTTGCAGCGTGGTGAACTTCATCTATAAGGATCGTCAAGTTCGGAATTTGTCCGAACAATCTTTTCAAATCGTTGCTTGTGTCTTTCTCTTCTTCTTCCAGTTCCAATTCTGTTTGCGCATTGAATTTGAAACTTTCCAAAATCACTTTCTCTGCATTCACTACAAACACTTGTCCGAATGGATTAGGTAAACAGGCGTTTACTTTTTGTGCATTTGGATTTCTTGCCTTGTTACTTTTCTTTCCTGATTTCTGCTCGTCCAAAACATCAAACTTCAATAATTTTTTTAGATTAGATGCAAAAGGTTCAGGAATTACCCACGAAGGTTCAAAATTTAAAATTGTTTTTAAACTGGGAACAATAGATGATTTTAATCCCGAAGGAATAAGTACTAAAAAATTATGTGCAAATCCTTTATTATCAGGTTCTTTGTCTGCAAAATACAAGTCCAAATAAATGAAAGCAGCCATCAAAAAAGTTTTACCTGCCCCCATTGGCAAACTCATTAAATAGTCGGCATAACTTACATTGTAGAAAATGCTTTTTATAATAGTGGCGTAATCTAATTCGGTTGGTTTATCAACAATCAGATTTTCAAGCTCTGGAAGTAGAGAACCGGTGCCATTTTTTGTTCTTGCAAAATCATATAGTGCAAAAGCGTCTTTATTAACTGTTAAAAAATCTCTTGCGGATTGATTAATATTTCGTTTTGATAAGTCCGTGCCATTAATGAAAAATCCTTCTGAAAATAGTTTCCAAAGTGGTTTATTTTGACCTTGTATTTTCAAAAATAAATACGTTTCAATAGCTTCAATTTGCGTATCGCGCAACTGCCCTTTGTCACGGATATACTTTATCAAATCATTTATAGTGCATTCGTCAGACTGCAACCATTTGTTTTTCTTTTCTTGTATAATATAATGAAGCATTACTTTTTGTTGTATCTAATTTTCTGTTCAGCAGCTTTCAAAACTTTGTTAGCCAAATTTTCGTCTTGCAGGTCATACGCTACTTTGTCACTTAACCACTCAACCAATAAAGTTTCCTTGTCGAGTTTGTAAAACTTTGCAAATTTCAAAACTTGTTCCTTTGTTGGTTTTCGTTCATTGCGTTCGAATTTGCTAATGATAGCTTGGTCAATGTCTAGTTCAGCTGCAACTTGCCGCAGAAACAAACCTTTATCTTCTCTTGCTGTTCGAATTAAGCTTCCAAAGTTACTCATAAGACAATTTATGTTTTGACAATATTAGTCAAATATACTATTTATTTTTGGAATATCAGCTCGTCTGGAAGAAAAAATGGGATACTGGTTTTTTTACCCATTCCATTATACCATTCAAAATACTATCCTTGAAAAACTAAAGCTTCTCCTTGCTTTAAAACCCTGATGTCCTTGAGTTGACTTTCGTACGTCTTTTTAGCTAATTTTTCGACGAAACCCTTTCCCAATTTTTTTTCGTCGTGGGTAGCCACTAACATTGAGGCACCACATAATTTTTTAGCTATCAATGCCTTATTATAACCCAGATTAATGGTTCCCCCTAACCAAAAAGGGAGTTCAAAGGTAGTGGTAGTCGTTATCAATACATCAGCCTTTGGCAAGTTCTTCGCCTTTGTCCCATGAGGTGCATATATAAAGGTACCGTCCTCATTTTCTATCCGAAAGGCAAAATGAACCGGGTCAAACAAGGAATTGGTAGGGATAACACTTATTTTAAATGGTGCTTCTTCGATGGGTATCAACACGTTAAAATGATTCCATCCACTTATTTTTTTCAAGGTCCCAGGTCTGGAAATCACCGGAATATCCTTATCAAATTGAATTAAGGTTTCTTTATTACAATGATCGGTAAATGGGTGCGATATAAAAATATAATCAATTTTACCCAAATCGCTCACTTTTGGTTGCTCTGTCAGGTGAAACTGCTCACTGAAAGCGGGATGGTAATCGATTTGTGAAGGGGTAAACCATGGGTCAACCAATACCCGAATGTCCTGCCATTCCCACATCCATGAACTATCTTCATTTAATTTCACTAACCTCATATCAAATATTTTATGGACAATATATAAATAACTATCTTTAAAAAGTAATTAATAAAATGAAAACGCGTATTGCACCAACCCCAAGCGGATTTTTACATGTTGGAAATGCTGTTTCTTTCCTAATCACTTATTGCTTGGCGAAAAGTGAAAATGGGAAGTTATTATTACGAATTGATGACCTAGATAGGGAAAGATATCGGAAAGAATATGTTGAAGATATTTTTTACGCACTCGATTGGCTGGGTATCCAATACGACGAAGGGCCATCTTCTGTGGCTGATTTCGACAAATATTGGTCCCAACACCAAAGATTAAGTCTTTACGACGATGTGTTGAAATCTTCCATGGAACGGGAGTGGGTTTATGCTTGTGACTGTACCCGCAAGGATTTGGTGGCTTCAGTTACTTATCCTGTTTATAATGGAAAATGCAGGGATTTAAAAAAATCATTCCATGAAAAATCAGCCTGGCGATGGCGAATAAAGGAAGATACTTCCATCCATTGGGTAGATTTATTCAAGGCTAATACCACCGTAAATTTATCCGAACAGATGGGTGATTTTGTAGTAAAACAAAAAAATGATCTGCCCTCCTATCAGTTAGGTAGTTATCTGGATGACCTGCATTTTAATATAACCCATATAATCAGAGGGGCCGACTTACTTACTTCCACCGCCGCCCAATTATATATGGCAACACACTGGAAATCAACTGATTTTCAACGTATCCATTTTGGACATCACCCTTTAATCACAGATAAAAATGGACATAAATTATCAAAATCAGCTGGTTCTGAATCGTTAAAGGCATTAAGAGAAACCGGGAAAAACCCTTTAGCCATCATTGAAATAGCTAGAAAAATGTTAGGTTTGCCCGACGAGAAAATAGGAACAACAGCAGAATTAGTACAACTATGTTTAGCATACAAACCCTTCTTAAATGAAAAAATCAGAAGTATTTAAAGAAATTGTAGAGCATCGCAGGTCTAACAGACATTTTTCTGAGGACATTGAAGTGCCAGACGAATCTGTTTTATCTGCCTTAACATTGGCCCAACTTTCTCCTAATAGCAGTAATATGCAACTTTGGGGATTTTACTGGATCAAATCAAAGGACTTGCTGGAACAGATGACGCCGCTTTGCATGGGGCAATCCGCAGCCAGGACTGCAAAACATCTGATTGTTTTTGTTACCCGACAGGGACTTTGGAAGGAAAGAGCTGAATGGAATTATAACAATATTAAAACGGCTATTCAGGGCGAACCCACTAAGCTAAATAAAAGAGGCTTAAGCTATTATAAAAAGTTAATGCCCATAATTTATAGACATGACCCCTTTGGATTTAATACCCTATTTAGAAAGGGAATTGTTTTTTATAAAGGATTCAAAAAGTCATTTATGCGTTTTGAAAGCCATGCTGATCAGAGAGTTATGCTTCACAAATCGTGTGCTTTGGCGGCACAAACATTTATGTTAGCCATGGCTTCTGAAGGATTTGACACCTGTCCTATGGAGGGTTTCGATGCAAAAAGGGTTAAAAAACATCTTAATCTGCCAAAAGATGCCGAAATAACCATGATTGTTGCCGTTGGAAAGGGAACGGAAAAAGGGATTCATAGTGAACGTATGCGCGTACCTTTGGAAGAGGTCATTTTTATTCGATAGGTAAAAAACAACCTGTTCCCGTAATCCAAATTTCACCTCCATTTGTCCTTTAAATAAAAATGATTATATTGGTATGTTCTTTTTAAAAACACCTGGAATGAAGACAAAAAACCCTTATTTGTTACCTTTAATGCTCATAACAACGCTCTTTTTTTTATGGGGTTTTGCACATAATTTAAATCCTATCCTCATACCGCATTTGAAAAAGGCCTGTGAACTGAGCGATTTCCAATCTGCCTTGATAGATAGTGCTTTTTTCATGGCCTATTTTTTAGTTGCCTTACCGGCAGGTTTTGCCATGAAAAAATGGGGATATAAAAATGGAATTCTTTTAGGATTATGTTTGTTTGCGCTAGGTGCTTTTTTATTCATACCCGCCGCTAATACCCGTCTTTTTCCTTTTTTCCTACTAGCCTTATTCATTATTGCCAGTGGTTTAACCTTCCTGGAAACCGCGGCGAATCCTTATGTGACCGTTTTGGGTGATCCCAATACCGCCACGCAACGTTTGAATTTATCTCAAAGTTTTAACGGTTTAGCTGCCACTTTAGCACCAGCTGCAGGTGGACTGTTCATTTTAAGTGGCACTGATTTATCGACCGAGGCCACGCAAAATATGACACCAGAAGCATTAAACGAGTTATTAAATTTGGAGGCGGCTGCGGTAAAAATCCCTTATCTCCTCATTGGAATCGTCGTCTTAGCTGTCGCTGTATTGATATATTTCAGTAAATTACCCGAGATAAAAGAAGAGGAAACACCCGTTAGCAAAGGTACTGGAAAATCCATCTGGCGTCATTCCCATTTGACGCAAGGGGTAATCACACAATTCTTTTATGTGGGAGCTCAGGTATGTGTATCCAGCTTTTTCATACGATATGCTGGTTCCGCGGCAGGAATGGCAGAAAAAACAGCCGCATTTTATTTGGCCATTGCCCTGTTTGGATTTATGATAGGTCGCTTCGTAGGCACTTTTCTTATGCAATATATCTCCCCTACCCGATTGTTAACCGTTTATGCTGTCGTTTGCATGGCACTGTTGGCTGCTGTGGTTGGCTTTGGTGGCATTTTTTCTATTTATGCCCTCGTCGGCGTAGAATTTTTCATGTCCATCATGTTCCCAACCATTTTCTCCTTAAGTGTGAAATCTTTAGGAGAAGATACAAAACTTGGCTCTTCCCTGGTTATCATGTCCATCGTTGGAGGCGCCTTATTCCCTTTAATCATGGGTAAAATGTCCGACCAGGCTGGTATTCAAATAGCTTATATCGTTCCATTAATATGTTTCCTTATGGTCGCCTGGTTTGGTTGGCGGGGACATATTGTTAAACAATCATAAAAGTCATTTTCTAAAATGAATCATAACTTAAGCAGGATGCACCTGCAAATTCACCCAAAAGATAATATTTGGGTAGCACTTAGGAATTTATCTAAAGGGCAAACCTTTCAGGAAGGCCATGAAAGTGTAACGCTCATCATGGATATTGAGGCAAAACATAAGTTTACCACAACCCCTATTCCCAAAAATGAGGACATTATTTTTTATGGCGTTCTGGTAGGTAAAGCTTTAAAGGACATTGAGAAAGGGGAAAAGATTACGACTGAAAATTGTATTCATGAATCGGAACCCTATTCGATGGAACGGAGAAGAGAATATCATTTTCAGCCGCCCGATATATCCAAATGGCAAAATAGAACCTTTGAGGGTTATGTGAGATCCGGTGGTCAGGTTGGTACCCGAAATTACTGGTTGGTCATACCTCTGGTTTTTTGTGAAAACCGAAATATTCAGGTGATGAAGGAGGCTTTTGACAAAGAACTGGGATTTGGTCAACCTGAAAAATACAGGCCTCTAGTACGGAATCTTTTGCATGCTTTTCAAACTGGGGCTGATATTGAACCTCTTGAAGTAGCTGCTCCCTGGCAGGAACATGGACCTGCTTTTCCAAATCCACATTTCCCACAAGTGGATGGCGTTAAGTTTTTAACCCACGAAATGGGCTGTGGAGGGACTAACCAGGATTGTCAGGCTTTAGCTGCCGTTTTTGCCGGATTTTGTATCAATCCTAATGTCGCCGGTATTACTATCCTAAGCCTTGGATGTCAAAAGACTAGTTTTGACGACGTTAAAGATGAAATACAACGTAGAACGAATACTTTTGATAAGCCTATCCTCTATTTTAATCAGCAAAGCTATGGTACAGAACAAGCGATGATGTCGGCCGCCATTAAAGAGACTTTTAAAGGGTTGATTGACATTAATAAGCTTAAAAGAACTTCAGTTTCCATTCAAAAGTTAAATGTTGGACTAAAATGTGGTGGATCCGATGGATTTTCAGGTATTTCCGCTAATCCTGCCCTCGGTGCTTTATCTGATATTTTAACCACCGTCGGCGCCACCACGTTGCTGGCAGAATTTCCTGAATTATGTGGTGTTGAACAGGAATTGATTGATCGCTGTGAAGCCGTCGAAGATGCCGAAAAATTCATTTCTCTCATGTCTGGTTATGCAAAGCAAGCGGAAGCCATTGGTGCTGGCTTTGATATGAATCCGAGTAAAGGAAATATTCGCGACGGACTGATTACCGATGCTATCAAGTCGGCCGGAGCTGCGAAGAAGGGCGGAAATGCCTATATCCGTGGGGTATTAGATTATACGGAACAACCTGAGCATTCGGGGTTACATCTTTTATGTACGCCGGGAAATGATGTATTAGCCACCACAGGTATGGCTGCTTCGGGTGCAAATGTCATTTTGTTTACCACTGGTTTAGGCACCCCTACGGGAAATGCGATTTCTCCCACTGTAAAGATTTCCACCCATACGGCATTAATGGACAGGATGCCAGATATCATCGATTTCAATTCAGGGAAAATTATTTCTGGTGAAGAATCAATCGATGAAAATGGAGAAGCTTTACTTGAGTATATCATCAAACTTGCTTCAGGTGAAACAAGAACACACGCGGAACGCCTGGGGCAAGACGATTTCATACCCTGGCGCAGAGGAATAAATCTGTAATAACAACTAAATATGCAGTTTTTAAAGGACAAAAAATCAATTATTACCGGTGCTGGAAGTGGTATTGGAAAAGCTATTGCGCTACTTTTTGCAGAAAAAGGGTCTCACGTTATTTTGTTAGACAGAGACGAAGAAGGGGGAAATTCAGTAGCGAATGACATCGTAGCCGCCGGAGGAAAAGCTACCTTTATCGCCTGTGATGTTAGCAAACAAAAGGAAATAATAGATTTGTTTAATCAATTAGCCCCCTTTGATATATTGGTAAATAATGCAGGGATAGCTCATATTGGAAATGCCGTCAGCACCACAGAAGAAGATTTCGACAGGGTGATATCTGTGAATATCAAAGGCGTTTATAATTGTTTGCATGCCGCTATTCCGATTTTTTTGAATCGCGGGGGCGGCGTAATCCTCAATATGTGTTCTGTGGCAGCTAAAGTGGGCTTGCAAGATCGCTTCGCTTATTCCATGAGCAAAGGAGCCGTCGCGGCTATGACCCTTTCTGTTGCCAAAGACTATCTGCATCAAGGAATACGCTGTAACAGTATTTCGCCGGCTAGGGTACATACCCCATTTGTCGATGGATTCATTGCTAAAAATTATCCGGGCAAGGAAGCAGAAATATTTGAAAAATTATCGAAAAGCCAACCCATTGGAAGAATGGGTAAGCCAGAGGAAATTGCCGCTCTGGCTGCCTTTATTTGTAGTGATGATGCTGCCTTTATTACTGGAACCGATTATCCTATTGATGGTGGTTTTCTAACACTAAACACTTAATACACTATAAAACAACACCTTATGAAATTATTTACATTTCGTGAAGATAATCATATCCACAATGGGGTACTGGAAGATGGGATTTATTACAACACTTCTACCTTATTTCCCTCTTATGACGCCAGCTTTTTTGAAAATGATGGCTTAGCCTCATTAAAAAATGCATTAGACACTAAGAATTCATCTTTAACGGTCATCGGACAACCAGAAAAGCTAATATTTGGCGCTCCATTTTCAACGCCTTCAAAAATAATCTGCATCGGACTGAATTATGCCGATCATGCCCGGGAAACTGGGGCAGAAATTCCAAAGGAACCGATTATTTTCATGAAAAGTACCACTTCCTTTTCTGGCTGTAATGATCCTGTTATGATTCCAAAAGATTCCGTAAAAACGGATTGGGAAGTGGAATTGGCTGTGGTCATCAGTAAAAAAGCAAGATATGTTTCTGCAGAAGAATCGCTGCATCACATAGCTGGTTATTGTGTGCATAATGATGTTTCCGAAAGAGAATTTCAGTTGGAAAGAGGTGGCACCTGGGACAAAGGCAAAGGTTGTGACACTTTTGCCCCGATGGGTCCCTTTTTAGTGACGCCCGATGAAGCTGGCGATGTACATAATTTACCCATCTGGCTTTCTTTAAATGGAGTGAAAGTTCAAAATAGTAATACTTCTAATCTGGTTTTTTCCATTCCTGAACTCATTTCTTATATCAGCCGCTTTATGACGCTGCTTCCAGGTGATGTCATTTCAACGGGAACGCCTCCAGGGGTAGGTCTCGGCTTTAAACCTCCTATCTATCTGAAACCCGGCGATGTCATGGAACTGGGCATTGAGGGATTAGGTACAATGAGGCAAGAGACTATTGCTTTTTCTTTAGAATATGAAATGCCAAAAGTATAAAACATGGATTTAGGACTAAAAGGTAAGCATATATTGGTTTCTGGCGGAGCAAAAGGTATTGGCGCAGGTATTGTTCAAATTTTATCTGAGGAAGGTGCTATTCCAATAATTATTGGGCGAAATGAAGAAGATAATTTAAAAATACTGAAAAGCATTGGAAATAAGGGCTTTGCCATTACTGCAGATTTAATCCATCCGGAAGCGTGTGCCGACGCTGTTCAACAGGCCGTAAAACTGGCTGGCAGTATAGACGGACTAGTAAATAATGCTGGTGTAAATGATGGGATAGGTCTTGAAAAAGGCAATTATACCGACTTTATGGCTTCTCTTCACCGGAACTTAGTACACTATTATTTATTGGCTCAACACACCCTTCCTTATTTAAAGAAATCGAAAGGAGCCATCGTTAATATCACCTCTAAAACAGCAGAAACAGGACAAGGAAATACTTCCGCCTATGCCGCTGCGAATGGGGGCAGAAATGCCCTGACCAGGGAATGGGCCGTTGAATTATTACCTTATCAGATTAGGGTAAATGCCGTGGTCGTGGCTGAAAGCTGGACGCCATTATATGAAAAATGGCTAAATACCCTGCCGGAGCCTGAGAAAATGCTTAAAAAAATCAATCAGAGAATTCCATTGGAAAACAGGATGACCACTTGTGAGGAAATCGGACAGATGGTAGCCTTTCTTTTATCGGAAAAATCAAGCCATACCACAGGTCAATTAATTCATGTCGATGGTGGATATGTGCATTTGGATAGAGCCATAGATTGATATTGTTTTAGTCTTTACATTAATTCTTACATCATGAAATTAATCACGGTAAAAGCAACGATAAATGCTCCCCTTTCACAAGTTTGGGAAAAGTGGACAAATGCACATCACGTAACCAAATGGAATTTTGCCAGTCCTGACTGGCATTGTCCATCGGCAGAAAATAATCTTGTAGAGGGAGGAGAATTTCATCATCTAATGGCTGCAAAAGATGGTTCTTTTCAATTTGATTTTTGGGGTACTTATCAGAAAATTGAACCTCAAAAATCAATAGAAATACTCTTAGGCGATGGTCGGAAAATGTTTGTTTCCTTTGAAAAATTAGGAGATCAAACTATTCTCGAGGAGCGATTTGAACCCGAGAATGAAAATTCCGAAGAATTACAGCAAGCGGGCTGGCAGGCTATTTTAGATAACTTTAAGGAATATGTAGAGTCCTCTTTAACACCCTCTTGATTAAAATGGAACATTTATACCCTGTCTTGTGGATTTTTGGCTCCGTTTTAGCCCTCATTATATTAACATCGAAATATAAAGTTCACGCCTTTATCGTCCTGTTTTTGGTGTCCCTCCTTTTAGCCCTGGCAACCATGCCATTGGCAGAAGTTTTACCATTGATGAAAGAAGGATTTGGAAAAACGATAGGAAATATTGGTTTTCTAATTATTTCAGGATCATTTATTGCTATCATACTGGAAAAAACCGGAGCAGCATCGATCATGGCAAAATGGTTTTTATCGAAATTAGGCCATAAAAATGCACCCTTATCTTTAGGCATGACGGGATTTTTAAGTGGCTTACTCTTGTTTTGCGACACAGGATTTATACTCCTCAGTTCTTTAACGAAAGGGATTTCGGAAAAATCGAACTACTCCGTGCCTTTTCTGAATGGGATATTGGCTATTTCCCTATTTTCCGTTCATTGTTTGACCCCTACCCATCCGGGTATGTTAGGAGCTATTGGTATTATACCGGTTGATTTTGGGCAGGTCTTATTTTTCGGCTCTTTACTGGCACTACCTGGCTTATTTCTTAGTTATCAATGGTTAAAATATGCCGACAGGAAGTGGAGCGAAGAATTAACAGTTAAAGTACCCCTGCAAATTAATACCCCTCTTCCTGAAGAGGAAAACTTATCTGTTTTCAAGGCATTTTTGCCCATACTACTCCCTTTATTATTGCTATTTATTGCTTCATTCATAACCATTGTAAAAATAAATTTTCTACCAGAAGGTCTTACCTCTATTTTCTTATTTATAGGTCAAGCTCCGGTTTCGTTAAGCATAGGCGCTTTGATTTCCGTTTATTTGTTAAAAAACAGAGCTATTCCGGAGGTTAATATCATCATGGAGAGAGCTATTGAAAAAGCGGGAAGTATTTTAGTCATAACCGCCAGTGGAGGCGTATTCGGATTGGTTATCAAGGAATTGATGCAAGATTTACCCTTAAATCAATGGCTTGGAGGTATGGGATTAGGCCTTTTCATTCCCTTTTTGATAGCCTCATTCCTTAAGATAGCCCAGGGCTCATCTACCATCGCCGTTTTAACCACCGCCGCCTTGATTAGCCCCATGTTGGAAACCATAGGATTGGATTCCGCTTCCGGACAATTAATGGTTATATTAGCTATGGGCGCCGGATCCATGGTATTTTCCCATGCCAATGATTCTTATTTTTGGGTAATTACGCAATTCTCTGGCATATCTTCTAACACCACCCTTCGATATTTTTCAACAGCTTCATTCATTATGGGGATTACCAGTATGGCAACTATTTTTCTTATTAATTTTTTATTTTTTTAAAAATCCGGAACGAAACTGACTTGATAGGCTATATATAATTGATATTAATTTTAATCACTCAATTTATTAGTTATGAAAGCCATTTCTTTTTTAAAAGTACTTCCCATTATCGGATTATTTTCTGGAACCTTATTAGCACAGGAATTTCCAAAACCTGAAGAAAAGCCAGATTTTCAATTTATTTCCACTGACGGCCTATCTGAATTAAAGGGTCATACTTCAAGACCCATTCCAAATCAGTACATTGTCATTTTAAATCCAACCGTAGCAAAGACAGCCCTCCAGGTGTATGAATCTCAATCTTTTTCAACGAGAGATGAGCAGGTAAAAACAGGGATTGAAGTAGAGCGCACTGCCCAAAATAATATTCTGGCTATTGCGCAGAAACTAGGTATTTCCCAATCAAGCATGCTGGGTATCTATAGCGGTGTGAATGTAGGATTTTTTGCAACTATACCAGATGATGTCGCTAAAAGACTGATAGCTAATATCAAGCAATTTCCTGAAGTCAGCTCTATTACACAAGATCAGACGGTAGCGAGAGCAGGTGAATTAACAAAAAGTAAGGTTCCTCATCTAATAAGTATGGCACAATCTGTTCCATGGGGTGTTGCATTCACTGGTTGGACCAACATGCCAAATCAAATTTACTGGGCATGGATATTAGACACAGGTATTGATTTACAACATCAGGATTTGAATGTATTAGGAAGTGCACCCTTTGCAAAATCCTTTATTGCCGGCCAAACAGTACAGGATGGACACGGACACGGTACCCATGTTGCTGGAACGGTAGCGGCAAAGAACAATACTTTTGGTGTAGTAGGCGTAGCTGCTGGTGCGCGTGTAGTACCAGTAAAAGTGTTAAGTAATTCAGGATCTGGATCATGGGGTGGCGTATTAGCAGGAGTTAATCATGTGGCGACTTACGGAATACCTGGAGATGTGGTCAATATGAGTTTGGGTGGTACAGGAACTTATGCAGCACTAGAAACTGCTATTGCCACCTTAGCAGGCTCAAGAAAAATATTCTTCAGTATCGCTGCCGGAAATAGCAATTTGCCAGCTAATGGTTTTACGCCTGCCAGAACAAATGGAGTGAACGTCTATACCATATCTGCCATGGATAACAGATGTAATATTGCCGGATTCTCAAATTACGGTAATCCACCGGTAGATTTTGCAGCACCTGGCGTGGGAATCTTATCCACCTATAAAGGAAATGCTTATGCGACCATGAGCGGAACCTCAATGGCGGCTCCACATGTTGCTGGAATCCTTTTATTAAACTCTGGACTGGTAAGAAACGGAGGATGTTGTGCCGGCAGACTTTGTACAGATAGGGATGCAATCAAAGATCTGGTAGCAAAAAGATAATTCATTCCCTGAAATTATAAATCCCATGAAATAAAGAGGTTTTCCAAAAGGAAAGCCTCTTTATTTTTGGAAAAAGAGAAGCATAAATAAAAATAAATCTTCGCATATACCCCAAAATTTGGGTAGATTGCCGAAAGGTTAGTTTCGGAAATCTGGGAGTTACAGACCATTTAAAAACGACAACACACAATAAACTGACAGACGATAAATTATAGTTTCTTTTTAACGAAACTTTTAGTATTTTTGACACATTGTTTAGACGAGGCATTTGAATTTTTGAGCGGCTTAGAGAGAAAACAATACGAAAAAATACTTTATAACATTCGTAAATCTCAAGTAGAACTTGACCCTGAACTTTTCAAAAAACTCTCGGACGACATTTGGGAATTTAGGACGCTGTATCAGGGTTTACAATATCGACTGCTTGCTTTTTGGGACAAGACTTCAACAATTAACACTTTGGTTGTTTCAACACACGGATTTGTCAAAAAAAGAAGTAAAGTTCCAGACAATGAAAGTAAAAAATTAGAAAAAATGAAAGCATATACTTTAGACCAAGTACAAGATAAACTAATTGGTAAAATTGGGACACCCAAACGTGACATATTTGAATATGAACTTCAAATGGACTAAATTGGTAAAGCCATTAAGCAAACACGACAAGAAAGACATTTGACACAGGAAGAACTTGGAAAACTAATTGGTGTTCAAAAAGCTCAAATTTCAAGACTTGAAAACAATGCAAGTAATGTTACAATGGACACTTTGATAAAAGTTTTTACAGCTTTAAATGCAAAAATAAAACTTCAAGTAGAACTACCTAACCTGAACATCAGCCTTGGACAATAATACGGCACATAACAGCACATTGGTAATAGGCGGTGTTTCGTCTCTGCTTGACAGTTTTGTGGTAACTGAAAATTCAGTTCTCAGAATTAACTTTTGTGGTGAAAAGCGCGCCACTTCTGCAATCTGCGAAACATTACCTGCAAGTTTAAGAGCTAATAATTTTTGAAATAGGTTGACAAAAAATTAAATCTAAATGAAAAAACAAGTTAAAAACTATTTATTAGGGATAATTACATTTTCAATCTGGACACTTTCTGTAAATGCTCAAAAGACCATTTTACCAGTTAATTCCTATGGTGTATGGGATAGATCGAATGCCTATGACATTTCAGTTAATAGTGATTACAACTATTTAAAAGGCAAAAGTGCCGATGTAAACTGGGAAGATGTGCAACCAAATAACTCAAATCAATACAATTGGTCTGAAATTCAAACTATATTACAAGCAGCTTACAATAACAATCAAATGGTCAACATAAGCGTAGGAGTTGGTCCCGATACACCAGTCTGGATTTACGCTAATGGTGTCCCTAGTGTGCTTACAAATGATACAGAACATCCAAATTGGACACAATATCCTTATTATTTGGATGACGATTTTAAAAGGTATTATTTCAATATGATAGAAAGTTTCGGTAATTTCTTGCGATCACTACCAGCAAATTTATTTAATCATATTGCATATATTCAAGTAAAAACTGGATGCACAGGCGATGAAGTTGCCTATAAGGGAAAACCTCTTAATTCTTCATATACTATTTCTGAAAATCAATGGAGTACTTTCCGATTAGAAGTATTTGAAAAATTTAGACTAACATTTAACACGGGTAATAGTAAGACCCAAATTGGTCTTCTATTTAATAATATCGACCCAATAGACCAACCTTCAGAATGGCAATGGGTGTCAAGCAATGTTACATATGGATTTGGAACAAAAGGTGGAGCTTATGCAAGGGGACATCATCTCTCTGACGAGTTGGATTTCAAAAATACCTGGACTCCATATCTCGTTAATCCTCAAGGATTACATTTATTTTCTGCCGCTGAAATGGATCAAACATGGACTAAACCATTGTACCAAATTAATATTCCATTAGGCTTTTATTGGGGTGTATTAAGTGGGCTTAATACGGGTCTTTCGGTTTGGCTAGTTACCCAAAGTGCATTGCAAGAAGCTAAATCAAAACCAGAATTACACGACATTTTTAAGATGTTTAATAAATATTCCAAACAAGTATATCCTAATACTGCTGATGCAGCATATTCCATTTTTCATGAAGGATTAAATTCTCAAAACACTGTTAAATTTCCAGAAAATATTTTCGGTCAAGCCATTAAGCAAAATCAGTCTCGATATATTGCCATTTGCAATGCTTATGCAAGCCGTGGTGCACAAATGGATGATGTGAATTCAGCTACTCAAGGACAAGTTTATCAACGGGATCAGCAAAAAGGGTATAATGATGCCGGTTGGAATATTCAAGAAGGGAATTACGAAAGATGGATAACTCAAATAAATCCAGATTTAACATCAATTGGTCTTTTCAGAGTAAGAGGCGTTATAAATACAAGCTCATCAAAGTACGACCGTTTTGCTCGCTCTTTTGAAAAAAGTAGTGGGAAAAACACCATGTATTTTAAATTCCATTCCGATGTGTTTACCCTTTCTGATCCAGACAGTTTAACATTTAAAATTACGTGGCTCGATAAAAATAAAAATTCGACCTGGGCACTAAAATATTATAATTTATCTGGCTTGCAGACTGCATTAAATATCACTGGTATTGGTGACAATCAGTGGAAAACAACTAATGTTACAGTACACAATCCAATAATTAAGCAAAATGGTGCTTTAGGTTCTGATTTTATGTTGGTAAATACAGATAACATTGATGATATCTTTCATGGTATTGAAATAGATATTACACGAATGGGTACCATATCTTCTATTGAAGATAATGCTGAAAACCTTGAAACAGTAATTTTCCCAAACCCAACATCGTCAATACTTTATTGGAATAAAAATATTATCTCAGATGAAATTATAATTTATAATTCAAAAGGGCAAGTAGTTTCAACCGTCAATACATCTGAAAATAATTCACTTAGCTTATTAGATTTAGAAAAAGGGATTTATTTCATTATATTTTTCAAAGACAAAAAAAGAGTATTAACCAAAAAAGTAATCAAAGAATAACCGTTGCCATACATTAAAATAAATCCAGCAGGTAAAAGCCAGCGTTTCGTGGTGGCTTGAGGCCAAGCCATGAAACTCCGGTTGAACGGAACCGGTTAGGAGTGGCATAAAATTATTATGGATTTTCCGTGTTGGGATTTATTACTTAATAGGCATTGCGTTCATGGGCGTTGCGGAAAGGCTTTGGCGAAATAAAAAAAATTGGAAAACTAAACGACATTTGGAAAGATAACTACATTTTGGAAAGGCGTAGCAAAATCGTAGGAATAGAATGAAAAGACAGAATAGCAGCCGATAACCGTTAGAGTTTCGGTATCTGCTATTCTAAACCGACACACAAAGACAATCAATGACATCATATCTTGACAAAATAAACAACTACATTAAATCTCTGGACAACGATACCTTGACTGTATTGCAAAATATTTCCACGGACAAAAAATTTAAAAAAGGAGATTTGCTTTTAAGACAAAATGAAATCTGCGGAAAAAGTTACTTGATAATTACTGGTATTGCCCGCAAATACTATCTGAATGACGGAAAAGAAATAACAACTGAAATATATTTTGAAAACGACTTAGCTGTTTCATTCGACAGTTATACGTTACAACAGCCAAGTAGAGAATTTATTGAAGCCTTGACTGATGTATCCGTTTCAATAACTCACTATCAGGCATTTCAGGACGCTAAAACAAAATATCCAAAATTGTTAGCCTTGGACTTAATGCTTGCAGAGTATTATGGCATGGGGCTTGAAAACAGATTGTTTCAATTTCATACTATGACAGCAACAGATCGTTACTTAGAAATTCTTAATAAAAGTCCGTATATTATTCAGACCATTTCGCTTACTATCATAGCTTCCTACCTTGGCATCTCTTTGGAAACATTAAGCAGAATAAGAGCCAAAATTTAATTAAGTTCATTATTTGACCTAAGTCAAATTTCTTGTGTTTTTCTATGCTGAATTTTGCAGCCTTATATAACTGAAATAGAAAAATGAAAACAAGAATTATTGGATTTGACTTGGCCAGAGCCTATGCGATTTTCGGGATGTTTATCGTGAATTTTAATACCGTTTTTGGGAGCCATACTAATCATACTGGATTAAGTGGTTTTCTAAACTTATTCAATGGCAATTCAAGCACTTTGTTTGTGATGCTTGCAGGTATGGGCGTTTCGTTAATGACAAACAGAAACGATTACACGCTAGAAGAAAGAGAAAGTATCAAAAGCATCATTACAAAGCGTTCTTGGTTTCTTTTTGTTATGGGTGTAGCCTTTTATCTTTGGTGGCCTGCAGACATTTTACATTTTTATGGTGGCTATATGCACATTGCTGTGCTACTCATTTTCTTTCCTAAAAAATATTTTTTGTATGCTGCCGCAGCCGCTATAATTATCTTCCACCTTCTATTGACTATTGTTCCTTATGAAACTGGCTGGAATCTTGAAACATTAATTTATAAAGACTTTTGGACTTTAAAAGGATTTCTAAGGAATACTTTTTACAATGGTTGGAATTCCATTTTCCCCTGGATAGCTTATTTTTTTATAGGAATGTATTTGGGACGTTTAAACTGGAGCGATCTCACGACACCCAAAAAGGTATTATTGATTGGCAGTTCAGTTTACTTCATTACATTTTTAATTCAATCGTATGCTACTTCAGTGACTCAAAACAAAGACTTACTGTTTTACCTGACTGCGGATTATCTTCCACCATTTTTGCCCTTTATGTTGGGGACTGCTTCCTTTGGTCTAATCCTAATAAGCATTTTCATTTTTATTGGCAATAAAATAGGAGAAACCAAAATCGCCAGGATATTATCATCAACTGGACAGATGACATTGACACATTACATTGCTCATTTAGTGTTGGGACTTCTTATTTTATCAATAATTACGGGCAAAACGCTTAGTTATGACTTGCTAAAAGAAATCCCGACAAACCCAATTATCATTTTGACTTTTACAATAATATATTTTTTGTTCAGTTGTTCCTTTAGTTACCTTTGGACAAAAAAATATAAGAATGGACCGTTAGAAATGTTAATGAGAAAAATATCGGACGGACAGAAGAACGGCCGATAATAGTACCTGCTAAAAATTAGCGGTTAAGTGTTTAGGTAAAGCTTCGTACTAAGTTCAGTGCTTGCAGACAGTTTTCGTCTGCGAAATCGCCAACTTCTTGTAAATGTAAGCCATTGGTGGCAACCATAAAGGACAACGTACAATATGACAAAAGGTAATAAAAAATTAGCCATCCTACATTTTCTGGTTATAGTTTTATCTACTCAGATTTTTGGACAAAATACTTTGACAAAGGAAATTCTTTGGACAACAGATTGGAGTCCTAACGGAAAGTATATTGCCATTGGAGGTAATGTTGACTCTTTAAAAATCTACAATAAAGGAAATCTAAAAATACAAAAGTCCATTCCAGTTAAGAATACAATCACACGTATTAAATGGCATCCTTCAATCAATATTATTGCTGTAACGACACAAATGTCAAATGAAAAATCTTTTATTTTCAATTTCGAGACAAATGAAAAAATTGAATTAAGTGGTATCTCACCAGATGGGGCAAGGGGAATTGATTGGAATTATACAGGCGAATATTTAGCTGTAGCAGACAATGATGGACAAATATTGCTTTACGACATCAACGGTAAATTATTAAGAAAATTTGTAAATGAAGTTAACTTAACCAAAGCAATTACTGCTCTTGATTGGCATTCTAAAAAAAATATTCTTACAACCGTAACTGACAAAATTCGTTTTTTTGATATTGAAGGAAATTTACTAAAATCAATAAGGCATAGACAGGAAAATGTAATGTTGTTAAGTATTGCTTGGCACAAAACAGGTGACTTTTTTGTAACTGGAGATTACGGAGACGAAAAAGACAAATCATTACTTCAATACTGGAGTGAAACAGGCGAACTTTTAAAAACCATTGACATCAGCAAAGGGGAATATAGAAATTTGGCTTGGAATGCAAAAGGTGACAGACTTGCATCAGCAAGTGACGCTTTAAGAATATGGGACATAAAGGGAAACCTTATTTCAGAAGGTAATTCCAAAGACTATTTATGGGGAGTTTCCTGGAATGAAAAAGGGAATAGAATTATTACATCAAGTATGGAACAAAGAATAATTCTTTGGAATAAAAAAGCGGAAAGAATAATGACATTAGAATAAAGGACGGCCACTAACAGCCAGCGTTTCGTGATGGCTGAAGGCCAAGCCATGAAACTCCGGTTAAACGGAACCGGTTAAGCGCGCTATAAAAGTGTTATGGATTTTTCGTATTGGGTTTTATTACTTAATAGGAATTTCGTTCATGGGCGTTGCGTATTTTGATTTAAGTAAGCTTAAACCAAGAAGAACTTACCGAAAAAACAGTCACCAAAAAAAGTTACATATAGAGCGTCGAACATGGTTAAGGAAAACAATTAAATATTTCAAATAGATAAAAGTCATAATATTATACCTATCCCAAAAGTTAACTTTCGTCCTTATGGTAATTCAACTTGTCCATGCTTTTTTATGATTATATAATCTACTGTTAGTACTAATATTTTTGGAAGCAAAAGCATTGTAAAAAATGCCAGATAAGAAATAGTTACTTCCGGTGTTGGTATGGCAAGTTTGAAAATATGATTACCATTAGCTGTGTCAGGGAAAATATAGTTTTGAGTTAAATTCCAGCCAAAATGAATAGCGAAAGGGATAAGTATTGAATAAGTTTTTGCATAAGAAAAAGCTAATAATAGACCCATTGCAAATGTAAAGGTGAATATTATAATCATTTGTGTCAAGTTTCCCCAAACTCCAGCATTAAACCAATGTAAAACGGCAAAAAAGAGAGAAGTAATAACTATAGCTTTTGTCTGTCCGGCTTTTTTAATAAGAATATAAAGTAATGCCCCTCTGCAAATCAATTCTTCTGTCAAAACACTTCTAAACTGATACCAGGTTTCCAATAAAACGGAACTTATAGTCAATGAAGGTGTTAAAACATATACTTCTTCAGCAATATACATTCTTAGCAAAAAAGAAGATGCAGAGATTATGCTGGAAAATATAAATAGAATTAAAAAATATTTCAGTCTTTCTTTTGTAGGAGTCAACCCCAAAACAGTTAAGTTGCTTTTTGTAAAAAGCCAGATTAAAAGCCAGGAAATTAAAATAATTCCAATGAGTTGTAACATGTCTCAATATATATTAAGGTGTTTTTAAATTCCATTTAGCAATTCTTCCAATGATAGTAAAGGTAAGTGGATATTTTTCTTGGCTTATAATAATCCGGAACTGAAAAAAAATTCATAATCCTAGATTATTGTTTTACCCTATAGATAAAAAGACCATTTTTATCAAAAAACAGATACCTGAAACTACTGATACAAATTAAGATTATTTAAATTTGGTTGTCGGATTTAGTTGTAATTTGTTGAAAATAATTGTAGGATCGCGTTGGCTCATAACCAATTCTTTGGACTGTAAGTGTTAAAGGAGTTAAAAAACCGTTTAGCAACCCTAAGCGGTTTTGGCATTTTTATAGGCTTCCTATTCTATCAATTTTTTTTGTTGGTATGATTTATTCTATGAAAAAGCAGTGCATAGCATTAAATACTTATCTTGTTAAAAGAATTTTACAATATAGGGACACCAAAAAGAAATAAATCTTTGCTTATAACGAAAAGACATAAGAGCAAATCTCAACCTTTTAAAAATGAATTACCAGGAGGAAATAAATTTGGAATTCACGCTGAAAAATTCACAAAAAGACGAATGGATTTCTTACATGGCATCTCGTCCAGATGATTTTCCTGAACTTATTGAACTTTCCATTTCCGACAAACAACCTTATTCGTGGCGTGCCGCCTGGTTGTTATCGAGTTGTATGAACAACAATGACCCGCGAGTAAAAAGTCATATACAAAAGATTATCAATCTATTACCTACCATAGAAAATAGCCAGCAGCGTGCATTGTTAAAAGTTTTGGAGAAAATGGAAATAGTACCTGAATATGAAGGACCGCTATTTGACACTTGCACAATCATCTGGAAAAATATACATAATACTGCCACACTTCGTTTTCAGGCATTCAAAATAATGGTCGCTATTTCAAAAAAGTATCCGGATCTTTCAAATGAAATAATATTATTGACCGATCCATATTACATAGACAATCTTTCATACGTAGTAAGGAAATCGGTCTTTACACTAATGACAGATACAAAACCCAAACTTATAAAAACGATTTATCAAGAGGATATTAATTTAGAATTCACGCTGAAAAATTCGCATAAAAACGATTGCCTTTCATATATAACATCACACCAGGAAGATTTTCCAGAGCTTATTGAACTTTCCATTTCAGACAAGCAACCTTATTCGTGGCGAGCCGCCTGGTTGTTGTCGAATTGTATGGACAACAATGACCAACGAGTAAAAAGATACCTACAAAAGATTATAGATATATTACCAGCCAGGCAAAATAGCCAGCAGTGGTCATTATTAAAAGTTTTGCAACGAATAGAAATAGAGCCTGAATATGAGGGTCAGCTATTTGACACTTGCACAATCATCTGGAAAAATATAAATAATAAACCTTTTACTCGTTTTCAGGCATTCAAAATAATGGTCGCTATTTTAAAAAAGTATCCAGATCTTTCAAATGAAATAAAATTATTGACAGATCCTTATTTCACTGATAATCTATCAGATAATTCAAGAAAATCAGTCTTTAAGCTAATGGTAAATCCCTATAAATAATATAATTACGCTGCTCCTTATTACATTTAGAAATGAATTAAAAGGGCTCTTGATTCCACTTTTAGCAGTTACAATTAATTCCGGCTCGATTTATCATCCATTGAAAGACAAATTAAGGAACCAACAAATCTAATTTTTATTTTATGTATTGGCATTTCCATCATCGCATAGCCTATAAAATACCGCACCTCATTCTCTTAAAACGAATGTAATACCTATTCTCAGTTTTAAATTATTATTAAGGGTAATTAGACGACATAGCTTACTCAAGGCATTTTTAAAAATAGAATTAAATTTGTGAAACATTCTCATTATTCTGATTTAATTTGTATAAAAATGTAATATTTGCATTAAATTTACAGAATTACCTCAAAAATATAAACAATGATAGTTCAATTTACCGTTGGAAATTTTCTTTCGTTTAATGCAAAACAGGTGCTAAATCTTGAAGCCAAGGGCATCTCCGAATTAAAAACAAATATATGCACATTCAAAGCCGAAAAAATCCTTCGTTCAATGGTAATCTATGGCGCAAATTCAAGTGGAAAAAGCAACTTAATTAAGGCGTTGGAAAGAATGCGTGAAGTCGTTTTGTCTTCCGTTCGATTAAACGATTCTGACGAATTAGAATACAGCCCATTTTTACTATCTATTGAAACCGACAGTCTTCCTACTTTTTTTGAAATTATTTTTTGGAAAGAGTCGATAAGATACAGGTATGGCTTTGAATATAATTTGAGACAAATTGAAAACGAGTGGCTCTTTGCTGGTAAATCTGAGAAGAGTGAAAAAACTCTTTTTATAAGAACAATAGAGGGGATTGCTGTAGATGCAAAATATAAGGAAGGCGTAGGAATCGAATCTAAAACAAACAACAATAGATTGTTTGTTTCTCTGGTTGCTCAATTAGGAGGACCTATTTCAAAACAAATTTTAGAATTTTTCAAAAATTACAATGTTCTTTCAGGACTTGATCACAACGATTATAAGGGTTTTACGACAAGAATGCTGCATAAAAATTTAAATGGTTGTGAAGAATCTTTGGAATTATATCAAAAATTAAAATTAGGATTTCAAGACATTAAAGCTATAGAATCTGACTTCAACCTGTCAGAAATTCCTGAAAACCTAAAAGATGAACTTAGAATAAAATTAGTTAAGGACTTAACTGGAAAAAGAAACATAAGCCTTAAAACGGTTCATAATAAGTATGACAAACAAGGAGAAATTGTAGATTTTGTTCTTTTTGATAAATTAAAAAATGAATCAGAAGGGACAAACAAAATTATTGATCTTTCGGGACCTATTTTTGATACTTTGAAATTTGGGAAAGCACTAATTATTGATGAGTTAGACGCTAAATTACACCCGCTTATTACCATGCGAATAGTTGAACTTTTCAACAGTCCAATTTCAAATACCAAAAATGCACAATTGATTTTTGCAACCCACGACACAAATTTACTAGGTGAAGAACTTTTCAGAAGAGACCAAATTTGGTTTACAGAAAAAGATGAACGTGAACAGACAGAATTATATTCTCTTTACGACTTTAATTTGCCAGACGGCTCCAAAGTGAGAAACGATTCAAACCTTGAGAAAAATTACATAAGAGGCAGGTATGGAGCGATTCCATTTATAACAAATTAATTTCTTTGGTTATGGCTCGAACAATTAAGATTGATAACGCTTTACAGAAGCGATTTGCAAAACAAGCAAAAAAAAGCACACCGAGGGAACTTGTAACTTATTTTTTAATTTTATGTGAAGGTGAAAAAACTGAGCCGAATTATTTCAAATCATTTCCTAAGAAAGTTGGTAAAATTATATATGACATTGAATTCGAAGGAGGCGGAATCAGTACAATAAAGGTTGTTGAAAAAGCAATAGAACTTAGAGATAAGTCGAAACAAAAATATGATAGGGTTTGGGCGGTTTTTGATAGGGATAGCTTTAAAGCAAACTCTTTTAATAGTGCTATTTTAAAAGCAAGAGCAAATGACATTAAATGTGCCTGGAGTAATGAAGCGTTTGAATTGTGGTATTTACTGCACTTTCATAATCGTGTAACTGCAATGAATCGAACAGAATACGAAAAAGCCATTGAGGAAGCAGTTAATGGAAAATTAGGTAAAAAGACATTTGAATACAAAAAAAATTCAACCGCAATGTATGCTCTTTTGAATAAAATAGGTAATCAAGAATTAGCCATTAAATGGGCCAGGGAACTGGCTGCTACTTTATTAGGCGAGCAATTTGCTAATTACAATCCGCAAACCATGGTATTCAAACTGGTAGAAGAACTTAACGGAAAATCAGAAGAACTCAATGCTGAACTTATTAACAAATATGAACAAGGAAAATAAAAGCAGAGCCATCAAGAGCACTTGCCTTTTTTACATTTTTTAAAAAAAACTTATGACCGCACAAGAACTCATACAACTCCTACAAGCCCTTCCTCCACATACCAAAATTGTTGTACGGGGCTATGAAGATGGCTACAATGATATTTTACGATTGAACGAGGTAAAAATAAAACCCAAAGCCGATGCCGAATGGTATTATGGGGAATATATAGATACTAATGATGCAGAGGCAACGCTTGCGATTGACCTATTTGGCGTAAACCAACTGGCTAAAGATTGATTTGATATAATTTTGTTAGCCTGAAATTGGGAAAAAATTAATTTGGTAGGGTCGAATTACATTTACCCTCCTGTATTAAAACACCTACAACGTTAGATTACAAGCCAATATGGATATGAAAAGTATAAAACAAACACCGGACAGCATCAAAGGCAAAGATTTTTTAATATCATTTTCCTTTACACAATTTTAAATTTCTTTCCAATTCTCTAATTTTCAATTCCTTATCCACCAAGGAATCCTTTAAAGACTCATTATCTAATAGTAATTTCCTATAAGTATCTTTGTCAACCGTCTCCGAAGGGAGAACTACAGCCTCTTTTTCCAGCGTATCTACTTTGGTTGGCGAAATAAGTGACGATTGACCTTTGACTAATTTTTTTAATTCCTCAATGCCATCTTTTCCATTATAATAAGAGGCAATCACGTAGGCCAAAGGAACTAAAATGACCATTATAAGTATAAATCGAGTAAAACCTGTAACTTTGAAGCGCATAATCTATAATTTTATGCAAATATAGTAAGTTACAAGAAAGAAAAAGGCCAGGAGATAAATGAATTTACTTCATTTAAATCCTGGCAAAAAGCAGCGTTAATTTATCGTTACAGGAAAAGTTACCTCTACATCTGTTTCTCCGGTGGAACATGGTGTAGAGGCTTTTTTGTCAGGCGTATGCTTCAGACTTACCTTGATACTTCCATTTCCAGCTGTGGTAGTTTTAATGGTACCCGCAAGGCCCAATGGATTTTTCTTTTTATCCTGATCGGTAATCTGAACGGCTGGCGCACTACCCGAAACGGCATAACAAACCAAATGATCATTACTTTCCTTCAGGATTTCCGCTGTAATATTTTCAACAGGAGACTTGGATTCATCCAAAAAGGACGTGGAAATGGTATAACTTGTGTTTGCAGCCAAAACAATAGATTCAATTACTGGAGCTAATCCTCCCGCACCATCCTTATCGGTCCATTTGAATGATTTGGCAGCACCTGATGCCGGTGTAAAAGTGATGCTTACTGTGGTAATCAATTCCGATTCATTATCAGGATCTCCTGTGGTATCTTTCTCACAAGAAAAGGAAATGAAAGCTAAAAAAGCAAAGAAAAAAAAGGTAGAAAAAAGATGATTTTTCATTTTAAATATATATTGACAAGGTTAACAATCGTCATTTATGAATGCCCAAAGGGTATTCTTAATCTTACTACCAGATTTCGCCCGGGTTCCTGGATAAAATATCGAAATCGGTTCAGGTATTCCCTATAACGTGTATTCGTAGCATTATTTAAAGCAACGCCCAATTCTATGTTAGGGAAAAATTTATTCTTAATATGTGTAAGAAACTCAATATCAATCCTCAAGTAACCATCAGGGGGTAGGGCATAATCAAAATCAGCCGGTACTCTACCCTGTTTTGCTACGTGGGTCAGTTGGGTTCTTATAAAGGAATGCGTTGTATTTTCCTTTGCATTCAAGTAATAAGTAGTAAAAAGTTGCAACTTATTTGTAGGCATATAGATTAAATAATCATTGCCAGTTACATTTCTACCTTTTACCATGGCGGCTTGAAAGATGAAATCCCAATGTTTATTCAAACTATAAGTCATATTACCATCAAGGCCCGCGATACTGACATTGGTTTGACTATAATTAAATGCAGGAAAAGCCCCTCTTATGGTTAAAACCGCTTCTTTCTGAGGGGAAAGGAAAATATATTTGTTTATCCAATTATAATAGGCGGTAGATTGAATCTTGAATTTACCTTCCTTCCATTCAAAATGAATACTATTATTAAAAGCACGTTCCGGGACCAGATAGGGATTTCCTTTTTCGTAACTAGCTGACCCATGGTGCACTCCCTCACTGAAAAGTTCACTAACATGGGGTGTTCTCCAGGAAGATCCTGTTTGAAATACAAGGAAACCAGCATTTGAAAAATGAAAAACAGAGCTTAAGGTTCCTGAAAAACCTTGAAATTGATTTTCCCTGAAATCTTGTAGTTTAGGATTTAAATCATCAATCCTCAGCCTATTCATATCGTAGCGAATACCCCCTTCAAATTCCCAGAGAGAGGTCGGTTTTTTATATTTGAGGGTATAATAAACACCACCTGTCCACTGGCTATAATCCGGTATTAAACTTCCTCTATCTGTTGTATTTACCTGTTGCATCAGAGCAAGGCCAACATGACCGTGAAAATTTGTATTCCAATTATGCTCCAGATCTATCTCCCCCCGATAGGTGGTAATTTCAAATAAGATATTGGGATTTTCGAGTGAACTGGGCAGAGTGCCAAAATTTCTATGCGCGTCAAATTCCTTTCGCCTGTTAAACTGCCTACTCAGATTTATTTCCAGATGACCATCATTTTCAAGATCGATAATATTTTTCCATTGAAAGAACTCATGTAATATTTGTTGTTGTGGACGACCTATTTCCCGGGAAAATGCGCCATCAGACAAAGGTCTTCCCCTTTCAATGGCATTAGTTAAATCGGTTAAATTTCCTATGTGAGCCTCCTTCAAAATACCTAGTATGGAAAAATAACGGGAGTAGAAAAAAGTAGAATTCAGGTTATTTTTCTCGGTACCGAGCATCCACGAAAAATTTTCTTCTCTCACCCCAGTATTATTCATAAAATAATCGGGCGTATGCAAATTCCCTCCATTTTTAAGCGTTCCCTGGATCCTACCTGACACAGGTAAATTTCCAAAGGAATGATTACCATTTAATTGGCCACTTAAAATGCCTAATTTGCCGTTGGACATCCCTTGCAAATGCACCTCACCATCTAATCCTTTTTCCCGTCTCAAGGCAGGCGGTTCAACTAAAATGATGCCACCTAAAGCATCACCACCATACCTGATGCTACCCGCCCCTTTAATCACCTGAATTTTAGTGGAAAGGAAGGGGTCAATTTCAGGCGCATGTTCACTACCCCATTGTTGCCCCTCCTGTCTAACACCATTTTGTAAAATTAAAACTCGATTACTATGTAAACCTTGTATAATGGGTTTAGAAATACTCGCACCGGTATTTAAGGTTTGAACACCAGGCAATTGCTTTAAACTTTCCGCAAGACCAAAGCCCATGGTACTTCGCAACGCTTCCAAATCCAGTACCTCTTTTATGGTATTTTTTCCCAGTTTATCTCCATCACCCAGCACGGTTATTTTGTCTAGCATGATGCCTGATTCCCTGAGAACTATCTGAATACTCGTATCTTTTGTTAATAAAAAAGTAACCTCATACGCTTCCCATCCGATGCGGGAAAACTGAAAAGAATAGGAATCCTTACATAAATTTTTGAACAATAAAATGCCTTCCTCATTGGTTGACCCTCCTAAACTTTGCCCTAAAACACCTATATTTACATAAGCTAATGATTTACCCTGAGGATCAACCACAGCCATTTGAAGCTTTAATGAACAAGAAGAATGTAGCTCCTGTCCCAACAAATAATTGGAAAAGAGCAACATGATGCCTAAAAAACACCCATATTTACATCCAATAATCTTGGAAAAACTCATATTGCCGTATTTCTTAGAATAATTAAAAAAAATGGATTAAATTCCGTTCACTTTACAAATATAAACATTTTTGCAACATAGTTTCATATATAGAAAGAAAATGAGGACTGATTTTGAATTGGAAAATGACGTTGTCACCTTGTTAAAACATCATGATTTGAGGCTAACCCAAGTCAGAAAGGAAGTTTTATCTGTATTTTTAAAGAAAGAGCAGGCCCTTTCCCAAAGCGATATTGAGGAAAATATAGGTCAGATTGATAGAATCACCTTATATAGGACGCTCCGTAGTTTTGAAGACAATGGATTGATTCACAGAGCCATTGACGGTACAGACAAATTAAGATTTGCCTTGTGTGTGGACTTATGTGACAAGGAAAATCACAAACATAATCATGCTCATTTTCATTGTGAAAAATGTACAAAAACCATTTGTTTGAATGGCGTTGAATTTCCCAAAATAATTCATCCTGCCGGATTTAAAGTCAAAGAAACTTATTACGTTATGCAGGGCGTTTGTTCAAAATGCCAATAAACATAAACGTTGAAGCTATGTATTCTGAAAATGAGTTAGAGGGAGAATTGGCAGCATTTAAAAATATAAAATAAAACTTTAAAATTGTGAAAAATAAAATAATTATTTATTTAACAACTTTATAGTTGTTTTTTAAAATAAACAGTTCTACCTTTGTATTTCTAATCCAATAAATGATTTCAAAAACGGAAGTAGCCTCTTTTTTAAAAGATTACAGTGAAGGTCCCGTCGAAGAAAAAATATATGGAGGTGCTGATATGTGGGTGTTTGGCAAAACAATAAAGAAAAGGGAAGTATATATCAAAATCACGATGGGACCAATTGGTAGCAGTGTTATCTGCATCTCTTTTCATTTGGCACAACACAAAATGAATTATCCTTTTAAATAATTGAATATGAAAAGTCCAATCACAGGTCTGGAAATGAAATTGACCAAGGAACAAAGGTCAATGATTTTCAGAAAGGAAACATTTGACATTGTTTTTCATTATTACCAATGCGAGGATAGCCGTGAACAATTTACCTCAGCGGCATTAGATGAATTGAATATGAATCAGGTATATAATCAATACCGGGATAAATTCAATATTCCTTTCCCCGACGAAATTAATAATATTCGCAGTAAATATGGTTTGTCAGCATCCAAGATGTCGGAAATTTTAGGCTTTGGAGTAAACAGTTATCGCCAATATGAAGCAGGCGAAATTCCTAGTGTAGCTAATGCCAAGCTAATACAAATGGTGGATGACCCGCAAAATTTCATGGAAATGACAGTATTGTGTGGCACATTGGATGAAAAAGCCAGAGTTAAATACATTCAGAAAGCAATATTTCTTGCAGGAGAAAAGAAAAGGAACATTTTCAATATAAATTTCAAAGAATATTTACTTGGCAATCATTTGGCCGATATATATTCGGGGTATAGAAATCCAAACTTTGAAAAAATCACCGAAATGGTCGTTTATTTTTCAGATAAATTATCACCTTTCAAGACAAAGATGAATAAACTGTTGTTTTATGCCGATTTTTTAATGTTTAAGCAAAGTTGTTTTTCAATTAGCGGAATGCGTTACAAAGCTATTGAAATGGGCCCCGTACCTATTAATTTTCAAAGTATCTTTGAGTATTTAGCCAACAAAGATGAAATTGATATTTTCACCACAGAATTTCCTCAAGGTTACATTGGCGAACAATTCAAGGCAAAAAAAAATAGGCCTTTTAGGGCAGAATTGTTTTCAGAAAATGAATTAAAAGTTTTAGAAAAGGTAGCCACCGTATTCAAACCAACAAGTACAAATGAAATGATTGAATTAAGTCATTTGGAAGAAGCCTGGAAGAAAAATGAAAAGAACAAGAGTGTCATCAGTTATGAATATGCATTTGATTTAAATCAAATGTAAGATGAGTAAATACTAAAGGTTGTAAACCTAACAGATGATAACGCTAACAATGGCCAGATGAAAATATAAAACTTTAAAATTTTGAAAATTGAAATTCAAATTCGCTATGATTATCTTAGATAAAAAGCTAATTTGTTTACATGTAATGAATACACTAAAATTAAAAAATGAATTCCATTCCTGGTATTTTCAATGATGTCATTGGATCCGTAATGCGTGGTCCTTCCAGTTATCATTGTGCTTCAGCATTGGGTATTGGAAGAAAGTTTACGGAAGGATTAATAGGCGTTTTTATCACAAAAAACACCTCTTTTGAAGCAAAAGTAGGAGATTGTATGTCTGAAACAGGTTCAGCAGGAGGAATGGCAATAGCTGCTCTAGCTTTACAAAATTCGCTTGGTTTAATATGTGATCCAAAAGGCAACCGGGTTGAAGCAACCTGTTTAGGAAAAAATGTTATGGCAGCATCAAACGCCGTTTCTTCTGCAAATATGGCCCTTTCAAATTATGCCCATTTAATCCCATTAGAAGAGCTCATACCCTAAGATGTACTAATTTTGGTGGTTTGTCCGTTACCAAAACTACCAGGAAAAAAGAATTAAATCTTGAAAATGCTCCTGTTAAATTTTACAAATCATGTTGAAAGGGAAGTTAAAATTTAGACAATGAAAAAGATAGGAATACTTGGATTTTTTATTCTTTCATCTTTCAGCTTAATCCTTGCTCAAGCGCCCAATCTGATAAGTTATCAGGCAGTAATATGGGATGGGAGTGGAAATCTGGTAGCCGAGAAAATGGTAAGTATTAAAATTTCCATTCTTCAAGGTTCTGTCACAGGAGCTGCCGTATATGCTGAAACTCACAGGATACAAACTAATGTCAATGGCTTGGTAAGCCTTTTGATTGGAGGAGGAACGAGTGCCACAGGAAAGATTTCAGATATAAACTGGGGAGGAGGTAGTTTTTTTCTGAAAACCGAAACAGATCCTACTGGAGGTGCCAATTTTTCTATTATTGGGACTACCCAATTGGTAAGTGTTCCGTATGCAATCCATTCCAACACGTCAAATAACCTTGTTACACCTACTCCTGGTTTACCTGGTCAAATATTAACGGCAGATAAAGAGGGTAAACCAATATGGGTTTCAACTTATCCGACGATTAATACTACCAATTCTTCGAATATTACGTCCAATACCGCAGCAAGTGGTGGAAATGTCACCTCTGATGGAGGAGCACCAATTACTTCCAGAGGTGTGGTTTGGTCAACATTTCCCAATCCAACCATTTCATTAAGTACAAAAACTAATAATGGAACTGGTTTGGGTACATTTTCTGCTTCTCTAAGTGGATTAACCTCAAATACCACCTATTATGGTCGGGCATTTGCGACGAACAGTGTTGGCACTGGATACGGGAATGAAATAAGTTTTACAACTACCGCTGGATTAACCATGAATACCCCATGTATTGGAACTCCAACTGTTAAAGATATTGACGGAAATAGTTACAATACGGTTCAGATTGGTACGCAATGCTGGACAAAGGAAAATTTAAAGGTTACTAAGTATAATGATAACAGCTTGATACCATTAGAGGCCACGGGTAGTATTAATGGCATTTCTGCCAAATGGCAAGCCCTTACCAATGGATCCTACAGCATTTATGCCAATGAAATAAGTACGGGAACAAACGCCACAATCTATGGCTTTTTATATAACTGGTATGCTGTAAAAGGAATAGCAACCATTGGTAGTAACAACTTAAAGAATATCTGCCCCATAGGTTGGCATGTTCCGACAGATGGAGAATGGACCATCTTAACAAATTTCCTTGGTGGAGACGTAGCAGGTGGAAAAATGAAACAATCAGGAACAACGCTTTGGAATGCTCCAAATACAGGTGCCGACAACTCCAGTGGTCTCACTGTCCTACCAGCTGGCTCGCGAAATAGTGATGGTAGTTTTTACGGGATCAGAAGCAATGCTTTCTTTTGGAGTTCATCAGAGGATGGCAACAACTACGGCTGTTACCGCAACATGATTCTAAATAATAGTAACGTAAGCAGGTATATCAACTACAAGTCTGCCGGCGCCTCCGTCCGTTGCCTTAGGGATTGACTAAACAGCGTTTTTGATGATTTTATACTAAATTATAATTTATCTTAGAGCATATTGCGAAATAAAACTTAGTATCTACGACCAAAATTGGGTAGATTGCTTAAAGTATGTTTAGGCTTTAAGAAAGTAGGCCGTCATTTTAAAAAGGCACCGCATAAAAAAAACAAAATGACAAAAGAAGAACAAATTGAAATTCCATTAAGTAAACCTAAAATAATACTGACTTTTTTAGGTTCACTATTATTTGTTGGACTTGGAATATGGTTTTTAACATGCCCACCACAGAGAAATCACTGGTTATTTGGAGACCCAACACTAATTTTTATTGCTGGAATTTCTTCTGTGATATTTTTTGGACTAGCAGCAGTAACAATATTTCGTAAGTTTTCAGACAAAAAGCCTGGATTAACAATAAACAAACAAGGAATAATTGATAATTCAAGTGGTGTTTCTGGGGGACTAATTCCTTGGGCAGACATTCAAGAAATTAAAATATCCAAAGTTATGAGCCAAAAATTCTTGATGCTTATAGTTAGAAATCCCGAAGACTATTTGAAGAAAGTAACAAATCCGCTGAAAAGAAATGCAATGAAAATGAATTATAAAACTTATGGTACGCCAATAAGTATTACTTCAAATGCTTTACAGACAAACTTTGACGATTTACACAAATTGTTAATTGACAAAATGAACGAATATAAATCGTAGAAAAACAACGAACGGCCAATATCGGTTTGGCAATATGTTGACAGAAGTGCTTCTAATGAGATAATTAATAATGACGATGAACAAAATATTACTTTTTAGCTTTTTGACAATTCTTACCTGCTGCAACGGACAAGAAAAAGCACACCCTGGGAAAGAACTAAATACTTCCAATCCAATTCCCAAGGTGATAAGAAATTTTAAGGCAATAGGTATGGATCCCGATTTTGATACTACCTTGGTCAGTCAATATATCCGAAGTATCTTTCAGGATTCGAAAGGAAATTTATGGTTTGGCACATTTGAAGGTGTAGTAAGATATAATGTGAAAACACTGACCTATTTTTCTACTCCAGAGGGATTTATTTCCAATAGTGTATTTGCTATAAATGAAGATAAAATGGGAAATATATGGATTGGGACGGACCAAGGCGTTTATAGATATGACGGAAATACATTTAAAAATTTTAATCAAAAAGATGGACTGAACCATATTGATATAAGTCGAAAGGGGATTCTTGTTGACAAATCTGGCACTATTTGGGTAGGTACACATGGAGGTGTTTACCGGTATGACCCAACTGCCGATAGCAAAGGCGGTCAAAGTTTTTCATTATTCCACCAACTTCCCCCTATCAATATTGCTGACATCATGGAAGACAAAAGTGGCAACATTTGGTTTGCGACCGCCAATCAAGGTGTTTTTCGCTATGATGGAAAAACAATTATCAATATGGCAGAAAAGGAAGAATTAAGCGCTAACTATGCAGGAGGTATAGCACAAGATAACGATGGCAATATGTGGTTTACGATGAAAACCGGCATTTGCAAATATGATGGAAAGACTTTAACAGAATACACAGCCAAAGACGGCTTAGGTGGAACTGAATTTTGGGGCATAATTATCGAACGTTCGGGTATAATATGGGTTACAGCCAGAGGCAGTACCACAAGATTTGACCCTTCCATTCCCTTACCAAATCCAGATGCATTTACCGTATTTACACCAGAAGACGGTCTAAACTGTTGCGTTCAAAGTATGTTTCAAGATATATCGGGAAGAATGTGGTGGGGTACAGGGCAAGGACTCTATCGATTTGATGGTAAACGATTTTATCAGGTAAAACAAAATGGCCCCTGGTAGATTTAGCAAATTTTACCGACTCAAGTGATTTGAAAAAAGGATACAGAAAATGTATATTTCTTTGAAATACTTATGCTTATCACAGCTAAAACAGTAATAATTCTTAATTTATTAAAAGTAGTGTCTCAATTTTACCCGGAATATCCAGCCTAAACTTTTAGTGCCGAAAGAAATTGGGGACTTCAGAGCTTAAAATTGCATGATAATAATGAACTTACTAAGTTTCACGAAGCTTCATTTAATCAGCGTTCAACAGAGTAACGATATTTTTCGTATTTTCTGCTTTAAAAATTAAAAAGGAATATGAGCAAGAAAAATAATTTGAAGACACTTGACCAATTTGTTGATGAACAATATGGTAAGAAAGGGACTATAAAACGTGATAAGTTTGAGGAAGGTTTTGAATCCTTTAAACTTGGTTTTCTCCTTCAACAAGCACGGCTTGAAAAAGGATTGACTCAAGAAGAACTTGCTGAAAAATGCGGAACAAACAAAGGTTATATTTCAAAAATAGAGAATAACATAAAAGAAGTTCGTATTTCAACATTACAAAAAATTGTAGAAATTGGACTTGGAGGACACCTTGAACTTTCTATCAAACTCTGAAGTGACGCAACCCGACCTACTTGAAGACAAAAAATGATTATCATTATTCAGTTCCGAATCCATATTCCAGTGATATGGGAACATCCAGAATAACCCAATTGATAAAGGAATATATAGTCAACTATTTATACTTATTAAAAGCTATATCATTTTTTAATATTGGCAGGCGCCACCTATTCGTCCCATTCGCTGCCATATTCTGAATAATGTAAATAATGCATGTACGATAACTTCTTTAAAACCACGGCGGGATACCATGCTTTGTAACTTGTGCTATACACTTTTACCGATGTTCCAACAGGAAAATCGATGGAACATCTAAAGGGTTTCACTCTCGAAGGCTCCACAATATCAACTTCGTTGTTGGTATAGCTATAAAATCTCACTTTTACCTTTTTATTGGCTTCTACCCCTTCTATAAATCCGAGCCATTTTGTTCCGTCATAATCTACCATCACTCGCTCACCGACGCTGACATGGCTCTTGGCTTTTACTCCGCTACTCAAAGTCCAGTTTTTCATGCTCGCAGGCACAAAATAGGATGCTTTTTGTCCTTCCACAACAGCCATTTCGGTATCAATATACTCAGATAGTTCTCCGAGCTGAATCATTCCATTATTATCGGTATCAACATAACTTTTACCATTGAGTGCATATAACAAGGCATTTGAAAAGGTCCAGTTTCCCGTCGAAACATCTGTCGGCACAACTGAATTTAGGGCGGCATAATTTCGAGTTTTGTATTTCTGGACTTCTTTTGCCAGGCCACCCGAATTACAGCAATCGGCCGTAAACAATGCGGTATTTACAGCAAAATTTTCGTTTACGGTCTTAACAATTTCCTCCGTTGTCCAATCTGCCCCTTTATAATTAGCAAAACATACCTTTCCGGCAGTATTTTTATACCCATGCCCGCAATAATAAAAAAATAGCATATCGTCTTTCTTAGCTTTTTTTAAAAAAGTCACAAATGCCTCCCTGACCGTATTTGTGGTAGCACCTTCATCTTTTATAAAAAGCATCTGGTTGGCGGGAACGCCTTGCTTTTCAAAGAAATTCATTATTTTAGCACCCACTCTACCTTCTTTTTCGAACGGAGCAAAGGTTTTACCATCTGCCCATTCTAAGACACCGACCATAAAAACCCATGTTCGGGCGTAATCGAGTTTTACCTGAGAGATTCCCTTCAGACTCAACATAGTAAGGGCGAATAGTATAAATACTTTTTTCATCTTTGGTTATTTAATTTTATTTGCAATGCTATTCATTTACTATGTATGCTAAATTATCAAAAAATTGATTAATATCAGTATGTATTTCCTCAAAATCCATATTTTGCGCCAAAATGGTTCTATTGATTTTTAAACTATTTTTAGCGTGTCCTTTTATTTTTTCAAATAAGCAATCTTTATTTTCGAATAATAATTTTTTACCATCTAAAACCTT
This sequence comes from Haliscomenobacteraceae bacterium, assembly GCA_947501115.1. GTDB lineage: Bacteria > Bacteroidota > Bacteroidia > Chitinophagales > Saprospiraceae > BJGN01. Next base: position 43,364 of record CANMVX010000027.1, read on the forward strand.
AAAAATACTTGCGTTTACATTTTTCCAACTTGAATTTGGAGGTAATTGTAAGTTTTCGTTCATAAAAAATTCATCAATAATTGATCTATAAGGTTCAAAAAATAAACTATCCTGACGCTCATTTAAACTGGTAGAAACTGCTTTTCTCCAAACATCAGGTATCAATAAATAATTATCAATATTCTTTCTTTTCCATTCATTGAGTACCTTATTGTTTGATCCGGGAAGAATAGCTACATCATCAGAATCATAATCTAATAAAATGGCTCTTTTTAAATTTGGTACAATTTGTTTTAACGCTCTATAATGCCTGTCCGCTTTTTCTTGCATTTCTTTTTTAGTGGAACCTCCTAATATAAATGGATAAAATTTTTGATACACATCTGATTTTCCTAGTTTTTCAGCCCAAATAGATAACAAACGCTCGTCATCTTCGCCTTCCACATAAAGTATAAAAGGACTTTGCTCCGTTCTTACAACATCAAAATTATCTATTTCACTCAAAGCATGTAAAACTTCATTATTGGTTTGAACTCTTTTCGGTTTTCCAGATAAAATGGATAGAATGGAGCTAATTTCAACTCCTTTTATAAATTCTTCTGAGTGTGTAGCTATTATACATTGTTTATTTGTTTTCAACTTAAAGTAATTTACCATTTGTCTTTGTAAATTCACGTGTAAATGAGCGTCGGGTTCATCAAATAAAATGGTACTTACTTCGGAATAACCGTAAACAAAAGCTAACAATGTAAGTATTTGATGAAAACCACTACCTCCTGAAATTATATCAAAACTTTTTTTACCTACTTTGTATTCAGATACAATTTCAGTACTAATACCTTTTTCATAATCAGGAACTTGTAACTCAACGCCAAACCAATCATTTATTTTTTCTATAATTTCTTGCCAATCCTTATTTTCTTTAGGTTTTGTATTTTCTCTATCTATTACTCTATACAATAGATTTCTGAGTACAGAACCTGGTTGTGCTTTACCTATTTGTTGTTTTACATTGCCATCGTCCATCCATTTTTCATGGGGTTCTAAACCAGAGAAAGGCGGAACATAAACTATTTTAGGAAAACTTGAAAGAGCGATTTTTTCAGCAAAATTTTTCCAATCCCCTTTTGGAATAGCAAAAACTGCCTGTGGAGATTGATATCTCATCTGAACACAAAAGTTATGTTCCTTATTCTGATTATCTTTCCAATATAAATCAATTTCTATATATATGTAATTTTGTGTCTTTGCCCCTTTCTTAGTGGGATTTTCTAAATATTCTCTATCTGTTCTATCTGTCCAAAGTAAATTAAACTCTGGTAATGGTAATGCAGTAAAATTAGGCAAAACCACTTGAATACCTCTACTTCCTTTTCTTTTAGATAAATTAAATTGATCTACACAATATTGCCAAATGGCCATAGCTTGTAATGCCGTACTTTTACCGCTATTGTTTGCACCAACAATTAAATCAAATTGATTAAAATCAAATGTTTCTTCTTTGATGCGTTTAAAGTTTTTTAATATTAATTTATGAATCATAATTTAATGCCTTTTAATCAAAGATATTTATTTGTCATTACTTCTAGTAATTTTCTCAAGGATTATCCTTTAGGTCGATTCAGTGGAAAAGAAAAAATTAAAAGCTAAAAAAATGACTATTTTTACTTTAAGTGGATGCGTTATAGATGGGCGAATTTATTAAGGCTTAAAAGTCGTTATTTGATAGCATTGACATTTCAGAAAAATCAACAAGTTGCATATCCTTAACGTTATTCATCCCACAGCGTTCAAAATAGAGGCTGTTGATTTGGCGCTTCAATTCGCGAACACTACAAATTCCTTTTATGCATTCTACTTCATAAAAAGCCCGTTTGAGAGGGTCTTGAATAGGTAATAATTGTTCAATGTGTGTATATGAAAGCTGGCTTATAATTTTTTCAGCAAGCACTAAAAAATCTAAAGATTTAGATTCGGTGGTCAGCGACCCCCCAATTGGCATTGCCGATAAATTTTTTGCAATGTATGTTTGCAAGTACGGATACAACTTATAAAACATCCTGAAGTTTCTAAAGGAACGTTCATCAAATCCTTTGATATTTTTTGAACTTTCCGCCAAATTAGATAATAATTTGCTCCCATAGGCCGCACGATCTTCTCCTTTTTGCTCAAATGTTACGATGTAATATCCCACCAACCAATTGCGAACAGTCAAGGACACATTTAGCGCATTAACAGCTTGTTGCTGAAAATGCTGATGCGTTTGTTCAATCACTGAAACCAGAGATCCAAAATTTAATTTATTATTACTCAAGCCAACATCGCTTTTAATTTGTTTATACCTCCATTTCTTTTTCAATGCTTGCTTCCAATTGTTATTTATTTGGCAATTCTATATGGTGTTTTGATAGGAATAGTCGTTGGTTTTTGTGGGAAAATTATTATTCATCGGTGCTTTCATTTCGAAGCTTTTCAGGATGTATAGGATTAACTAATAATCAATAAAAAGTTCCCTTTTTAAGAACTTTAATTTATCTTTAATGAATCCGAATAATTTCTAAAAGGGCATTACGAGAATATTGGATTCAGTTTCCTGACACAGAAAATCAACTACTTAGCTGGTATAAAGTAATGGAAACAGGGCGCTATAATCATTCTAATGATATTTTGGATAATTTTCCCTTCAGCAGATCGATCGGAGCGGCTCGATATGTTTTTAAAATAAAAGGAAATCAATATCGCTTAATAGTTAAAATCAATTTTGATTTACAAGCGGTGTGGATAAGATTTATTGGTACCCACTTACAATATGATAAAATCGACGCATTAACTATTTAAATCAACCTAAAAATGGCCTGGAAAATCATAAGAACTGAGGAAGCGTATCAGTCTGCTCTAAGTAGACTGGAAGAAATATTTGATTGTAAGAAAGGGGATGAACATTATGATGAGGCTGAACTTTTAGTAATGTTAATTCATAAATATGAACAGGAAAATGAACCCGCTTACATAAATCCTGATCCCATTGAAGTCATAAAATATAAAATGCAGGAAAATTCATTAAGAAATAAAGATCTCGTTGAAATTATAGGTAGCAAAAGCAAAGTTTCTGAAGTACTGAATAAAAAAAGAAGACTTACGCTGGAAATGATTAGAAAACTAAGTAAAAACTTACATATCCCTACAGATTTGTTGATAAATGAATATGAATTAATTGAGCATTAATTAGTGAGACCTATAAGAATGGATAATTATTGTCTATTAAGCTTAGAAGAATTGGCTGTTATGAACCATTTTTCGTGAAACTTGGTTTGAATCAGGATTTTCAGGAAATATTCCCAAAAATAAGCACCTCCTCAATCTTTGATGGACATTATGTGTATTCCGGCGAAATTGGGTTCTTCGTCCATTTTGGTGAAATCCTATTTCATTTCCAAAAGAATTTGGAAACGAAATAGAAAAAGCGTGGCAATGACGAGAAAATCTGCTTAAAGTAAATCAACAACCACGAAGAACCTTTCGCGACCGGATTATCTACCCAACTTTAATTCTTATCTATGCCGTATCATTTTTTAATATTGGCAGGCGATACCCATTCGTCCCATTCGCTGCCATATTCTGAATAGTGTATATAATGCATACACGAAAACTTCTTTAAAACCACTGCGGGATACCATGTTTTGTAACTTGTGCTATACACTTTTACAGATGTTCCAACAGGAAAATCGCCGGAACATCTAAAGGGTTTCACTCTCGAAGGCTCCACAATATCAACTTCGTTGTTGGTATAACTGTAAAATCTCACTTTTACCTTTTTATTGGCTTCTACCCCTTCTATAAATCCGAGCCATTTTGTTCCGTCATAATCTACCATCACCCGCTCTCCGATTCTAGTATTGCTCTTGGCTTTCACTCCGCTACTCAAAGTCCAGTTTTTCATACTCGCCGGCACAAAATAGGATGCTTTTTGTCCTTCCACAACAGCCATTTCGGTATCAATATACTCAGATAGTTCTCCTAGCTGAATCATTCCATTATTATTGGTATCGACAAAATTTCTACCTCTGAGTGCGTATAACAGCGCATTTGAAAATGTCCAATTTGCCGTCGAAACATCCGTCGGCACAACCGAATTTAGGGCGGCATAATTTCGGGTCTTGTATTTCTGGACTTCTTTTGCCAGGCCACCTGAATTACAGCAATCGGCGGTAAACAATGCGGTATTTCCAGCAAAATTTTCGTTTACGGTCTTTACAATTTCCTCGGCTGTCCAATCTGCCCCTTTATAATTGGCAAAACAGACCTTTCCATCATCGTTTTTATAACCATGCCCGCAATAATAAAAAAACAGCATATCGCCTTTCTTAGCTTTTTTCAAAAAAGTTACAAATCCCTCCCTGACCGCTTTTGTGGTAGCACCTTCATCTTTTATATAAAGCATTTGGTTGGCGGGAACGCCTTGCTTTTCAAAGAAATTCATTATTTTGGCGTCCACCCTACCTTCTTTTTCGAACGGAGCAAAGGTTTTACCATCTGCCCATTCTAAGACACCGACCATGAAAACCCATGTTCGGGGATAATCAAGTTTTTCTTGAGCGATGCCTTTCAAGCTCAACATAGTAAGGGCGAATAGTATAAATACTTTTTTCATCATTGGTTATTTTTTTATTAAAAACGAATCTTTCTTCTTTTGTTTAATAAACCCTGGAAATAAATCCATTGGTAATAAAGGTATTTCCCTGA
>CANMVX010000028.1 GCA_947501115.1 Haliscomenobacteraceae bacterium
CAGGTTCATCCATTCTTTTTGAGAATGCAGTCCGCTAAAGGAACAAAACAAGAAAAACAAAACGATAACATTTTTCATTTAATTTTTTTTTAGTTAACGACGAGATGAGATTAAAGTAGTAGGATAAACTATGACGCTTTCATTTCCATCGAGACCAACGGAAGCGATGCCAAATAAAAAATTATCAATAATAATTTTATCCAGGGTAAATTCAGTCAAACCTTTTGGAACAAACTTTGAATATTGCCATTGTGCAGAAGTAGTTTCTCTCCAATAAATTTTATGACCAGCCAGACCTTCAAAAGTGGAAGGTTTCCATTTAAAACGGGTTGACGGTTGAACAATACCACCAATCTGAACATCTTCTGGCGGTGGTGGCGCCCAGGCTAAAGCAGCAAGCGTTATGGCATTAACGCCGGTTAATTTAGCAGCATAATCAAAATTAACCCCTTCAATGACATCTCCATATTTAATTCCATTTTCAATTCTAATATCTTCATGCTGCCTGTAATAATTTTCATGAGTCTCCATAATTCTTACCCCTGGAAAGCCCTCATCATTAAATGGTTTATGATGTCCTCCCCTGCCGAATCTATCCAATCTGTAAATCATCTTTGCATCTAAATTGGTACAATAAAGATCGGTCAATTTATCAATATATCTGGCAATTTGCCTGGAAGGGCCATCTATCTCTCCACCATATACTCTGTGCCATGCTCTTTCTCTTTCAGTCTCAAGAATAGAAACCGGTTCCGAAAAAATCCTGAAGGTGGTATTATCGATGATACCATCGACACCTTCAATATTGCCAATCATATCATTATTAAGGACAGCTATTATATCCCATTGATTCGTTTTAGCAAATTTTGCTACTGTAGTACCGCCTAACAGACCTTGCTCTTCTCCTGATAATCCAATATAAATAATGCTTGTTGGAAAACGATATTTTGATAAAACAGCAGCGGCTTCCAATACTCCGGCCATGCCACTGGCATTATCATTAGCACCAGGATTATCCTTTTGAGCATCTAAAACATCCGTGACCCGCGAATCGATATCGGCTGTCATTATTACATATCTGTTTGGATAAACCGAACCTCTTTGAATAGCTAATACATTAGAAATATTAATATCCTCCTTTATTCTAGGATTAAAGCCAGCTTTAAATACTTCGTTCATGTAGGAAACTTCCAGGCACTGATTACAAGAAGAACTAATTTTTTGAAATTCTTTATGAATCCAGCGTCTTGCCGCACCAATTCCTCTTGTGTTAGATACGGTATCCGATAAAGTGCTTCTTGTTCCAAAATTAGCCAGGGTTCGAATACTATTTTCAATAGCCTTTGGATTTGGCGCTTTGGCAATATCAAATAATCGATTATCTAATTGACCAAAAAGGAACTGGGACGAAAGAAATAGAAAAATGATTGGAAAAAAAATTGAGTTTTTCAAGTGTTTTTTCATTATTTTAGGGGTTAAATAAAAACTTAATTAGGAAAAAAATGCTTGTGAATCTGACTTACTGAAGAAATTTTAACCTTAGAGAAATACAGTGGAAAATACTGATTGTTTATCCAAATGGGAAATAAATTTCTATAAAATGGACTATTTGGATTACCAGATTGTCCAGGTGTATTGGTCGCCAAACAAAAATCCCAGTTTTGTAAGTCCGAAATAAATCTGAAGCTGGCACCATGTGTTTGATTATCACCCCTTCCCGTTACATTGGCTGTAAATCCATTTCCACCTCTCGGAGCAGGTCCTACCTCCAGTATTGACCGAATATTTTGATTAACAACAGCGCTTAATGGGTGTTTTAACAAAATATGTTTATTATTTAACTGCCCGTATTGCCACAAATTCACCTCTTTACCCAATTTTAGTTCCACGTTTTGAATAGCCTTTTCAAATGTTTTAAATAAGAAATCATTCCTGCCTTGAACAGGTTGGGAACCAAATTTTGCGTCAGGAAATAGAAGGTTATCTATTATCATTTTAAGTTGAGGGTTAACCAAAGACATAATCTTTTCTGGAACAAATTGTATTTTATACTCCGATATAATAACTCTTTCCCAGGAATCATATATGGTGGCAGCGATAGAATTGGGTGTCAATTTATAATCCCAATCACTAAAGAAGCCGATAAATTTTTCATACTTTTTGAAGGCAGGAATGCTAGAAATAAAAGGTACCAATTGCCTTGCAGGTAGAGACAGATAATCTGTTTGAAGCATCATAAAATCCTGCACAGATAATTTCTTTCCACTACCCAAATATTCCTTTATTCGCAAACCTCTATAAGGATCCGACCATGAAAAACCCACAGTATTGGGGTATTTGAAATCGAGAGGCACCACATTTTCATTAGCTGTGACGACATAATTTTGTGAAGGATTGTAACTTGAAAGCCTTTCAGAAATGGGTATAAATCCATCCCAATCTCTACTTCCATCTCCAATGACAGGAACCATGCCACTACTATTATTTCGAATAGGAGCAATGCCTACAGTTTGCCAACCTATATTCCCTAACCGGTCGGCCCAAATCATGTTTTCGCCTGGAATATGAGAATAAGTGCATGCCAACTTAAATTCATCCCAATTTTTTGCCTGATTCATTCTGAGACTAGCCAGATAGGGAGCGCCCCCTTTTTCTAACCAGGCACATCGCACAGCCACAGCGATATTTTTTTCACTTATCATTTTAAGTACAGGGCCATGAACACTATAAAACAAAGAAAAATAATGCATGCCCTTTCCTTTGACAGAAATGGAGTCTTTTATTTCAAGAAAATCAAGCCATTTCCCTTGATATTTATACTGAAGTACATTGGAAGGATTAAGTTCATAAACGTACATATCTTCAGCGTCGGTAGCATGAATGGTGAGTCCCCATGCGCCATATTCATTATGACCAATAGAAATACCTGGAATAGTAGGTTCACCCCCACCTATGACATTCCAGCCGGGAGAAACCAGATGCGTAATATATCTAAGCGAGGGAGCTGACATAGCCCTATGAGGATCGTTAGCTAATAGGGGAAAACCACTTTCGGATAATGCACCAGAGACCACCCAATTATTACTACCAATCACTTGCTTTTCTTCATTTAATGAAATTTGCTCATCATTCATTAGAGAAGAAAGCACCATGTAATTCTCTGTTGAATTCCTATCTGAGAAAGCCAGGATATCTTCTGGAAGGTAATTAACCGGGCGTTTAAATGCCTTATAGAGGTCCATAACATCAGAATAGGAAAGAATTTCCTTTACTAAGGAATCCAATCTTAAGTCAGGATTATTGGGATGATACCAATTTATTTCCTTTGTTTTATCTTCCCCAATTTGGTGAACGACAAGAGCAGTTTCCCATTCATCTGTCAAGTTACCAAGCAGACCCTGATGCCTTGAAATGATATCTTCTGGTTTTAAATGTTGGGGGTTAATACCTAACAACCTGAACTCAACAGGCAACGAATCTGGTGTTAAAAGAGCATTATCAATCGCTGCATTAACACCATTTACGAAGGAATGTAATATTTTATAACCATTTGGATGGTAATGATTAAATTCAGCCACTGGGTCACCCCTATAAGTAAAAAGTCGGGAGGCGATATCTTTTTGTAATTCTCTTTCACCAAGTATATCCGATAAGAGCCCTCTTGCTTGCCTTCTCCACATTTCAAATTGAAATAATCTATCCGATGCCGCTTGAAATCCTTGAGCAAAGAACATATCATTTTCATTTTTTGCATAAATATGAGGGACGCCGAAAGGATCTATCATTATCTCCACCTCTTCCTGGAGTCCTGAAAATTTCACGATTTTCTGGGAAAATGCAGAAAAACAAATTGAAATCGAAAATAATGATAATAATAATTTCATAAATAGATATTTTTGACGTTTAAAAGTACGCTTTTCCCTTATAAATTTTAATTTTAGGGAAGATTTTCAATATTACCTGAACCTATAACTACTTCAAAAATGAGTATTTCAAGGAAAACTTTTGTCAAGAGTGTTGCAGCAGCTACCTTATTGCTTCCTATAGGCATAAAAGCAGTCATGGGTAAAGGAAATAAAACATCTGGCAATAGTTCAGGAATTTCAAGTAAAACGTATTCCTGGAAGATGGTTACTACCTGGCCGCCGAATTTTCCCATTTTAGACGAAGCTTGTAAGTTATTTGCCGGTATGGTAGAAGAGATGTCAGGCGGACGTATTAAAATAAGGGTCTTTGGAGGTGGAGAATTGGTACCTTCATTAGAAATATTTGACGCAGTTAGAAATGGTTCCGCAGAAATTGGTCATGGTTCTGCTTATTATTGGGCAGGGAAATCTCCTGCCGCATCTTTCTTTGCTACCGTACCCTTTGGTATGAATGCCCAGCAAGTATCCTCATGGATTCATGCAGGAGATGGTTTGGCTTTATGGCAAGAATTATATGCCAATTTTGGATTAATTCCACTTCCTGCTGGTAATACTGGCGTACAAATGGGCGGCTGGTTTAACAAAGAAATAAATACCATATCCGACCTGAAAGGTTTAAAAATGAGAATTCCTGGTCTTGGTGGAGCCGTTTTAGCCAAAGCAGGAGGCTCACCCATTCTTTTAGCAGGAGGTGAATTATATACAGGTTTAGAACGCGGTATCATAGATGCTACAGAATGGCTGTCCCCATTTCATGACAGTTTAATGGGTTTCGACGAAATTGCTAAGTATTATTATACCCCAGGCTGGCACGAACCAGGTACCAATTTAGAAATTATTCTAAACAAGGAAAAATTTGAAGAACTTTCTGATGACCTGAAAGCCATTATTAAAGCGGCATCGTCCTACAGCGGAACTTGGTTACACGCTCAAATGGAAGCAAAAAATGCAGTAGCTTATGGTGAACTTTTGAAAAAAGGCATTGAAATACGCACATTTCCTCCAGAAGTTATTACTGAATTAAGAAAATTAACTAAAGAAGTTATCAATGAATTAGCCGAAAAAGATCCATTTACTAAAAGAGTATATGCTTCTTATTACGCTTTTCAAGAGAAAGCAAACAAATATTCTAATATCGCTGAAAAAGCTTTTTACAACAATCTACAAGAGGATTTATCTTAAAACATGTCGAATGGAGTTTTTTCGAAGCTATATGAATTAAGATTCGTTCAGCATTTGAAAAGAATTAAGGAATAATTAACAGGCTTGGCATAAAAATATAAATGCCTAACACCAGCAGTTGGATAAGTATGAAAGGTATGATTCCTCTATAAATCTGAGCCGTTGTCACTGAAGGTGGCGCTACTCCTTTAAGGTAAAATAGAGAGAATCCAAAAGGAGGAGTCAAAAATGAAGTTTGTAGATTAAGCCCTAGTAATACCCCAATCCAAATAAGATCTACCCCCATTTTATGAAATACTGGGGCTACAACAGGAACAATAATAAAAATAATTTCTATAAAATCTATAAAGAATCCAGCTATAAAAACAATCAACATAACCAAAAACAGAAAAGCCATAGGCGTCATATTAGCCTCTTGAATAAGGCGAACTAAAAAAACATCCCCTCCAAGTTCCCGAAAAACAAAGGAAAAAGTAGTTGCTCCTAACAATATTAAAAATATCATAGAGGTAAGGTGGGTGGTTTCAAGACAAACACTTTTAATAATGCTAAAATTCAATTTCCTTTCGAATAAGGTCAGAATAGTTGCTCCCATGGCACCCACCGCCGCTGCTTCCGTAGGAGAAGCAACACCTAAGAAGATAGAACCCAACACGGAAATAATAAGAATTAATGGTAAAGCAAACGCGCGCCATACCTTTCCATAGAAATTATTTGCCCTAAATTTATCAATTTCTTCCTTAGGAATGGGTGGCATCCATTCCGGCTTAATTTTAGAAACAACAAAAACAAAAATGATATAAAAAGCTACCAATACTAACCCAGGAATTAATGAAGAGGCAAATAGTTTTCCAACAGATACATTGAGAACGCTGCCAAGAAGAACCAATACAACGGATGGAGGGATAATCTGACCTAAAGTACCCGATGCAGCTATAACACCTGTAGCAATTTCGGCCTTATAACCTCTCTTTAACATGGTAGGTAAACTAATTAAACCCATGGTAACCACCGTTGCACCTACAATACCGGTAGAAGCCGCTAATAAAGTACCTACAAGGATAACTGCAAAAGCTAATCCACCATGCATTTTTCCAAATAGAATAGCCACCGTTTCCAATAAACTTTCAGCAAGTCCACTTTTTTCCAACATTATACCCATAAACACAAATAAAGGAACGGACAATAATACATAATTGCTAACGACACCCATTATACGAGGGGGAAGTGCACCAAAGGCAGCTGAATCTAAAAAAAAGTAAGCGTAAGTAATAGACAATCCTCCTAAAGTAAGTGCTACAGGATAACCGTACATGATTAAAATAAAAATACTTACAAATAAGATGATAGCTATAATTTCCATAAAAAAATCAGTTAATTGCCTTTAAAAGCTATTTTGAACTGGTTAAAAATGATGATTAATCCTTGAAAAAACAATAATAAAAAAGCAATGGGTATGGCCATTTTTATGAAATAAAAAGCACCCAAGCCACCAGGATCAGGTGAGGTTTCTTTCATTGCAAAACTGGTTAATGCGTATTTGAGCGAAAACCAACCTAACGTTAAACACCAGGGAATTAAAAAAACAATGGTTCCAACAACATTTACCTGTGCTTTTTCGCGTTCAGAAAAATTCTGATAAAACAAATCCACTCTAACATGTTTTTCTTCGCTGAGGGCGTAAGCAGAACCAAATAAAAATAAAAGGCCAAATATATGCCATTCTAATTCTGCTACCCAAGCCACTGAAAAATTGAATAAATATCTGGATATGACATCTAAACATATAATAATTACCAACACAAAACTCAACCAGGAAACGCTTTTCCCAAAAAAAGCTACTACTTGAGATAATTTATTAATCCATTTTTCCATGGTCGACTATTTTTGTGCGTTACAGCAAACGAATATAAACATATACGATACAAATTGGAAGAAACTTGAAAAAATACTGTGAAAAAGGATAAAAAAAGGTCAGTAAAAAAATTACTGACCTTCATTATTAGTTATCGGAATCATCTGGATTTACACCATCCATCATGAGAAAGGCTTTTAAAAATGGTTGTAAATCACCGTCAAGAACTGCATCAGTTTGAGAGGTTTGGTATTGAGACCTATGGTCTTTAACTCGCCTATCATCTAAAACATAACTTCTAATTTGCGAACCCCACTCATTTTTCATTTTTCCAGATTCCACTTTAGCTCTTTCAGCCAACTGCTTTTGTAGTTCAAGTTCATAGATTCTGGATTTAAGCAATTGTATGGCTTTTTCTCTATTTTGGTGTTGAGATCTTTCCTGCTGACATTCTGCCACTAAACCAGTTGGTAAATGTCTTACCCTTACCGCCGATTCTGTTTTATTTACATGTTGACCACCCGCACCACTGGCTCTGAAGGTATCCCAATCTAAATCAGCGGGATTAATTTCAATTTCAATGGTATCATCTACGCTAGGGTGAACAAAAACAGAACAAAAAGAAGTCATTCTTTTACCTTGAGAATTATATGGACTTACCCGGACTAACCTGTGTACTCCATTTTCACCTTTGAGCATACCATAAACATAGTCTCCGGTAATCTCAATTTCCGCAGATTTGATACCAGCTACATCACCTTGAACCTCAGATAGTGCGGTAACTTTAAACCCTGACCTTTCAGCCCACCGGACGTACATTCTAAAAATCATTTCTGCCCAATCACAGGCTTCCGTTCCACCTGCACCGGCATTAATTTCAAGAATAACACCAAGTTCATCTTCGGGTCTGTTGAGCGTTCTATGAAATTCTAAATCTTCGAAAGCTAAAATAGCCTCTTGGTATTTAGCTTCAACTTCATCTTCTGTAGCTTCACCTTCCTTTTGGAAATCAAATAAAACCTCGGCGTCTTCTACTAATAATTTAATATTTTCGAATTCACCCAAATATTTTTTGTGGGTTTTAATTTCTTTCATCACCAATTCAGCTTTCGACGAATCGGACCAAAAATCAGGACTGGTTGAAAAACTTTCTTTATCTTCTAGTAGTAAAACTCTGTTATCTACGTCAAAGATACCTCCTTAGCGACAACAATCTTTCCCTCAAATCTCGCAGTTGCTCGATAGTCATTGGATGTTCTTTTTTTAAGTTTAACAATCAAATATTAATACAAACGTTATTTTTTAACGTCCAGAATTTCAAGATAAAACATTAAATCAGCATTCGCAGGAATAGAGCCAGTGCCCGCTCCTTCTTCTCCGTAAGCTAGTGCACTTGGAATATATAAAATAGCTTTAGTACCCTTTTTCATCAGCCCCATGCTTTCATCCCAACCTGGTATAACTTGACCAGTCATTGCTTCAAAGGTAAAAGGTAAAAGTCCTCTTTGAAAAGAGTTATCAAACATAAAACCATCAGCGGCTAATATGCCATAATAATTGGTTGATACTTTATTACCTTGTTGAATTAATTCCCCTGATCCTTCTTGTAAAATTTTATATTTTAAACCAGAAGGAGTAACAGAATAGTCTAATTTTTCAGATTTTGTATCTTCGAAAAGCCCCTTTACTTTATCTGCAACTTCTTTCGTAGCTTTCTCAATATCAGTATTAGGAATTCGCTTTTCAATGGTAATTTTATAAACTATAAACTTAGTTTTCTCGAAACCTGGAGGACGCATACCTGGGGCACCCATTGAATCAATAGGTATAAAGATACTTATACTATCACCCACTTCCATCAGACCGAATGATTCTTCAATAGGAGAGAGTTTTTTTGGTTCTTTTTTCACGTCAGGATAAAGACCAACTTCCGGATACGGTTCATTTGCATTGGTATTCATTAAAGAATCATCAGCATACATGGCATAACGAAGGTAAAGCACATCGTTGGGTTGAACTTTATTTCCACTTTTATTCTGAAAAAGTTCATATTTAATACCAGTACTTGTTTTTCCACTTTTCCCTTTTCCACAAGAGTTTAGAGTAACAGCGGCGATCAAAAGGATGAATAAAATTCTCATTAATTTAAGTTAAAAAGTTAATATTTAAAATAGGAATCCAAAAGTAATGTAAAATTAGCGTATTTTATAATCCATCTCAATTTTGAGATAATTGTTCTGCATAGAGGGGAAGAAGCTCTTTAAACTTTCTAACGGTCGATTTAAGACCAATGAATGAAGCGGCACCTGAAGCATTTTTATGTCCACCTCCTTTAAAATGTTTTGTGGCTATTTCCTGGACTGAAAAATCTCCCTTGGAACGCATTGAAAGCTTAACTATCGTAGGTTGTTCAGTGATTAGTACCGCTACTTTTATGTTTTGAATACGCATTAACATATTAACAATCCCTTCTGTATCACCTCTTTGTATATCAAATTCTGCGTAATCCTCTTTAGTAATAGTTACCAATGCCGTAGCATATTCTTCCAAAATCTCTAACCGCTTGTTTAAACAATGTCCAATAATTTTTAATTGTTTAATTTCCAGATTATTATGTAACCTATTTTGAATACTAACATCATCCACGCCCCGATCCAACAGCGTGGCTGTAATTCTAAAAACCTTAGAAGAAGTATTGTAAAGGAAAGAGCCGGTATCCGATACTATGCCAACATAAAGAGCATCTGCCGTGGCAGGCACAAGATATTTTGATTGATCCAACAGATGAATAAAATCAAAAATAAGTTCAGAAGTAGAACTTGCTGTTGTATCTGATAAAATAAAATCTGCAAAGTTTTCAGGAAACAAATGATGATCTATAACCACTTTAGGCGCTGTCTGCTTCATCATTAAATCACCACATTTATCTATTCTATCAAGTGAGTTGAAATCCAGACAAAAGAAAATATCTGCCTTTTCAATAACTAATTTAGCATGTTCAGGCACCAAATCATAAATTACGATATCTTCAACACCAACCATCCAATTCAGGTAATTTGGGTATTCGGAAGGTAGAATAATTTTCACCGAATGGTGTTGAGCCGAAAGAAAATGTGCCAATCCCAAACTTGATCCTAATGCGTCACCATCGGGATTCCTGTGAGAAAAAATCACAATATCTTTCGGTGAAGAAAGCAAATTTTTAAGTTGGTTGAGATTTTCCATATTGATAATAAAACAAAAGCGTAAATTCGCCGCAATTTAAACACATTTATCTACAATTTAAAAAAATAGTAATGACAACTGGAAATCGCACCTTTACGATGGTGAAACCCGATGCAGTAGCAGCGGGAAACACGGGAAACATTTTAGCTATGATTGAGCAAGCTGGTTATAAAATTGTTGCCTTGAAATTGACTCAGTTATCTGAGGCAAAAGCGGGAGAATTTTATGCTGTACATAAAGAAAGACCTTTTTATGGTGAATTGGTGTCTTTTATGTCTTCAGGCCCTATTGTTGCCGCCATTCTTGAAAAAGACAACGCTGTGCTTGATTTTAGAACACTAATTGGTGCTACTGATCCTTCCAAAGCAGAAGAAGGAACCATTAGAAAAAGATATGCTAAGAGTTTAGGTGAAAATGCTGTTCATGGTTCAGATTCTGACGAAAATGCTGCCATTGAATCAGCATTTCATTTCGCTGTTACCGATATGATCTAATCATTTTATGGCAACTAAAGTTACGCCATCCCCTCCTAATTTAGGGTCGGGATGGCTAATTTCCATTTCCACTCTATACTCTTTTAACTTCTTCCTGACTGCTTTGCGTAAAATTCCATCGCCCTTACCATGAATTATTTCTATTTGGGAAGAACTGTTCATAAGAGCTGAGTCTATGTATGATTCAACCACTTGCAAAGCCTCCTGCATTCTCATACCCCTGATATCCAATTTATTTTCAAAAGCAGCTATCTTTTGAATCGTATCAAAATGAAGTGATTTTAACTTTTTGTCTAAAGGTTCCGGGCCCTTTTCTAAATCCCTAACATCAATAATAAGGGTTAAATCACCCATGAGTACATTCGCCTTTTCTTTATTAATGCCTGTTAAAAGACCTACCGCTCCACCACTTCTAAGCCTAACATAATCTCCAATTTTCAAGATATTTGACGCTCCTTCCGCGTTAGAACCATAATATAACTCTTCTTTCAAATCTTCAACTTCCAATACTTTTTTGGCTCTCTCCTCCCTCAACCTGATAGCCAGTTCTCTGGCTTTTTCGATGTTTTTTTCTTCCTTAATCTCTTTAATTAAACGTTCAACCTCCTTATTAACTAAACCAGTATCCTGTAATTCCTGCTGTTTTTGTTCAAGTTTGAATCTTTTCCTACGAAATTCGTAATCCTTTTGCATCGATTCATATCCCCGAACCAATTTATCAAGTAGATCTTGCTTTTCTTTAAGAGCCACTAAAGATTCCTTAACTGTTTGTTTTTCCTTCTGTAAATCAACCAATAATTCATCTACTTCCTTCTCACTTTTCCTGGTTCTCGATTGTGCATAAGTAATTACATTATCGGGCAGGCCACTTTTCAACGCTATTTCGAAGGCATAAGAGGAACCAGGTTTACCTTCAATAAAATGATAGGTAGGCGTAAGATTATCCATATCATAAGCCATACAACCATTTATAATACCCTCCGTATTATAGGCAAATATTTTTAGATTTGAATAGTGAGTGGTAATAACTCCAACCACTTCTTTCGTATTTAATTCTCTTAAAATACTTTCAGCAATGGCCCCACCAAATTGAGGATCAGTACCGGAGCCAAATTCATCAATGAGTAGCAATGATTTTCTTCCCGATTTACGAATGAAGGAATTCATATTTATTAAACGGGAACTGTAAGTACTTAAATCATCTTCAATAGATTGCTGGTCTCCAATATCAGCAAAAAATTCATTGAAAATACCAAACTCACTTAATGGATCTGCAGGAACAGGAAGTCCGGACTGAACCATGAGTTGTAACAATCCCAATGATTTCATAGTAATAGATTTACCTCCGGCATTGGGTCCACTTAAAACTAAAATCCTGTTTTTTTCTCCCAAAGTCAATGAAAAGGGAACTGTAGGTTTACCTAGTACTACATTTTTTAAAAACAATAACGGATGCCTGCCTTTATAAATTTTTATCATCGGCAAATCCTTTACGATAGGCTTGGTTGCCTTTAACTTCAGAGAGACTCTGGATTTTGCCTGAATCAGATCAAATTGAATAAGAACATCTTGAAACACTTTAAAACCAGGGGCATAAG
The DNA here is from genome assembly GCA_947501115.1 of Haliscomenobacteraceae bacterium. Classification (GTDB taxonomy): domain Bacteria; phylum Bacteroidota; class Bacteroidia; order Chitinophagales; family Saprospiraceae; genus BJGN01. Next base: position 12,281 of record CANMVX010000028.1, read on the forward strand.
GTCTCAAAAAAGCACTTAGGGCCTTTAAAATCCTATAGATTTCCTTCCTTTCCTCTTGTTCCAAATCAAAAACATCATTGTTAATATCTATGACACCTTCAGGTTCAATAAATGTAGTTCTACCTGTCGCTGATTCGTCGTGAATAATACCTCTGATTTTTCTTTTGTGTTCCGAAGGCACACTCAAGACTCTCCTACCGTTTCTGTATCCCTCTAAATTATCAGTTAACCATCCTTTTCCCCTGTAATCTTGTATAATCTGCCTAAAAACTTTATCCAGTTCTTTCATTTTAAACTGCATAGATCTTCTTATTCTACCCAGTTCTGGTGAGGCATCGGGCCTGATATTACCATCAGAATCCAAAACCTTATCAATTTCTTTCGCAATGGCGAAATCAAAATCTAACGACTTAATTATGTTGTATAAATTAGGATAAACAAGCGTTCTTTCAGCGGTAAAATATCTATAAACAGTAGATACAGAATATAATTGTTTGCTAATTCTTTTAAATCCCTCTTCCGGAAGCACATAGTCCTCTATAGCTAACATTTTTAAATCATCCCTTATATCCTCATAATTAGATAAGTTTATTGTGTCTGCATGTTGAATACCCCTCATGAATTCCGAAACCTCATTCAATCTCTTTTCAATTAATGCTAAATGTAGCTCAGGCGCAATGAGGTGAGCTTGTTCAATGCCTAGATTGCCCAAACAATTATTGGCGATTAATTCAATAATTTTATCAAATTCAAGTCTAACTAAAAAGTCACTTGGTTCGTAAGTCATAAAAATTGTCTTTAACTTTCCGTGTGGAACAAATAACAGGGTATATAAGTTTGTTATATTGCGTTCAATTTTTAAAAAGATCCACTTTAAGAAAGTTAAATATATGGGAGGGAGTATTTTTGGCAAATTATTTACCATCACCACTTTTGGAGAATCACACGGTAAAGGAATAGGGGTAATTATCGATGGCTGTCCTGCCGGGATTGGTATAAACATCGATTTTATTCAATCAGAGTTACGCAGACGAAGACCCGGACAGTCAGCTATTGTTACTCAAAGGAAAGAAAATGACGAGGTTCAAATTCTATCTGGTGTCTTTGAGGGTTTAGCTACTGGAAGTCCTATTGCCATGCTCATTCCAAATGATGATCAAAAATCAGGAGATTATAGTCATATAAAAGATTCATTCCGGCCGTCTCATGCTGATTACACCTTTGAAGTTAAATATGGACACAGAGATTATAGAGGTGGCGGTCGTTCTTCTGCACGGGAAACAGCAGCAAGGGTTGCCGCAGGCGCCGTAGCTAAGTTGTTTTTAAATCATTTTGGCATAACTATTAATGCCTGGGTAAGCCAGGTTGGGTCTATCGGCATGCCTTATCCACCCAGTGATATTGATTATGGACTTATTGAATCAAACGATGTAAGATGTCCTGACCCAAAATTAGCTGATGAAATGATTCAGTTAATTAAACAAACAAGAAAAGAAGGCGACACCATTGGTGGTTCCGTAACATGTAATATCACTGGAGTTCCCGTTGGACTTGGTGAACCTGTATTTGATAAACTTCACGCTGAATTGGGAAAAGCTATTTTGTCTATAAACGCCTGTAAAGGTTTCGAATATGGTTCCGGTTTCGATGGCATTGCTATGAAAGGATCAGAGCATAACGATTCATTTTTTGCTAATGATGACGGTAATATTGCTACAAAAACCAATTATTCAGGAGGAATACAAGGAGGTATATCTAATGGCATGGATATTTATTTTAGAGCCGCTTTCAAACCCGTTGCCACCATTATTCCGGCACAAGATTCTGTCGATAAATTTGGTCAATCTAAAATAATTACAGGAAAAGGTAGGCACGATCCTTGTGTCGTGCCACGAGCTGTGCCTATCGTTGAAAGCATGTCTGCGTTGGTTTTAGCAGATTTTATGCTAAGAAATAAAGTAGTAAAATTATAACTACAAGTTATACAAATGATTAGAGTCGGACTTTTAAGTGACACACATGGATTTTGGGACGAAAAAATAAAGAAACATTTTGTTGATTGTGACGAAATATGGCATGCTGGTGATTTGGGCAAGCTACCTGAAAATATGACGTTTTATGAAGACAAGAATTTTACCAGCGTATATGGGAATATTGATGGAGGAATATATCGTGTTAACTATCCGGAATACCAAATTCTACAAAAAGAAGACCTCAAAATTGTCATTCTTCACATAGGCGGCTATCCTGGAAAATATACGCCGTTGGCTAAAAAGTTAATAGCTGAAAATAAACCTGACCTTTTTATTTGTGGACACTCTCATATTCTAAAAGTAATGAAATGTCCAACCTGGGGACATTTACATGTGAACCCAGGAGCCGCAGGCCGCGAAGGATTTCATCAGGTGCGTACCTTAGTCAGGTTTTCTATTGTTGGAAAAACCATAAAAGACATGGATGTCATACATTTAAATAATTAATTCTTTTTTATAAATAACAAATCACCTAAGTTAATTCTAATAGTAATAGGCGTCATCTGATCTTTTGGAGAGGGAATGAATAAAGTTCTAAGTCCTATTTCCTTTTGTTCCTTCACCTTATATTTTGGATGCAAAGGAAAATCAAGATGACCATTCTTAACTTGTATATCCATACCCATTTGAAATGGGTTTTCACCCAATATAAATACTTCAGAATTATTTGCATTGAGGGTTAAAGACTTCAACTTGTCATCCAATAATAACTTAATCAGTCCGTAATCGGCTTTAATATCAACATTTCCATATAACTTCTGAAAAAACATATCTGTACGTCTGGCATTCAATGATAGGTTTCCCCACAATTCAGTTCCGAGTAAATCCCCAAAAACAGATTCAATGATCATGTTTCCATGAATATTTTCCAATCCAACTTTACTAAATCTGCTATTAATTTTTATCTGACTATTTAAATTTTTAAGCGAAGCGATACCGTAATTATTTTTAAGATAAACAGGACATTCGGCAGGAACTTTTATAAGATACACTACTTTTAAAATAGAAGTAGGTTGATCACCTTCAACCATTAGATAGTTCCTGACATACAGATTATTTTTGACCCTTTGGATCATGTATTTCATCTTTTCCAAGTCTTTTGTTGCCAATTCTCTATCTAAATTTTTTGCTGTAATCTCCATTTGTATCTGAACAATAGGTTTATCCCATGTTTCGATACTCACCTCTGCCTTTTCACCATCAATATTGAGGCTATAAGCCTCTTGATAAGGAAAAGATTTATCGATTCTTTTAGACACTATTTTAACGTTGCTTTGGGCATTTAACCAAAAACCAAACGTAGTCAAAAGACTCATTACAAATAAAAATCTAACTTCCCTCTTCATCATAAATCTATATTAAATTCGTTGTGCCATATTTCGGATAATCCTTGTTTTTTCCAATTCAATTCTGCGTAATTGCTGCATAATATTATCGGAATTACCCATTCTTTTAATTATATTCTCCAATTCTGCTTTAGCAGACACTAAGTCTGTAAAATCATTCACTAAAGAACATGAATTTTCATTTGGATAATATTTACATTTTTTAACATATTCATCTAATACCTCATTTATTGATTCCTGATCTTCTTCTATATAACTAATGGTATTAACCTGCGTATAACCTAATTGTGGGGTATTATTCAATGGTTTGTTGTTAAACCAACTACCTAATCCAAAACCTATAGCTAAAAGAACTGTAGCTGCGACGGTCTGAACTACCCATTTCTTTTTAATAAGTCTCATTCTGGCAGAGGGGATATTTTTTTCAATTTCACCCCAAATATGCGGAGGAGCCATTCGTTCCGGAAGCTGATCAAGTAAAGGTTTTATGTTATTCTGATAATCCAAATCAAATTCAATTTTACTCCATAAATCCTTAGGAGGTAAATATTTTTGATTATCCAGTTTAATTTGATTGAAATCTTCCATAATTATTCAATTTTAGGAGAAATTAACTCCCTTAATCTTTTTTTGGCGTAAAATAATTGAGATTTTGAAGTTCCAACGGATACACCTAACAAATCCGCTACATCCTGATGAGTATATCCTTCGACTTCAATCAATAGAAAAACAGTTCTGTAACCTGAAGGCAGAGAAAGGATGGCTTTTTCCAGATAATCAATATCATGTGAAAAATGCAGATTAGTGGGTGATTCATCTACTTCGCTGATATCAAAAGACAACTCTTTTTTTTCCTTTTTTAGGATAGCCAAAGCTGAACGAACCACAATGGTTTTTATCCAGGCACCTAAAGTAGATTCACCCCTAAAAGTATAAATATAATGAAATACGCGAACGAAAGCCTCCTGAAGAACATCGGCAGCTAATTCCTTATCCTTTGTTATTCTATACGAAATAGTAAACATAGCATTTGCATATCGATTATAAAGTAACTGTTGCGCCAGTCTGTCGTTTGCCTTACAAGCGGCAATAAGTTTCTGCTCTTCCATGAAAACAATACATCAGAGGTGCTACATTATGTACAAAGAAATAAAAAAACCTTTCGAGGTTGTACGTCGAAAGGTTTTTTATTCTTAAAAAGAATATTTTTTTAGAATCGAAAACCCACGCTTGCCACTAATTTAGGAGGACGGGTAGATATATTAAAATCTTTTATAAAATTAACCGTACCATCAGCGGAAGAGAAATTTCCATCATAACGAACATCCAACATAATTTTACCAATATCCAAGCCAACACCTGCCGTATAACCAAGAGTTAGCCCAGAAAAATTAACGTCATAATTATTTATTTTAAAAAGATCTCCTGTTTTATTTAAAAACAAATGACCAGCAGGTCCTGCATTTACCCTCAAAGGGCCTAATTTAAAACCAGCCAAAACAGGTATTTCAAGATATTGAAATTTTTGTTTTCCAACATTTACTACTGATTTTCCTACTTCCTTCCAGGTAACATCAAATGAATTGGAGTTAAAAACCAATTCCGGCTGTAAAAACAATGGACCTAATTTGACTCTGACAAGACCAGCAAAATGATACCCAAAATTTGAATTATTCAAAGCTAAGGAAAAAGATTGTTTGTCGGCAATGGCTAATTTCAAGTCGTCAATATCCATAGAGTTATTCAGTCCCAACCTAAATCCACCGCTTATAAATTGAGCATTTAGATATGTCATAGGGGTAAAAATGGCAAAACATAGAAATAAAAACAAGTACTTTTTCATAAAATTATTTTGTTAGGTAAATAATCCAATTCAAATAAATATGTAACCATAACGAAGGTTTAAGAAAAAATGTTACTTTTGGTGTAAAGTAAAAATGGAAAGCATGAAAAATATAATAGCAGAATTCAAAGGTAGTTTTCCAGATTTACAATTATGCCCGGAAACAAATCAGCCTGAATTTGCCTTCATCGGAAGATCTAACGTGGGAAAATCTTCGTTAATTAATATGATTTGTGGAAAAGAAGAATTGGCTTTAACCTCAGGGAAACCAGGGAAAACCCGAATGCTAAATTATTTCCACATAAATAATAAATGGTTTTTAGTGGATTTACCTGGCTACGGATACGCCATTACGTCCAAAGCCATGAGGAAGGAATGGGAAAAAATGATTAGAACTTATTTAAGTAAGCGTGACAACCTTTATTGCACTTTTGTGCTTATAGACAGTAGGATACCGCCGCAGCAACTCGATATAGATTTGCTAAATTGGTTGGGAGAGGCTAGAATACCTTTTGTTATCGTTTATACAAAAACGGATAAATTAAGTACGGAGGAATACGAAAAAAACACCCAGGCATTTAAAGATGCCCTGTCCGAAACCTGGAACGAATTGCCTTTGCAGTTTCCTAGTTCTGCCAAAACATCTTCCGGTAAAGAAAACATAATAAACTATATAGAAGAGCTTGTAAAACAATACGAACAAGCCTATTGATTATGGAAAAAAAAACACTTCCAGGTACTTATCCCCCTATTTTACCGGATATAAATGATTGGCCGATTTTTAAGTTAAGTGAAGATAGAAAAAAATTCACTGAGGAATTAGAGCATTTTACGCTAGATAAAATGGAACATTTTCACAATGAAAATCTTACCGATTTATTAGCAGAAACCATTTACTTAGAAAAAATAAGAATCAAAGAGGAACCATGGAAAGTGGATCCTCCGAATGAAAGACAATTTTGGTCAAGAATTAAGAAAAGATTAGTAAAATATTCCGTCGATAAAGATGAAAGCATAAGTGCACAAAATAATACCTATCTGTTAAAGCAGATAATACACCGATATGCACTTGAGATTGTTGGTACTTTTAAGATTAACACCTTTTTATTTGCAAGAAAATTTCTAACCTGGTTTTTTAATCAACTACTTCAGGCAAGTTTTTGGAAAATCAGACTGACGGGTGGTAAAAAAAGACTTGTTCAAAAACTAATCGTTAAAGGTGACATTGATCATGTTAGAAGTTTAGCGCAAAAGGGAACATTAATAATAGTACCCACACATTTTTCTAATCTGGATTCAATTCTTATTGGTTATGTCCTTGATGCAGTTACAGGTTTACCCGCATTCTCTTATGGTGCTGGCTTAAATCTGTATAATACCGGCTATACAGCCTATTTCATGAATAGGCTGGGAGCCTATAGAGTAGATAGAAGGAAGAAAAATAAAATATATTTGGAAACCTTAAAATCTATGTCTAGTCTGTCTATTCAAAGAGGTACGAATAGTATTTTCTTCCCAGGGGGCACCCGCTCAAGATCTGGTGCTATAGAAAACAAGTTGAAGATGGGGTTACTTGGAACGGTAGTTGAAGCGCAAAGAGCTATGATTCAGAGAAATGAAAATACCAAAATATACATAGTTCCCCTAATATTAAGCTACCACTTCGTTTTAGATGGCCAATCTTTAATAGATCAATATTTAAAACAACAAGGCAAATCAAGGTATTTTAAGGAAGGAAAAGATTATTCTGGCCTATCTGGCATCATTCGATTTATTTGGAAAATTCTTTCGGAAGGTAACGAAATTACTCTTTCTTTTGGAAAAGCAATGGATGTTATTGGAAATCCAGTAGACCAGGAAGGAAATAGTAAAGATAAATATGGTAACACCATAAATATGGCAGATTATTTTATTTCTGAAGGCGTGGTTAATGTCGATGTACAAAGGGAAACAGAATATACTGGATTACTGGCTGAAAATATTATCAAGCGGTTTCATTCTGACAATATTGTTTTAAGTAGCCACCTTTTAGCTTTTGCCGCTTTTGAAATACTTTGTAATGAAAATCCAAAATTAGATTTATTTGGTATTTTAAGATTACCTACCGATGACTATATTTTTGATTATAACGTTTTATCAGCAACGGTAAATCAATTACAAAAAACACTAATTATATATGCTGAGAAGGAAAAGCTCATCTTATCTCCTGAAATTAAATCATCAATAGATGAATTAATAGCAGATGGAATCAAACATTTAGGAACTTTTCACATCAAGAAACCATTAAAAAAGAATACATCGGGAGAAGTCATTAGTGAAAATTTTTATCTCCTTTATTTTTACCATAATCGATTAACGGGGTATGGTTTAGAAAAGTGGATTAAACCAGGACGAATAAATATATGAATTTTATAATATATGACTTAGAAGCTACCTGTTGGAACCAGGATGCATTTAAGCTACGCCCACAGGAAATCATAGAAATTGGAGCCCTCAGCGTAAATAATTTCGGGGAAATACAAGACACTTTTTCCTCATTAATTAAACCAACGTTGTACCCTGACTTGTCCATTTTCTGCCAAGAGCTTACTAATATAACTACACAGGACACCAATAAAGCACCCTTATTTCCTGTAGTTATAGAACGATTTTTAGATTGGGTAAATTTAGAAGAAGATTATATGCTATGTTCCTGGGGACATTTTGATAAAAAAATGTTCATTCAAGATTGTAAACTTCATCATATTGCATCTGAGTGGACAGATCACCATATAAATTTAAAGCGACAATATTTAGATTTCAAAAAACTTAAGCGTTCTGTAGGATTATCTCATGCTTTAGAAATAGATGGCTATGAATTTGAGGGAAATCAGCACAGGGCATTACCCGATGCTGAAAATCTAGCCGTTTTGTTTGTTCACCACCTTGATAAGTGGCAATACTAAATCATTCAAAATTTATAGTGGAATATTTCCATGTTTTCTATTTGGTGCCGACACTTTTTTATTTTTAAGCATACTAAATGCTTTTATCAGCTTAATTCTGGTTTTATCTGGTTGAATAACTTCATCTATAAATCCCCTTTGTGCTGCCTGAAATGGATGAGCAAAAGCAATTTTGTATTCCTTTTCTTTTTGGATAGTAACCGCCTCTGGATCTTCGGCTGAGGCAATTTCTTTTTTGAAAATAATTTCTGCAGCACCTTTTGCGCCCATAACAGCAATTTCAGCAGTAGGCCAGGCAAAATTCATATCGGCGCCTATATGTTTTGAATTCATAACATCATAAGCTCCACCATACGCTTTTCTGGTTATTACTGTAATTCTGGGAACAATAGCCTCGCTGAAGGCATAGAGTAATTTTGCACCATGAATGATTATTCCGTTCCATTCCTGATCAGTACCCGGTAAAAAGCCAGGTACATCCACTAAAACCAGTAATGGAATTTGAAAAGCATCGCAGGTTCTAACAAATCTGGCAGCTTTTCTTGATGCATCGGTATTAAGCACGCCGGCTAAAACCATAGGTTGGTTTCCCACAATACCAACGGACATTCCAGCGATACGGGCAAAACCAACAATAATATTTTCAGCAAATAGTTCTTGAACCTCAAAAAATGAATTTTCATCCACAATACCTTTCACAACATCCTTCATATTGTAAGGCTGGTTTGCATTTTCAGGAATTATGGTGTTTAATGTTGAAGCTACTTCTGTACCAAGAGTAAAGGGTAAATCAACAGGTTTTTCCCAACAATTTTGAGGTAAATACGATAATAATCCTTTTATTTTCCTCAGACAATCGACATCATTTTCTGCTGTAAAATGCGTTACCCCCGATTTGGAAGCATGAGTTAATGCTCCCCCTAATTCCTCTGACGTAACCGTTTCATTGGTAACCGTTTTGACCACATTGGGGCCTGTGACAAACATGTAGGAACTTTCCTCTACCATAATGGTAAAATCGGTCATAGCTGGAGAGTAAACGGCTCCTCCGGCACAAGGTCCCATGATAGCCGAAATTTGAGGAATAACACCGCTGGCACATACATTTTTGTAAAATATATCAGCATATCCCCCTAAAGAAACTACCCCTTCTTGAATTCTTGCACCACCAGAATCATTCAATCCGATAATAGGTGCGCCATTATTCAAGGCTAGTTCCATTAGTTTTACTATTTTTTCTGCATGAGTCTCTGACAGGGAACCGCCAAAAACAGTAAAATCCTGGGCATACACATAAACTAAACGCCCATGAATAGTACCATAGCCCGTTATGACACCGTCACCATAAAATATTTGATCCTGCATACCAAAATCGGTACATCTGTGGGTTACTAATTGACCAATCTCCTCGAAGCTACCACTATCAAGGAGAAAATGAATTCTTTCTCTCGCAGTTAATTTACCTTTTTTATGTTGATCGTCTATCCTATTTTGTCCCCCACCTAAATGAGCTATTTGTATGCGTTCTTCTAAAGATTTACTTCCGTTCATTATTGATTAATTAGCTTCATTAAAAGTATGTCATAAAAATAAGGTTTATACTACCTAAAAACAGGGTAGTTTATATTATTTTTGAAATTATTTTTAAAAAACCCAAAACCATGTCAAGTAATCTATTATCACAGCGAGTTGTAAGAATGGCTGAATCTGAAACACTTAAAATGTCACAGATGGCTAGAGAACTTAAAGCTAAAGGACACGAAGTTATAAATTTAAGTATAGGTGAGCCTGATTTTGATACACCTGACGCTATAAAACAAGTGGCAAAAGATGCCCTCGATGCAGGTTTTACAAAATATACGCCCGTCCCAGGTATCCCAGAGTTAAGAGAAGCCATTAGTAAGAAATTTAAGGAGGAGAATAATTTAGACTATAAAGCAAGTCAAATTGTCGTTTCTAATGGTGCTAAACAGACATTGGCGAACATTTTTCTATCTTTATTAGACCAAGATGATGAGGTTATAGTACTTGCACCTTATTGGGTTTCTTATTCAGAAATTATTAAACTGGCAGAGGGTAAAACCGTTTTACTGAAAGCGGGTATTGAAAGTGATTTTAAGGTTAGCGCCGAAGATATTGAAAAAGCAATAACCCCGAAAACAAAAGCTTTATTATTTTCATCTCCTTGTAATCCAACAGGTTCCGTTTATCTTGAATCTGAGTTAAAAGCTATTGCTCAGGTAATTAGCAAGCATCCTGGAATAATTATTGTAGCGGATGAGATCTATGAGTACATTAATTTTACTGGAAAACACATCAGTATTGGTTCATTCCCAGAGGTAAAAGACCAGACAGTGACGGTAAATGGCTTTTCAAAGGGATATGCCATGACAGGTTGGAGATTAGGATACATGGGAGGACCTCAATGGTTATCTGATGCCTGCAATAAAGTTCAGGGACAAATCACTTCCGGTGCCAATTCATTCAGCCAAAAAGCGGCCACCTTTGCTCTTCAAACAAAATTGCCTGAAACTGAATTAATGAAAACAGCTTTCTTAAAAAGAAGAGATATGGTTCTTCAATTACTTCAGGAAATTCCAGGCGTAAAGGTGAATCTACCCCTAGGTGCATTCTATATTTTTCCAGATATTAGTGCCTACTTTGGAAAAAAATCAGATAAAATGGAAATCAATAATGCCACTGATTTCTGTGATTATATTCTCCAGGAAGCCTTCGTTGCCGTGGTATCAGGTGCAGCATTTGGTGCCGATGAATGCTTTAGAATTTCTTATGCAGCATCTGAAGCTGAATTAAAAGAAGCCGTAGCCAGGATGGCACGTGTTTTAGCCTTATTAAAATAATACATGAAAATATCCCATTTACTTCCTCCCATTGCACCTTCAAAACCTTCCGTTTTAGTTGCTCACGGAGATGAAAGAATTGATTCTTACTTTTGGTTAAATGACCGAACGAATAAAGAGGTCATTGATTATCTGGACGCGGAAAATGACTATACAAAGCAGGTTTTGGCCCCTTATGATTCATTGCAAAATGAAATTTATGAGGAAATAATAGCCAGAATTCAACAGAATGATTCATCTGTTCCATTCTATTTGAACGATTATTTCTACCAGATTCGCTTTGCAGAAAATCTGCAATATCCATTTTTATACAGAAGTAAATGGGAAGATTTTAGTTCTGAAACTTTGTTATTAGACCAAAATAAACTGGCAGAAGGACATGCCTATTATCAACTCTCCTCTTTTAATCCAAGTAATTGTAATAAATATTTGGTTTATTCAGAAGATACCGTGAGCCGACGTCTTTATGACCTTAAATTATTAGACATTGAATCGGGTGATTTACAAGCCGATGAAATAAAAAATACGAATGGGGAATGCATCTGGTCAACAGATAATCTCTATTTCTTTTATGTGAAAAAAGATATTGACACACTGAGAGATTATTGCGTTTGCCGGCATAAACTGGGTACTTCCCAAATTGAAGATGTAGAAATTTACAACGAATCAGATGATACCTTTTATGTAAGCATTTCAAAATCGCGTTCTAATAAATTTTTAATCATACATTCTTCTCAAACCATATCAAATGAAGATTTATATTTGTCTTTAGATACACCGCTTGAATCACCTCAAGTTTTTTCAGAAAGACAAACTAACATTGAATATCAGATAGATCATTTTAAGAACTCTTTTTATATTTTGACAAATTATAAGGCGGAAAATTTTTGCCTAATGTCCTGTGAAGAGAGTAATACAACAATGGATAGATGGAATATGGTCATTCCTACTGATTCTTCTATTTTATTGGAACAATTCATTCATTTTGATGATTGTCTGGTGGTAGCTCAGCGGAAAAATGGATTAACACAAATTAGGATTATATCCAATTTGGAGGGTGAGTCGCATTTGCTGGAATTCCCTGAAAATGCATACATGGCTTCCATAGGTATGAATCCTAGCCATAGTTTACCCTTTGTCAGGGTACAATACCAATCGATGAGTACTCCTTCGACGGTTTATGACTACGATTGGAAAGAAAAAAAATTAAATTTCAGAAAGCAACAAACGGTAGTTGGAGATTTCAAATCTGAAAACTATCATTCTGAAAGGATATTCGTTCCAGGAAAAGATGGAACACAAATTCCAATGTCTTTGGTGTATAGAAAAGATATAGGCGCACCAAATAACCATCCACTTTTACTATACGCTTATGGCTCTTATGGTATTAGCTTAGATCCCTATTTTAGTTCGTCAAGACTTAGCCTTTTGGACAGAGGATTTGTGTATGTTATTGCCCATATCAGAGGAGGTGAGGAACTTGGCCGTCAATGGTACAATAATGGTAAGCTGTTGAATAAAAAGAATACTTTTTTCGATTTTATCTCCTGTGCTGAATGGTTAATTTCCAAAAATTATACCTCAGCAGAAAAATGTTTCGCGATGGGTGGTAGCGCCGGTGGCTTATTAATGGGTGCCATTTTGAATATGGCTCCTCACCTTTGGAAGGGAGTCATAGCAGCTGTGCCGTTTGTCGATGTAGTAACTACTATGCTGGACGACACTATCCCGCTGACTACCTTTGAATATGATGAGTGGGGAAATCCAAATGACCCGGTTTATTATCACTACATGAAATCGTATTCTCCGATAGATAATGTCAGAAAAATGGATTATCCAGCTATACTTGTTACTACCGGATTGCATGATTCTCAGGTACAATATTGGGAACCAGCCAAATGGGTGGCAAAACTAAGGGCACATAAAACCGATCAAAATGTACTACTTTTGAGAACAAACATGGAAACAGGTCATTCCGGCGCAACAGGTAGATTTGCTCAACACAAGGAAACGGCTATGGAATATGCTTTTTTAGTTTCACAATTAGAAAATAATATACTCCCCTAATTATGGTTAAGACCCTTGCAAAAACAAACACTGAAGGCCCTAGAGGTCTTAATTATAATCCATCCAACATAATACAACGTGTCGGGGATGAACAGGATAACCTGGCTATTAGGGGGGGAGAATTTTTAGACAGAGACGGGGTTGTAGGTGCAACCATTGAATCCACTGGAATGATTGGAACCCCAATGGATGTGATGGCAAAAAGCGGTAATTTTAGTGCAGAACAGACAGCGATACTGGAAAACAATGTAAATGAAGGGGCTTATTGGGGAAATGTTACCGATGTAATTGAGGTTTATTCCGCCGCTGCAGCTGCATTTAAAAATAGAGAACCTGCCGATTTAGCACAATTAACACTAAGTGTAGGAAGATTCGCCACGGCTGTTGTTGACACACTAAATACCGTTAACGCCGATAGTATTATAAATGAATCTTTAAATGAGGTAGTAGGTGGTTTATTACCTGGTGTAAAATCAGGATTAGGAGCTTTTAAAAATGCCATTGATGGCTATCAGGTTATAAATTTATATTTTCTACCAGATGCTTAATGACTTAATTATCATTCATTTATTTACTACCTTTTTAATACCTATAAAAGATCCTGAAAAATCACAATATCAATTATTAGAATCCTTATCCTCAAGGTGTTTTATCGGATTTTTATATTTAACCGAGGAAGATAGCAGGTATTATATTAATTATACATCCCAATATGTCTCCAAAGCAGATTCTTTCACAAAGAATGATTCTTTTAAAACACATTTGAAAGTGTCTTTTGACATGATTGATATGAATTATCGAGAAATTTTCGATAAAATATAAGTCAAACACTAAATCTTAAGCAAATTGGGCATTTTTCAATAATGTGTCCCCGGGCCGGACAGTAGGAACGGCCATAAAAGATAATCTGTAAATGAAGTTTATTCCAAATCTTTTTAGGAAAAAGAAGCTTTAAGTCCCTTTCCGTTTCCTCCACATTTTTTCCGGAGGTTAATCCCCAGCGGGTAGCTAATCTGTGGATATGCGTATCAACGGGAAAAGCAGGAACGCCGAAGGCCTGACTCATTACCACCGAAGCCGTTTTATGACCCACGCCGGGTAAACTTTCCAAGTCTTCAAAAGATGCAGGAACTTGTCCATTAAATTTATCCATCAAAATATTGGATAAACCTGAAATAGCTTCTGATTTCTTAGGTGATAAGCCACAAGGTCTAATAATCTCTTTTATTTTAGCTACGGGAACTTTTGACATATCCAAGGGATTATCTGCCAGTGCAAAAAGAAAGGGCGTAACTTTATTTACGCGTTCATCGGTACATTGAGCCGATAAAAGCACGGAAATTAACAATGTATATGGATCTTTATGATCTAGTGGAATAGGCGTTTCCGGATAAAGCTGTTCTAAAAAAACAGCAATTTCTTTTGCCTTTCTTGCGGGTGACCGCCATTTTTTACCTGTAAATGAAGGTTCCATGGTTACTTTCTAAGCGAACTTCATTTTGATCAGCATTTTCAACGTAACCAGCAACGCAAGCGTCAATGTTAAATGATTTGGCTAAAGTAACAATCTCATTCCCCATACCTTTGTCCACATAAACTTCTAAACGTTGTCCCATATTAAATACGGTGTACATTTCTGACCATTCGGTATTACTCTCCGATTGAATCAAATTGAAAATAGGCGGAATGGGTAATAAATTATTTTTTACAATTCTCTTCTTATTAAGAAATTTTAAAACTTTTGTTTGTCCCCCACCCGTGCAATGGATTAAACCTTGAAGTTGAGGTCTGTAAGAATTAAACAGAGAACGAATAAAAGGTAAATAAGTCCTTGTAGGAGAAAGAAGTAACGAACCAATCGAATGAGATTCGCCCTCAACCAACAACATATCGGTTAATTTTTTAGAACCTGCATAAACATATTTTTTGTCTATGGAAGGATCAAAAGTTTCAGGATATTTAGACGCATAACTATGTTCTAAAACATCGTGTCTTGCTGAAGTCAAACCATTACAACCTATACCAGAATTATAATTCTTTTCATAGGTTGACATGCCTGATGAAGATAAAAAAACTAATTCAGCGCCCTCCTTTATATCAATATCAAAAACATCTTGTTTTCTCATTCTGGCAAAGGCAGTATATCCAATATCTGCCACTCTAACAATATCTCCAACATCTGCGGTTTCGCCACCAGCCAGATGAATATTAAAATCCATACTCTTTAAAACATCAGCGAAATTAGAGGTTCCTTGAATAATAGCGGATAAGACCTCCCCGGGAATAAGCTTTTTATTCCTGCCAATCGTAGAAGAAAGAATAAAATGATCATAACACCCTGCACAGGCCATATCGTCTATATTCATAACAATGGCATCCTGAACGATATTATTCCAAACAGAAATATCGTTTGTTTCCCTCCAATACAAATAAGCTAAACTTGTTTTGGTTCCCGCCGTATCTGCATGCATTATATTGCAATAATCGGCATTTCCTGCAGCTACATCAGGTATAATCTTACAAAAAGCATTAGGAAATAAACCCTTATCTAAATTTTTGATAGCATCATGAACTTCTTCTTTAGAAGAAGAAACGCCTCTTTTCTCATAATTACCTCCTGTGTTCATAGTAAATATTAAGCCGTAAAGGTAAAAGTTATTTTCAATAATCAAATATGGTTTAATTCATAAAAGCATTATATTTGAATTTATAATTTTTACCCCCTACTTTTCTGACGATGAAATATCTTAAAAGATTTTATTTACCTCTATTATCGATTGCCGGTTTAACCATCCTGTTTATATTTTCTAATGAATTACCTTTCAGCGGATTATTAAAAAAGGAGAAACCAAATCTCTCAAAACTTGGCTCTTTACCCTTAGTAATCCCTACTATTAAATATGGTTTTGCTATTGATACATTTTCTATGGCTGAAAAAACCATTAAAAATGGTGATGTCATCGGTAACATATTAAATGACAATGGAGTAGATGCTCAAATCATTCATAATATAATGAATGATAATCAACATATTTTTAAACCGAGTAATTTCAGAGTAGGTGAAAGATATACCCTATTTAAAAGTTTAGATGGTAAGGAACTGGAGTATTTAGTGTATGAACCCAATGTTTATCATTATTTTATTTTCAATTTTATCGATTCCATTAGTATTAAAAAAATAGAAAGACCCGTAACAAAGAAAATAAAAACAACATCAGGTACCATTGAGAGTTCCATTTGGAATGCCATGGCTCAACAAGGATCAAGTCCTGAATTGATTGCTAAGTTAGAAGATGCTTTACAGTGGTCTATAGATTTTTATCATTTGCAAAAGGGAGAAAAATTTAAAATCGTATATGAAAGCCATAATATTGAAGGTAAAGAGATAGGTGCTGGTCTTGTATTGGCCGCAAAATACGAAATGGAGAAGAACACTATAAATGCTATTTATTATAGTAAACCAGCCTTTAAAGGGTATTACGACCTTGAAGGAAGACCATTGAACAAAGGATTTTTACGATCTCCCTTACGGTTTTCACGCATTAGCTCTTATTTTAATACTTCAAGATTACATCCTATTCTAAGAAGAGTCAGACCACATTTCGGTACTGATTATGCCGCTCCACATGGCACTCCTATTATGTCTGTAGGAAATGGCGTAGTATTAGAAGCCAGGTATTCGGGAGGAAATGGAAATTACGTGAAAATAAAACATGATAAACTTCATACCACACAATATTTGCACATGTCGCGAATAGGTCCTGGAATAAGAAGCGGCGCTCAGGTTCAACAAGGACAAACCATTGGTTTCGTCGGATCTACAGGATTGGCAACAGGACCTCACGTTTGTTTTAGGTTTTGGAAAAATGGTCAACAGGTAAATCACTTAAAACTATCTTTTCCACCTCCTGAGCCTTTACCAAAAGAAGAGATACCCTCTTTCAATAAAGAAAAAGAAGGCATAATAGCATTACTAAACTAAAAATGATTAGTTCCAGGAAAAATTTTCGGGGATATCTGCAAGGGGTGGATAATGCTTCCTTTTATCCTTTAACATACTTTTCCAAACAGCATGTGACGAGAACTTAAACAAATAGTTAGCGTCCATGCCCGTTGAAATCCATGCATTTTCCTTAATCTCCTCTTCTAACTGGCCTTTATCCCATCCTGTGTATCCAGCAAAAAAACGAATATCGTTAGGTAAAATAAGATCATTTTTAACCAGGAATTTCAACATTTTAAAGTCTCCACTCCAAAATACGCCGGGACAAACAGGAACGCTGTCATTCAAAATGGATCCTGCCCTATGTAAAAAATGAAGAGTATTCGTTTCAACGGGACCTCCTTTAAATATATTTACTCCAAAAGGAGGGAAAGATTCCAGCGCATCATTAATAGATGAAATCATTGGTTTATTAAAAACAAATCCAATGGTTCCCTGATCATTATGAGAGCAAATGAGCACTGCCGCACGTGTAAAATTAGGATCATCCATAAAAGGACTGGCCAATAAGACTTTGCCTGTAGAAATATTAAGGTCTTGTTTAATCATTTTAAATAGCCGTTGTTTCCATTTGCCTATCGACCTTCTTTACTAACCCTTGAAGTACTTTTCCATTGCCTCCAACCTCTTTAAAACTATTAACACCGTCAGCAATCATATTCTGCATCGTTTGAGTCCATCTCACCGGCGCCGTTAATTGATTGTTCAAATGTAATCTGATGGTATCAGCATTAGTTTCGGGTAGCCCGGTAACATTTTGATAAACAGGACAAATGGGAGAATTAAAGGTTGTATGTGAAATGGCTTCTGCCAATAATTCAGCCGCAGATGACATCAATGGAGAGTGAAAGGCACCACCTACAGTTAATGGAATCGCTCTTCCTCCGTCTAATTCCTTACATTTGGTCATAGCTTCATTCACCGCTTCTATAGAACCAGAAATAACTAATTGACCGGGACAATTATAATTTGCAGGCACAACTATACCTGATTTTACACCTTTACAAACCTCTTCAACCGCCGCATCTGATAAACCAATGATTGCAGCCATAGTACCCGGATGGTCTTCACAAGATTTTTGCATGGCCAGAGCGCGTTGGTAAACCAGCTTTAAACCGTCTTCAAAAGTAATACACCGAGCAGCAACTAAAGCAGAAAATTCACCTAAGGAGTGACCAGCCACAACGTCCGGGTGAAATTGATCTCCCAATAAAGCTATTTTAATTGTGGAATGTATAAATAAAGCAGGTTGAGTAACTTTTGTTTGTACCAGGTCTTCTGCTAAACCATCAAACATAATATCGGTGATTCTAAAACCAAGAATTTCGTTTGCTCTTTCAAATAATTCTTTTGCCAGCTCAGACGATTCATACATATCTTTACCCATTCCTACAAACTGCGCTCCTTGTCCAGGAAAAACAAATGCCTTCTTTATCATTCTTTTACTTTATTGTTACGCTACAAAAATACAAATAAACCTTTTATCTAAAGGAATAAAATTATGGGAGTTTCGTCTATGACCCAATCCAATTCATCTTATTTTTTTGTACTTTAGAGCAAATCGTTATATCATTATAAAAATTTAAATATTTTGGATAAACTTTTTCTATCTTCTAAAATTAATTGGATTATCCACATCATTTTTTGGATAGTAATGTTTTCTGTCCTTTTATTACTGAAGGAATCAAAGGAAGACTTAATTTTTAATCTTAGTAACGAACTCATCAATGTAAGTTTCTATATCTTCATTGTTTATTTAAACCTTCTTTATTTAATACCAAATTACTTAAACCAGAAAAAAATATTCACCTATTTATTCTTATTATTCTTAGCCTGTTTTTTATTGACACCCATAAAAACAATGGCCCTACATATCAAATTAAATGATTTCCCTACCTACCAGTATAAATTATTCGAAAAACAAACAGGATATTTCTTTGTATTTATTGTCATTTCTGGCTTTACTACCATTGGAAATATTGTTGTTGACTGGTTTGCACAAATTTCGTTGAGGCAGCAACTGGAGAATAAAAATATGCAATCAGAACTACAATTTTTAAAGTCTCAAATTAATCCTCACTTCTTTTTTAACACTTTAAATAGCCTCTACTCCCTTACATTGAAAAAATCAGATCTTGCGCCTGAAATAGTTATTAAGTTATCAGATATGATGAGATATATGTTGTATGAGTGTAATGAAAAAAAGGTAAATCTCTCCAAAGAAATTCTTTATTTGCAAAATTATCTGGATTTAGAAAAATTAAGACAAGGAAATTCCATTGATATTAAATTTGACATTACTGGAAGTATAGAAAATGAACTCATCGCTCCCCTATTATTAATACCATTTCTTGAAAATTCTTTTAAACATAGCGTGAATACCTCCCTGGATACTGTCCGATATGTTCATATTACATTAAATGTAAATAATCATCTGCTGAACTTCTCCATTGCTAATAATAAGTCTTCCACCGTTTATAATTCTGAAAATTTGCCCCTTGTAGGTGGTATTGGTCTGGAAAATGTAAATAGGCGATTACAACTCATCTATCCAAATAGATTCGAATTGAATATCCTGAACCTACCTCAGGAGTATTGTGTAAACCTTTCCCTTAAATTAACTGATTAAAACATAAAAAAATGCTTAATATCTTAATAATTGATGATGAACCTTTAGCTCAGGATGTATTGGAAACTTATGTCTCTCAATTTCCTGAACTAAACTTAGTGGCTAAGTGCCTTAACGCCATTGAGGCAAATGAATGGTTAAAGAACACCTCTATTGATCTTATTTTCTTAGATATTCAAATGCCCATGATAAGCGGGCTTGATTTTTTAAAAACTTTAAAAAATCCTCCCCTGGTCATTATTACCACAGCTTATCCAAATCATGCCATTGAAGGTTTTGAGCTGAATGTTTTAGACTATTTATTGAAACCCATTTCTA
This sequence comes from Haliscomenobacteraceae bacterium, assembly GCA_947501115.1. Classification (GTDB taxonomy): domain Bacteria; phylum Bacteroidota; class Bacteroidia; order Chitinophagales; family Saprospiraceae; genus BJGN01. The sequence continues at coordinate 32,326 of CANMVX010000028.1, forward strand.
TGGAACGCTTCATAAAAGCTATAAATAAGGCGTTTGAACTTCATCAACTACATAAAAATCAAACCCTGGAAAAAGTTAGTACAGAGAAAGAACCTGAAGATTACTTCTTTGTAAAAGCTGACAAAAAATTAATTAAGATAAACCACAACGAAATTATCTATATAGAAGGACTGAAAGATTATGTTATCATTCGCATGGAAAACCAAAGAGTGATTACTTTACAAACAATGAAAAGCCTGGAAGAAAAATTACCTGTTTTGAAATTCAAAAGAATTCACCGATCATATATTGTCAATATTGACCGAATCAATGCCATATTGGGAAATATGGTGGAGGTTTTTGAAAAGAATATCCCTAAGCTACTTCCCGTTGGAAAAAATTACAGAGACGAATTACTGGATATCATAAATAAAAATCGCCTGTAACATATAGATACAGGCGATTCACTAAAAAAGAATGTGTGTTATGGGATTACCTTTGTAGGATTTGTATTTTACGTGTGAATATCGCATTTTCAGTAAGAACTCTGACATAATACACGCCAGTTACTCTATTTGCAATAGACATCTCTAATTCTGATTGATTTATATTATTTGACTCAAACAGTACCTGACCAGACATATTTACTAACTGAACGGTCTTGATTAGGCTGTTTTTATAGCTTTTTATGTTTACAAAATCCGTGGCAGGATTAGGGAAAATACCAATTTCACCACCTTCGTTATACCTGGGACTTAAAACAGGTTCTACAGGTAGAGTAGGCGTAGCTTTTTCCTTATTATCGCTAAAATCAATCGTTAAGGTAAAGGGTTCTACATAAAGACTATACGCATTACCATTTGCGTCACTTGCTGTAGCCTGACCTCCCAGGGCTACTTGTAGTTCATTGGAACCATTGGGTGGTTTAATACCTGCGATATCAATCACAATAATTCTTGCAGTACCTACTTTACCAAATCCGTCCGCTGACTTTCCACTTGTTCTAGTGTAGGCAGCTTCCATAACACCTTTATCACTATTACTGTTAGTCAACGAAAATACAGGAGAATTGTAAGCAACCCAACTCCTTGAATCAAAAGTTAATGATGATTTGGATAAATCAAAAATCTGTTTGTTAAAAGGTAAAGAAAGCGTAAATCCGTATAAATCTATAGCTGGTTTGCTTTTATCTCCAATAAATACCTCAAGATTTACAGCTTCTCCAGGTTTCACCGTCGCATTACCCTTTAATTTTACAGTAAAGTTCTGGATGGGAATATCCTTTGCGATGATGCCATGAGTATTACCTAAATATTTTCTTACTGCCACAGTGTCAGCATCGGTAATAAATCGATCACCATTGGTATTCACATATTTTAAAGCAGGTACGTTGTCCCACTCAGATGCCTTCTTACCATACCAAGATTCAGTGATTAAAGGCCTATCAGAAGATTGAACACTCCCGAGATACCTCCCGATAGGTAATAAATCACTTAAGGAAACAATACCATCATTATTAGTATCGCCACTCCAAACGCAATCAGCACCAAAACAGGGATCTGTTACAGACGATTCATTAAGAATATTGAATATTAAATTAACCGTTGAAACCACTTTATCGGATACTAAATAGTCTATCTCCCACTTGTTATCCACGCTTGAATTAATGGTTAGTGGATCGTATGTTAATGTGTTATCAGCATTTACAACCAAATTACCATCACCTTTTTTCTTAATTTCTAACTTTATATTGTTCACTGAAGAAGGAAAAGTATTACCCACTTTTAGTGTAACACCTTTTGGTGTATAGAAATTAAACGCGGAAGAAACAGGTTCAAATTTACTTACCTTAATGTAAACGGTAGCCGTTTCCTTATCCAACCCATCCTGAGAGAGTTCGTAAGTGAATTGATCTACTCCTGAAAAATTTGAGCCAGTTGGTGCTTCGTAGGTAATTCTACTACCCTCCAGAGAAGATATTTTACCAAATTTAGGCTGCGAAATAATTCTAAAAGATGGATTACTTTTAATAGTATCATTTGCAAGTAAATTCCAATTAGCTATGGAAGAGCCAGGAGTAAGTGCTGTAAAATCATCAAAGGCATAAATATTTTTGCGCTTTGAAAAAACATTTACATTGACGAAAATTTGTTGATTAGTTAAAGCATTCTTAAAGAGCAAACTCTCCTTACCTTCAAAACTAGCGTTAGGCGTGAAAACCTGGAAGTGTCCGTCTGTTTTTATTGTTCCATTGGATACTGCACCCTGCAAGGTAAAGTCTTTTGGAATAGGCAAATTTATCGGAGAAAACTTTGGAGTGAAAACTTCAAATGTATCTTTCGGATTGGGAACAATAATTGAAGCGGTAGTTTGGGAGCAAACCTCATTCGTGACATTACAAACTAAATAGGTGATGTTTGCTACCCCTGAAAATCCTTTAACTGGAGTGAATAAAATATCTTTACGATCAGCTGAGATGTTGAAAATACCATTATTTTTAGAAGTAATAAGACTTATGGTTGGTTTTAGCCCAGTTTCCTCATCTATATCATTTTCTGTGACTGCCATAAGTTGCTCACCTTCTTTGACGAAATCGTAAGCATATAAGTCTGGTGTTGCTGTAATCCTGGCTTGTCTTACCGTCACATTGAAACGGGTAATTGTTGCAATATTTCCCGAAATAGAATATACAGAAAAGGTATCTTGACCTAAAAAGTCAATTTTTGGCGTATAAGTAAACTTGTGAAGATTTCCAGTAACTGATACTGTAATAAAACCTGAAAGAGGAATAGTATGGGTAGGCGTAGTATTAAGATCTACTTCAACAAAACCAACCCCATTCTTATTTTTTACTACATCAACCGTTCTTACCACAATCGTCTGAGCAGAAAGTGAGACGTAAAAGACCCAAAATAAACTGGTAAATGCCAGATAAGTGATTTTTGAATACATGCTATTTGAGATTAGGTCGAAATTTTTTATTTACAAATATACAATTAAATTCCAAATCGCGTTTACGTTAATATAAATTTAACTTTTAGAATTATAAATTTATGAAAGACTCAAAATTAATAAAAACGCTCATACATCTAGACAAAACAGAGAGAAATAGATTTAAAAAATTTTTAATATCTCCTTTTTTCAATAGTGATGAAAATTTGGTTTCAATTTTTGACTTTATAGAAATTCATATTGATAAAAATCCTAATGAATTGCCTGAAAAACAGGTCCTTTGGAAAAAAATATTTAGAGGAATTCCATTTGATGATATCAGATTAAGGAAATACTTTTCTGATCTCTTCAAGTTATTGACAAAATTTTTGTCTTTTGACTTATATCAACGTGACCCTTTAGTTCAAAATCTATATTTACTAGAAGTCATAAACGAAAGAAAATTAACTAATCTTTCAAAAAGTAGTGTGAAAAATGCACGCATACACTTAGAGTCTAACGAATTAAGACATTCTCAGGCCTATTTACAACGGTATGCTCTTGAACGCAATAACTATGAAATTCTAAATTTAGAGGGCGACCGAAACATTCGCTCTAATATTGAGGAAATTAACGAATCTCTGGATATCTTTTACTTGTCTGAAAAGTTACGTTTATTTTGTAACGAATTTGAACTTCGTAATTTGGCTATACACACCTATAAACTGACCTATATTGACGAAGTTAAAAACATGATAAATTCAAGAGGTTATGAAAATGTACCTAGTATCATGCTGTATTCAAAACTATTGAATTTATATGCTGATTCAGATAATGAGGACAACTATTTTTCTCTTAGGCAATCCGTTTCCGAGAATAATCTACTTTTTCCTAAAAAAGAATTAGCAGAAATATATTCTACGATTATCAACTATTGTTCCATTCAAATAAACAAAGGAAATAGTAAATTTTTAGCTCAACTTTTTGATTTTTACAAGGAAGTAGTATCACAAGATATTTTACTGGAGGATCAATCCTTCTCTCCTTATCACTTCAAAAATATTGTAGTTATTGGCCTTCGGTTAAAGGAATTTAACTGGATAGAAGCATTTATCACTGATTATGCCCCGCTGCTCCCTGAAAATCAGAGGGATAATTCATTGTCATTTAATCTTGCCCAGCTATATTTTTATCAAAAAAAGTATGACCTTGTTATAAAAACATTGCAATCTGTTGAATACGATGATTATATATATAATCTAAATTCAAAGACCATGTTAATTTGTACCTATTATGATACGGGTGAAACAGATGCTTTGTTTTTTTTACTGGATAGTTTCAGGGCCTTTTTAAATAGAAATAATCATATTCCAGACAACCGAAAAGAGCTTTACAGAAATTTTGTTTCCATAGCAAAAAAACTAGCTAAAATGACACCTAAGGATGAGAAAGCGAAACAGAAACTCACCTTGGAATTAGAGCAGACAAAAAATGTTGCCTCAAAAAATTGGCTACTTGAAAAATTAGCTGAATTGTAGCGCCAATATATCAGGAAAATGGTGAACCCCCTTGTTTCCTTTTATCCAATTCGCAGCATAAAGAGCACCAAGAGAGAATCCATTTCTATTTAAAGCTTCATGGCTTATTTTTATTTCATCTATCTCAGAGGTGTAAAAAATTTCGTGTTTTCCCGGCGCAGGGTCTTCCCTGACCGAATGAATAGGAAATGATTTTTCATCAGTTGAAACCCCTTTTGACCATCCTTGATAACTGATATGACTATTTATTAAGTCCTCTGCCAACGTGATGGCAGTGCCACTGGGAGCATCGAGTTTTGCAGTATGGTGTGTCTCCTGCATAGAAACTTTATAGTCCGGATATTGACTCATTTGCTTTGCCAATATTTTATTCAGGACAAAAAACAAATTTACCCCAATCGAGAAATTAGAGGCGTAAATGAGAGACCCATTTTTTTCGTTACATGCTGCAACTAATTTAGGTAGTTCATCATACCACCCTGTCGTGCCGCAAACAACGGGAACTCCAGCCTCAAAACAAGCTATTATATTACCAAAAGCCTGACTAGGTTGAGTAAATTCTATAGCAACATCAGCAGATTTAAACAAATCACTTTGTAAATCCTTTTTATTATCAGCATCAATGGTTAAAATAATTTCATGATGTTGACTTTTAGCTAATTCGGCAATGGTTTTACCCATTTTTCCATATCCAATAAGTGCAATTTTCATTTTTACGATTTAAGATTCTAATAAATTTTTTAACTCCCTTATTTTAAGCATACATTCAATCGGAGTCATTGTATTGAGATCAAGGTTAAGGATGGCTTGTTTTAATTGCCCGGCCATGGGGTCAACCGTTTCAAAAATACTTAATTGAAGCGCCTCAGGAGCTCTCTTTGAAATGGTTTTTGCTATTTCCGACGTTTTAGTTTTCCCTTCTAGCCTTTTATTTTCTAGTTCAGTCAAAATTTCTCCCGCTCTTTCAATAATTATTTTTGGCATTCCTGACATTCGTGCCACGTGAATACCAAATGAATGTTCACTACCACCTTCAGTTAATTTCCTAAGGAAAATAATTTTTTTATCAACCTCTCTGGTGGCAACATGAAAATTGTGAATTCTTGGGAATCGTTCCTCTAAGGCATTTAGTTCGTGATAATGCGTAGCAAACAAGGTTTTTGCCTTACAAAAACTATTTTCATGTAAAAATTCAGCAATCGACCAGGCAATGGAAATACCATCGTAGGTACTGGTACCGCGACCAATTTCATCCAGGAGGACCAGACTTCTCGATGAAATATTATTCAAAATACTCGATGTCTCATTCATTTCAACCATAAAAGTAGATTCCCCGGAAGAAATATTATCACTGGCACCTACACGGGTAAATATTTTATCTAATATACCTATTTCCGCTGATTGTGCGGGTACAAATGAACCCATCTGAGCCATTAAACAAATCAGGGCAGTTTGTCTTAAAATAGCTGATTTACCAGCCATATTAGGCCCCGTTATCATTAAAATTTGCTGAAAATCATTGTCCAAAAACGTATCATTTGGGACATAAAACTCTCCCAATGGCAACTTTTGTTCAATTACCGGATGCCTACCTTGTTTTATATCAATACTATATGACTGATTTACTTTTGGTCTGACATAATTAAATTTCTTTGCATTTTTAGAAAATGATAACAAGCAATCTACCTGTGCAGCAACTTGTGCATTGATCTGAACTGGTGATATATATGCTTGAAGATCAATCACTAATTGACTAAATAAACTATTTTCTATCTCAACACATTTTTCTTCAGCCTGAAGTATTTTAGCTTCAAGAACTTTTAATTCTTCAGTAACAAACCGCTCCCCATTGGAAAGCGTCTGTTTTCTAATCCAGTCCGCAGGCGTCGAATCTTTGTGTTTATTAGTTACTTCCAAATAATAACCAAAAACTGAATTATATCCAATTTTTAAACTTTGAATGCCAGATCTTTCAATTTCCTTCTGCTGGAGATTCAACAATAAATCTTTACTATTATTAATAATGAACCGCCATTGATCCAGGTCGGGGGAAAAGCCATTAGCTATTACTCCACCTTTGTACATATTTACAGGTGGATCATCCACGATTTGTTTACTAATTCTATCCGCTAAGGAATCGCAAGGATTCAAAGATTCAGCTAATTGAATAAGTGTACCTATTTTTGAAGAGAAAAGTAATTCCTTTAGCGGTTGAATGGCCGACAATGATTTTCTTAATTGATTTACCTCCCTGGGATTAATTTTACCCATAGGTACCCTGGAAATTAATCTTTCTATATCCCCTAATTTGATTAATAACCTGGAAATATCTTCACCAACTTCCATATTTTCAAAAAACCAGGAAACAACAGATAATCTTGCTTCTATTTCCGATTGATTTCTCAACGGCAAAACCACCCATTTTTTTAACAACCGTGAACCCATAGGTGAAACGGTATTATCTAAAACATCGAGAAGAGAGGTACCTGATTCATGTGGAGAATATATAAGCTCCAGATTTCTTACTGTAAATCGATCCAGCCAGACATAATTTTCGGGTTGTATTCTATTTATGGTCGAAATATGTTTCAGCTGTCTATTTTCGGTCGTCTCCAAATAATGAAGAATAGCTCCGGCAGCTACCTGACCTAAAGATAGATCCTCGATGCCAAAACCTTTTAAATTGAGCACTTCGAAATGATTTAACAACCTTTCTCTGCCGTAATCATAGGTACAAACCCATTCATCGAGCCAGGTTAAATAAAATGACCCTCCCCATTCCTTCTCTGCAAATGATTTTTTATCCTTTCCTACAATAATTTCAGAAGGATTAAGGCTTCTGATTAATTTATCAGCATTAGGAAAATCACCTTCAGATAGTAAAAATTCGCCAGTTGAAATATCTAAAAAAGCAATACCAATTTCATCCTTTTTTGTGAAATGAATGGCTGCCAGAAAATTATTTTTTTTCGTATCTAACAATGAATGTTCTAAGGTAACCCCCGGGGTAATAATTTCAGTTACTCCTCTTTTTACAATCTTTTTCTGAGGATCAGGTTTTTCAAGTTGCTCACAAATAGCCACCCGATAGCCGCCTTTAACTAATCGCGGTAAGTAAACATCTAATGAATGAAAGGGAAAGCCTGCTAAAGGTACTTCACTACCCCCATTATTTCTATTTGTAAGTACAATACCTAAAACAGAGGCAGTTTTAATGGCGTCATCTCCAAAAGTTTCGTAGAAATCACCTACTCGAAAAAGCAAAATAGCATCGGGATGCCTGGCCTTCACTTTAAAGTATTGGGCCATAAGGGGAGTTTCCTTTGTATTTTCTGATTTCGCCATAAAATAATTATTTTTCAAGCTACAAAAATATCTTTAGGAATTGACAAAACCCAATTTAAGTTTAGACGTTTGTAATTATGATAATGTACAGTATATTTGCAGAAATTATTTTTAGTATATATTAATTTTGCTTTTATGGCGATTATGATAACAGATGAATGCATTAATTGCGGGGCTTGTGAACCAGAATGCCCCAATAATGCTATTTATGAAGGTGGAATGGAATGGGCTATCTCCGATGGAACAACCCTTTCTGGTCAATTTACCTTAGAAAATGGAGAAGTTATTTCTGCTTTAGATAAAAATACTCCCGTATCAGATGATTACTACTATATTGTATCTGATAAATGTACTGAATGCGTTGGCTTTCATGAAGAACCTCAATGTGCGGCAGTCTGTCCAGTTGATTGTTGCGTACCCGACCCAATCCACGAAGAATCAGAAGAAACCCTTCTGGCACGCAAAGAAAAATTGCATTTATAGGTTAAACTAACTTTCCAAACCTTATCTTTAGGATTAAAAAATGTCAGAAACATTATTTGATCTTTCAGGCAAGGTTGCCATTGTAACAGGTGCAAGCCGGGGTATTGGAGAATCCATAGCCGAAAAATTAGGATTAGCCGGAGCTAAAATAGTCATTTCAGGAAGAAAACAAGAAGCACTAATTCTTAGTACCCAAAAATTAGTGGATTTAGGTATTGATTGTCAATATTTTGCCAGCAATAATGGCATTGAAAGTGATAATCAGGCCTTGGTAGATTTTACCCTCCAAACCTTCGGAGGGGTAGATATCTTAGTGAATAATTCAGCATCAAATCCTGTTTTTGGACCTGTAGAACAAACAGAAAGCTGGGCCTTCGATAAAATCATGTCGGTTAATTTAAGAGGCCCTTTTGATTTGTCGAAAATGGTATTACCCAGTTTCAAAGCAAGAGGGGGCGGTGTGATAATTAATATAAGTAGTATTGGTGGATTAAGACCCGAGCCAGGATTAGGTATCTACAGCGTGAGTAAAGCTGCTTTGATCTCTTTATCAAAAGTTATGGCTAAAGAATGGGGACAATATAACGTAAGAGTTAATACAATATGCCCGGGACTCATTCAAACAAAATTCAGCGAAGCTTTATGGACAAATGATAAAATTATGAAAATGATGCTACACCAGTTACCTCTGGCTCGAATTGGATCTCCGGAAGAGATAGCAGCATTGGCTCTATTTTTAGCATCACCGGCTTCATCCTACTCTACAGGGGCTGTTTTTACCGCAGACGGAGGCTACACAATTTAATGTATATGAAAAATCTTTTGAAATATAGCCTATTTGCTATTACTGCCTTTCTTATTATAGTCATAGCCATTTATTGGAAAAATGATATTGATTTAAATGACCTGAAAGATAAGTATGCTTACCCATCTTCCTCTTTTATTTCAATAGATGGCATAAATGTGCATTATCGGGATGTGGGAAAAGGGAAAGCTATCTTATTGATACATGGAACGGGGGCATCTTTACATACCTGGGAAAAATGGATAGATATTTTATCACCAGCCTATCGTGTTATTTCATTTGATTTACCTGGTTTTGGACTTACTGGACCCGATCCAAATCATAATTATCAAATTTCCAGATATACGGCTATTTTAGATAGTCTTATGGTTAAACTAAAGGTAGATTCATTTCATATTGCCGGTAATTCTTTGGGGGGTCTGGTTGCATGGCGTTATACCACTCAGTTTCCTCAAAAGATTTTAACCCTAAATCTGATAGATGCCGCAGGTTTGCCGCAACCTGGAAAAAAGCCTCCCTTTATTTTTCAACTGGCAAAACTTCCGGTTCTTTCCACCTTAATGCAGAAGGTAACGCCTAAAAGCATTATTGAAAATTCTATGCTGGATGTTTATAAAAATGACAATTTAGTTACTGAAAAATTGATTGACCGATATTTTGAATTGTCTCTAAGAGAGGGAAATAGAACAGCCTTTGTAAAAAGAATGAGTCAATTAAATGAAAAGTTAGATATCAGTGATTTGAGAAAAATTACCGCACCCGTTCTTATACAATGGGGAAAAGATGACCGTTGGATACCTTTGGCTAAAGGCTATGAGTTCAAAAAATTCATCCCCAAGGCCGAATTAAAAATATATAATAGTGGTCATGTTCCGATGGAGGAAAATCCGATGGAAACGGTAGAGGATTATATAAAATTTCTAAAGAAAAGTAAAGAGGATTAAATATTAACCCTCTTTACTTCCATGATTAAAGTTTATTCTGGTCTCTTGGAATAGAATCCGTTCTATTGGCAATTTCCCAGGCAGTATAATAAACCAATTGCGCTCTTTTTGCCATTAAAGGATAGTTAATTTTGTCAGGAGTATCTGTTGCCTGATGATAATCAGGATGAACTCCATTAAAATAAAATATAATGGGCACTCCTTTTTCAGCAAAATTATAATGATCTGAACGATAGTAAAAACGGTTAGGATCGTTGGAATCATTGTATGTGTAATCTAACTTTAGATTGGTATATTTTTTATTGGCAGTTTCACTAATGGGTCTTAATGCCGAGCTTAATTTATCGTCACCGATAATATAAACATAGTTACTTGAATCAGCATCCTTTAGATAGGGATCACCAATTCTACCAATCATATCAATATTGAGGTCACACACTGTCTTTTCCAAAGGAATAATAGGGTTATCGGCATAATAAGCTGACCCCCAAAGACCTTTTTCCTCACCAGAGACAAGCATAAAAGCCATACTTCTTCTGGGGCCCTTGCCCGCTTTTTTCGCTTCAGAAAAAGCTCTTGCCAGTGTCAAAATACTTACGGTGCCTGAACCGTCGTCATCGGCACCATAGAAAATTTTATCGGCAGATTTACCAACATGGTCATAATGCGCAGTTAACATAACGACCTCGTCCTTTAAATCGGTACCTTCTATAAAACCAATGACATTGGTTGTTTCCTCTGTATTAGTTTGTTTTAAAAGATTAAAAGAAACTTTAGTAGAAAATGAGTGCTTGAGTACGCCATTTTTCGCTTCTAATAAAAGTTCGTCATACGATTTACCCGTAATTTCCTTTGCAACATTTCCTTTGATAGTAATTAAATTGGGAAGATTTACTTTTTTATAAAGATTCAAATAATGTCTTGGACCTCCACCTCTCATTTGAATTGAAAGATTTTGTTGAACCTGTAATACGGCAATAGCGCCATATTGAGCGGCAATAGCTTGTTTATTTACAAAATTTCCGCGACCTGCACCTGGGTTAGGCGTTCCTGCCATGACCAATACAATTTTTCCCTTTACATCGAGTCCTTTATAATCGTTACGCGTTGAATCAGACATTCCATAACCGACAAAAACTACTTCTGACGCATGTAATTGAGCGGAATAATTATTAGGATTCATTTGAAAATCCTCGCCTGAAACATAATTTTGACTGTTAACAGAGAAAGAGGATGCCAAAATGGAGTCCAGATAAAGTGCATAAGGCATTTGATATTTACCATTAGCAATGGGTTGTAACCCCATGGCAATAAACTCAGATTCCAGATAAGCTGCTGCTTTTTTCAAGCCTGCAGAAGGGGTATTCCTACCCTCCATTTCCGGACCTGCAATAACATAAAGTTGTTTTTTTAATTCCGCTGCTGAAATAATGGTTGAAAAGTCCATCGCCGTTTTATCTTTCTTTTGAGCCCATGCAAAACTCGTAGAAAATAAAATCGTCAGAACCAGTAATAATTGCTTCATAAAAATTTATTTGTAGTTAAAATTAAACAGATTTAACTTTAAGCACCGTAAATGCGCCTAAAATCATAAATATACCGGCGAATAAAAGGGCATAAATAGCATTATTATTATAGGCATATTTAACAACCAGGCCTCCAAATACGCCGTTCACAATTTGAGGTAAGGTGATAAAAAAATTAAATATCCCCATATAAATACCCATTTTCCCCGCTGGAATTGATCCTGCCAATAATGCGTAAGGCATAGCAAGTATAGAAGCCCAGGCTATTCCTACACCAATCATACAGTAAATTAATTGGTCTGGTGAAGTACAAAAATAAATACCAATTAGCCCTATTCCACCTGCAATCAAAGAAAAAGCATGCGTCCATTGCTTACCTATTTTAAGGGCAATAAAAGGGAGCAATAAAGCATAGAAAGTAGCGACCAGGTTATACATTCCAAAGGCTTTTCCTACCTCATCCCCAGCTTTGTTAAAAGCAAGGCTATTTGTGTCATCAATAGCTAATCCATAAATATGATGGGCTACCGCTGGCGTGGTGAAAACCCACATACTAAATAAGGCAAACCAGCTAAAAAACTGAACTAATCCTAATTGCTTCATTGTTGAAGGCATTGCTTTGAAATCATGGAAAATATTAATTAACCCCTGTTTTTCTTCTTTTGCTTCCCCATGATACAGTTTATATTCCTCTGGTGGATATTCCTTTGCAAAAATTAAAGTAACTAATATGGCACCAAAAAACACCATAGCACCAATATAAAAAGACCAGATAACATTAGGTGCTACTCCCCCATTAATCCCTTCTCTGCTAAATCCAAAATAATCAGCTAAAATAGAAGGTAAATAGGATCCGGCAACAGCGCCAACACCTATCAAAAAGGTCTGAATACTAAATCCAAACGTATTCTGATCTACTCTTAAATTATCCGCAACAAGTGCTCTGAATGGCTCCATCGCAACATTAATACTGGCATCCATTATCATTAAAATACCTGCACCAATAAGCAAGGCTGACTTAATAGATAAGAAAATATCAGCATTAGGCAAAAAAATCAGGGCCAGACAAGATAAAATGGTTCCTACTAAAAAAAATGGTTTTCGTCGGCCCAATCTATTCCATGTCCTATCGCTGTAATACCCAACCAAAGGCTGAACTAACATGCCCGTTAAAGGAGCAACTAACCAAAACCAGGATAATTCATGGACATCTGCACCAAAATTTTGTAAAATTCTTGAAGCATTCCCATTTTGTAGGGCAAATCCAAATTGGATACCTAAAAATCCAAAACTCATGGAAAATATCTGCCAGAAATTCATTCTGGGTTTTTCTTTCAGTGCAGTACTCATAATTATTTTAATAAATCTAAATCAAAAAGACGATAAAATTTGTTCCACAAGTTACAAATCTTACTCAATGAAATGTTCTAAATTTTAATATGAAAAAGAAAATTCCTGTCCATATTATTACTGGTTTTTTAGGATCTGGAAAAACTACCTTCTTAAATCACTTTTTAAAAAGTAAAAATAACGAACGTATCGTTGTTATTGAAAACGAAATTGGAAAAATTAATATCGATGGAGCAAGCTTAGTTACCAATACAAATGATATTATCGAGCTGACAGCAGGCTGTATTTGTTGTTCTTTAAATGATGAACTTTTTGATGTGCTCGAAGAATTATATGTAAAAAAAGACGAAATTGACAGAATCTTAATTGAAACAACTGGCATTGCAGATCCAGGAGCCATAGCAGCTACCTTTCTAAATCATCCAGCGGTTATAAAAGATTTTGAACTGATTAATGTTATTGGCGTTATCGACGCTCTTTTTATTGAAAGCTGGCTTTCCGAAACGGAGGAGGCTATCAGGCAAATTGCCGCATCTGATATCTTGTTGCTTAATAAAACAGACCAAATATACAATGAGGCAAAGAAAAATGAATTAACAGACTTATTATCAGACATCAATCCTTTAGCAACTATTTTGTGGGGTGCATTTGGAGCTTTTCCTATTGCTGATATACTGGAAAGACATCATGAGCTACTTCCTGAAATTAAACTGAATAATGTATCTGGCGAGTTAAATAATATACACCAAAAAATAACTACTTTTTCATTTACGTTTAATGAGCCTTTTGTGTTGGCAAAGTTAAATTTTGAAATAAACAGATTACTATTCCTAAGTTATCACCAGATTTATAGGATAAAAGGAATCATTCCCGTTGAAAATTATCCGGTAAAATTGCTATTTCAAACAGTAAAAACACAAATAAACTATAGTGACGGTCAGCTTTGGACAAATGTTGAGCCTCGAATAAGTAAAATAGTCGTTATAGGCAAAAACATAAATAAAGATAGTATGCACAAATTCTTTCAGGTATGCCAGTCTGTATAAATCTTATTCTGGCTTAAAAGGAGCGAATGAAATACCAAAAAATATAGTCCTTGGTCTAGAAGGTCCATAAATATAACCCGCGTCTCTTTGTACTCCTCTATCAAAATCCTTTTGGTAAGCATTAAAAATATTTTGAATGCCCATTGATAAAGTTAAAGGCATCATCTTATGGAGGTGCCATTCTTTGCTCATTTTAAAGTTTACCTCTAAAAATGACCTGGTATTTACCCATACAGGAAACTCATTATCCACATCAATTATGTGTTTTACCTGCATAGACCCCGTATAAACACTTGATAGTGAAAAGCTCCATTCATGAACTGGACGCCAGTCCATGCTTAAGAAACCATATACATTTGGAGTTCTTAAGAGTCGGTCGGTTGACACAACACTATCCTTATTATTTTCGGTAACAATACCAGGAGACCAGATTATTTCCCTTTCGTCGTACAAAGCCCGTTGAACCGTTGCTCCCCCTTGAATAATCCATTTCCTGGTAATGGCTATATTGGACTCAAAATTTAATCCAAAAACCCTTGCACCTGAACCATTTCTTTTTGTAACCACCCCAATACCATTTGGTAATTCAATCTGATCACTCAAAATAAATGGATCTGATAGTGTAATATGAAATCCATCCACAATAAAATTACCTTCAGCGGAGCCTTTTCTCCAATTATAGTCGAAAGAGGCGTTCCAGGAACGAGAAGTTTCCGTTTTTAAATCCTGATCGAGCTGGGTAAATAATGCAGCACCTCCAACGGTTTCAATATGCAAGTCTTCATTAAACGCCTGAGGTGCCCTGTAACCTTGTGAATAAGAAACTCTTAATTTTAGACTGCTATTTAGATTTTTTAACACACTAAAACGTGGAACGAAAGGTGCCATTCTTTTAATCTGGCTGAAATCATAATTATCCAACAAATAAATTCCATCAATGCTTAAAGGGTCTAAGCGACCTCCTGCAAGAAAAGTCCAGGAATCTGCTGGCTTCCATTGTAACTGTGCATAGGTTCCAAATGTATTGACCGTTTGATTGATACTTCTGTTATAACCCGGCATTCTATCTGAAACCTTATTATGAACCCACTCATTTCCAGCGGTCAATGAAAATCCACCATCCAGTTCAGCTGAAATTTGCCATCCTGCAGCCAAAGCCATATCCTTTGATATACCATAAGCATTGATAGCCTGCAACTGAGGCAAACCTATATTACTTCCAGTCGTCAGAATACTTCCTCCAGAACCATAGTAACTGCCTCTGTTTGTTTGTTGTACTGAACTATATACTGAAATTTTCTTTGAATTATCCTTCGAATAATATTCATAAGAAATACCCCCACCGTTTATATCATGATTAAGCTGTTCTGCCAAAGAAGCCTGGTGAGGCTGAACATCAAAATCTCCCCCGCCTCTTCTGAACTCTTTCATGAAAAGTAAATTCCAACTCAACCTACTTCTTTCCGACGGTTTCCAATAAGCATCAGCGCCCAGCGTAAGATTATTTAGTTTTGTCATTTCAGATAACTCATCTCCATTGGCGTCCCAGGGATTTCTTGACCTATTAAAACCAAAAAAAGTAATGCCTCTATCTAGCTGGTCTGAAACGAGAGAACCATTGACAGATAAAGATTTATCTGCATTTTCAAAGTTTGTGATGGC
>CANMVX010000029.1 GCA_947501115.1 Haliscomenobacteraceae bacterium
AACTTGAAAACACCTATGTGCAAACGGTAAAGATGCCTAACTCGCCAAAAAACAGGGTGTATGGTATGAAATTTAAAGATGGTCGTTGGAATGCATTTGATCTTACCACGCTCGATGAATTTGTTGGAGATGGAAATATTTATTCTACCATATATGATTTACAAAAATGGGATCAAGCATTGAGAAATGGCAAAGTGCTTAGGCAAGAAATTTTACAAGAAGCTTATACACCTTCGGTTGTTATAGAAAAACCAAAGATGGTGTATGGTCTTGGATGGATCATTAATGAGCCAGGAAAAAAAGTTTCTCATTCTGGAAGCTGGAATGGATTTAAAAATAACATGGTGCGTGATTTAAAAAATGGATATACACTAATATCACTGAGTAATGGAACAGCAGGAGTAGCTTCTTACAAACTACTTGACCAATTTGAAAAAGCAATTAGTAATTTGACCCAATAATTTAAAAGCCATTTTAAAACATAGACTTAAATGAAAAAAACTATTTTATTTTTAATGTTCTTGCCATTATTATCCATGGCGCAGCAATTTAAATCTGATCCAGTAGAAAATGGGGTTCGAATAAAATTTAATTCTCGGATCATGGGCGAGGAAAGAACAATCTGGATAAGGGTTCCAGCCTCCTATAATGAAGCATCCAGTTCCACTCAAACCTATCCTGTAGTGTATGTATTAGATGGAAAGTCAGCATTTTTTCCAGTGACTGGTGTTGTGAGTTTTATGAGCGAGAAAGACCATGTAAATTATCAAATTCCAGAAATGATTATAGTAGGTGTGGATACCGAAAATAGATTTCGTGACCTAACGCCTAATGCATCAACAAGACAACCAAATGGAGAAGAAGCAAAAACACCAGAACAAAAACTCATGATGCAAGGCAGTGGTGGTGGTGAAAAATTTTTAAAATTCTTGAGGGAAGAAGTATTTACATACATTGAAAAAAAATATAGAACAAACCCATTTCGTATATATGTAGGACATTCACTCGGAGGCTTGACTGCTACTTATACTTTTTTAAAACATCCTGAATTGTTCAATGCGACGATCTCAATTGACCCAAGCTTATGGTGGGATGGCGCAAAATATGTCAACGATGCACCAGCATTACTAAAATATTTACCTGCAGATAAAATGCGCAAGTACTATGTAAGTGTGATTGATTCCATTAGCTACGGGGGACGTCTTCAATTTCATACGAATGCTATTTTTAATATCGGTAAAGCCATGGGCGCCGTCAATTCAAAAAACCTGCAATACAAAGTAGATTATATACCCAACACAGATCATTCCTCTATACCAATGTTAAGTTGGTATAATGGACTGCTGTACATTTTTGATGGCTATCATAAAAGTCATTTTGATTACATGAAAGACCCCGACTTAATTGAGTCTCATTTTAAAGAGATTGAGACAAAAATTGGTCTAAAAATGAACCCGCCACAAGATATCTTTGAAATTCTTGTGCATTATCTTACTTCGCCTGACAGGTACCCTGATCCAGTGAAAGCAAGAAAAGTATTGAATATGTCATTGAAATATTATCCTGAATCTTCTTACTTTAAAGATAAACTTAAAGCACTTGATACTAAATCATAAAATATGAAGCAATCCCTTTTTATAATTCTTTACTCCGGAATGAGTGGTTCACTTTACGGTTCTTCGTCACTTTTGGTGAATACATTAATTTTATTAAGCTCATATTCTATTTCAATCACACCCATTTCAATGAAGATTCCTGTTAAATTTAGTCAGTTCTTGTTCATTCCTATTTTTCTAATTAAAACAAAATAAGAAATTTTCACCAAAAGTGACGAAGAACCCAATTTACCCCTGAATACTCAAATATCTAAATTGGCAATCATCCACTCTTGATTATTAATTTTAATACTTTTAATAATGAAATTTTTGGTTTCAACTTCATCAAAACAACTTGAAGCAACCAATAATATTATGCTTGTAAATAATGTTTTTAAAGCCTAATTATTTGAAAGTGATTAAAATTTGACATTAATATATTCATATTCTTTAAATATTCAAGAAAAGAAAGTTAATAAAAATTTAAATGCCAACCTATTTTAATAAGACATGTTTAAGCCTTAATTAAAATCATTGTTTCATTAATTTCTGCATAATCCCTTTATTGAATGGCTCCTGAATATTTATATATGAGTCTAAAATAATCTAAAAAAATCACTCCCCAAACACCGCTTTTTGTAATAACATCTGGCTATTACCATAAAAAGGTGCATCCGTTTTACCATAGATACTTTGGGGAATGGTTAGCATTTCATTCATATTTTCCATTGGTACTAAAACTGTTTTTGCTCCGTTTTCTGAAAGCAAGGTTACTTTGTCAGCAAAGTTCATTGCTCTTTCTATCGCTCCACCAATAGATATATTGCCTATTACCGCAAGTCCTGGCTTTAGGTTCTTTTTATATATTGCAGAAATAATAGCTATGTAAACGGCACTTCCTATACCCCCACTTATATGCGCTCCCATCAGATTACTGATCTGAATGTTCATATCATACCCTGAAAGGGAATGCTGTTCGTTTAATATGCTTTTTTCATTGGCGCGCAGGTAATTGTAGGTGTTTTTAATATTTTCCTTTACTACCTGATTATTTGTTCCTGTAATATTCATTTTGCCCGTTCCTTTGATGGCAACAACTTCTATTTTCACCAACGCAGTGCTGTCCCCGTCACTCGTGGCTGTATAGCAAACACCAGGCGGTAACGGACTGGATTCAATTATCGTGGATCCCTTCTCTTCCGGTAAACTAACAAATACTTCTTCTTGCGTTTCTTTATCTATATATGAAAAGTTAGTATCCCAGAACTCCATTCCCCCAATTCGCTTCAGTTGCTCTTTTACCCTTCTTCTCATTTCCATGGCTATGATTAAATATTCTTTGACATCCTCTTTTGAGAATATACCGTCTGGGTGTAGCAATTTAATAAATCCGGAAATGATGCGCCGGACTGATTTTGAATCACGCTGTTTTAAGTGTGATCCTAAGGTGAAATACTTGTCCAGCGCATCATAATAGGTTGTTTTACGCTGTGATTTTAATATTTCCGAGAAGAAATCGCGGCTAAAGCCAAAATGATTAGTGAAATTTTCAGGACGAAACTTGGTTATTTCCCAGCCTGGAAGAAATAAATTCACCCTGTCTAAAAAGGCCGTATCAAAATTGATTTCCTTTGCTAATGGAGAGAAAAGATGACTGGTTTGCAAAACAGTTTCTACAGGTTGGTTAATATTCCCATTTAAGATAATGGAAGCAGAACCTGACATTTCACCTCCTTTTACACGAGAAAAGGACCCCGATTCCATATACATTTTCATCAAGGTAATTAATTCCCTGTCCGGAAAAAGTTTATCTGTACTCTCATCAAAACAAATGGCATCCATCAAGCCAACCGCCCCAATGAGAAAGGGTTTTAGAAATTTTTCTGTGTTTAAAACCTTTTTGTCCAAAAAATCAGGGAGATTTGCCTTAGACTGTAAGAATAAAAATGGAACACAAATAAGTAAAATAAGTATATTCTGAAATTCCCAGATACGTAAAAAAGAGTACTCATTTTTAATTGCATTCCCGAAAATTATACCTACAATACCAAATGCTAAAAATGAGCAGTAAATGATAATATTAACTCTTATGTTGTTCATTGAAGTCATATTTTACATTAATGATTTTACAATCACGTATTTTACTGATATTTTATTCGTTTATAATGAAGTTGAGCTAATCCTTTCTCGAATGATTTTACTGAAACTAATTCTAATTTTTGTTCTGGTCTGCCGTCATTGAAAAGTTTCGTCCCATTACCAACTAAGATTGGTATGATAGAAATAATGAACTCATCTATAAGGTCTTCTTTCAAAAGTTCATTTACTATTTCAGAACCACCGTCACAATAAATATGCTTTCCCGCCTGTGATTTAAGTCTTGAAACAAGTGATTTCAGGTCCCCCGAGTAATACTTTATAGTCTCTAAATCTTGTTTTGGTGTTCGTGAAATAATATATACTTCTTTGTCCCCGTGTGGAAAATCAATACCCATTGATTTTACTTTGTCATAAGTTTTGCGTCCTATAATAACCGTATCTATTGTCTTTACAAATTCCTCATATCCATAATCTTGTTCCTCTTGCTCAACCATAGAAAGAAAACTAAGGTCGTCGTTTGGCTTAGCGATGTAACCGTCTAAACTTGTTGCGATATAAACAATTAAATTTCGTTTACTAAGTTGCAATGCCCAGTTAAAGGTTGTTTCAGTTTCACTGATTTTAATAAAACCATTATTTTGAAGTACTCTAAATGACGCTAAATTTGTTTTCTCCGTAGAAGCAGTTATTGACTTAACCAATGGTTGAGTTTTTGTCCATTCAATTATACCTCCAACCATTTCAGACATATAACCTTTTCCCTGAAATTCATTATATGTTCCATAACCAATTTCAATTTCACCCTTTGGATTGGGTTCGCCTATAATACATAAGTCCCCAATCATTTTATTATCGGCTTTTGAAATGGCCGTCCAAAGCGTTGAATACAAATAATTTTTTGTTTCGTCTGCCACATTGGGCAGTATTGTTTTTTCTAATGCTTCTTTTAGCTCTGAGGAAATGGTTCTTGTTGTTTTATTCAATTTCAATTCTTCTTCCAGTGAGTTATCATTCTCAATATATTTAACTAACTGTTTATAAGTCAGTGGTTTTAATGTAAGTCTTTTCGTTTCTACCATTTTATTACCTTGTTTTTGAATTTGCTTCATACGTTAAATTATTAGATAGCAAACCAGTCCTGTAAAGACCAAATTTATATCTAATATATTGAAAGGTAAAATACTTGAAAAGGAAATAATCAGGCGGAATTAGAAAGGAAGGTGGCTTCAACATGAATTTCAGAATAATTAATGACCTGAATTAGCTAACATCTTAGTTTAACAGTGCATTTAATTACCTTATTTTATCTGTACCCAATTCTTTGAATACTTTTTGTGCTTAGAATTTTTACCCATTTATAAATGAAAATAGATATCTTCAATATCCATTCTAAAAATTCTGGAATATGAGATATTTCATTTGGTTCTCCATCTTGTTTTCTTTACTAAATAGCACCACTCAGATTCCAAAAGATCCAGTGCCACCTAATATCATTTTCATCCTTGCCGATGATCTGGGTTGGAGCTCCCTTTCTGAACAAATGGATCCAAAAATCTCCGATTCAAAAAGTGATTTCCACCTTACGCCTAATTTAGATCGATTAATGAAATCAGGCGTTCGTTTTACCCAGGGCTATGCTCCTGCCTCCATTTGTTCCCCTTCCAGAAGAAGTATCCTTTTTGGCCATACCCCAATGAGACAGGATGACGACACTTTTAAAAGCAGATATGAACCTGGAAAAAATAGTTATTTAACTATTCCTCAGGCGTTGAAAAAAATAAATCCTGAATATGTCACAGCTCACTTTGGCAAATGGGATTTGCGTATTGGCGTTCCTCCAGGTGCCTTTGGATATGATTTTTCTGATGGTGATAATGGAAATGGGCAAGGAAATTCCTCCAATAACGGAGATGAAAAATGGACCACTTTTTTTACTGAAGATAATCCCAAGCAAATTGATACCCTGACGAATCGTGCCAAGCGTTTTATTAGCGAGCAGGTTCATAATAAAAATCCTTTCTTCATCCAGTTATCACACTATGCAACCCATGTGAATACCACCGCAAGGAAAGAAACCATCGCTCGTTTTGAAAAATTGACGAAGGGCAAAAAACACCCAAATGCGGCCTGGGCTGCTATGTTAGCCGATTTAGACTCATCCATAGGCGATTTAGTGGCTCATTTGGATCAATTGGGTGCCCAAAAAAACACTTATCTGTTCTTTATGTCCGATAATGGGGGAGTGGAGTTTATCGCTCCAGTAAAAAACCGTTTGGATCATCCTGATTCTTTCCCTTCTCCAATGAGAAATGCTCCTCTCAGAGGTGGAAAATGGACCTTGTTTGAAGGGGGTATCAGGGTTCCCTTTTTTGTGTCCGGCCCCGATATTCCCGCAAATACCAGCAGTAACCGATACGTTACAGGATATGATTTGCTCGCTACATTCGCCGATATTGCCGGTTCAAAACAACCCAATTCCTTTTCTTTAGATGGAAATAGTTTTAAAGCTTCTCTATCAAATCCAAAGACCACATCCGATAGCCGAAATCTTTATTTCCATCGGTTTAATAATGGGTATCCGCATTCGGCTGTCCGTTCCGGCGATTATAAACTGTTGAAATTCTGGAAGACAGGGGAAATTCTTCTTTTTAATTTAAATGAAGATCCTGGTGAAAAAAAGAATCTTGCCACTGTTAATCCTGAAAAGGTGAAAAGTTTGAATAATGCCTTAGACAGCTATTTCAAAGAAGTAAATCCCGCTCTTTTTAATCAATTATCCACCTTAACCTCAAAATAAATGAAGCCATTTTTGAAATACATAATGATTGCTTTCAGCCTTTCTGCACTTGCCTTTGTCTTTTTCAGTTTCAATACAGAAAAAGCAGCCGCTAAGCGTCCAAATATCATTTATATTTTGGCTGACGATCTTGGATACGGAGATGTATCTTGTTATCAGGCATCAGGAAAAATCTATACGCCAAATATCGATTTGTTAGCTGCTGAAGGTATGCGATTTACCGATATGCACAGCCCCTCCGGCGTATGTACGCCTACCCGATATGGCATCATCACCGGAGAATACCCCTGGAGATCAAAATTACCCGTGGGTGTTTTACGTGGATATAGCCGAAATCTTATAGATCCGGAAAAGGGAACCGTTGCGGAATTACTTAAAAAGTACGATTATGAAACGGCAGTGGTAGGAAAATGGCACCTGGGCATAGATTGGATTCTGTCCGAAAAGGCCATTGAAAAAGGTCTTGGAAAAGTGCCTGGTTATGGTATTCAGTCTGAAATGGACACCTCTGACATTAATTTTGACAAAAAACCTACTTTTGGACCCAATAATCTGGGCTTCAATTATTCTTATATTCTTCCCGCTTCCTTAGATATGCCTCCCTATTGTTATCTGGAAAACCATCAGTTAACCTCACTTCCTACCTCGTTTACCTCCGGAAATAAGTTGGAAAGTGGCTATACCGGTCCTTTTTGGCGCGCCGGAAAAATGTCGCCCGATTTCGATTTTTATGAAGTGTTACCAACGTTCATTAATAAAGCTAAGGCTTTTATCCTGAATCAAAAGAAGGAAAAGCCCTTTTTCCTTTATCTTCCTCTTGCTGCACCACATACTCCCTGGGTACCCAAAAAGGAATACGTCGGCTCATCTAAAGCAGGTGAATACGGTGATTTTACCCGACAGGTAGATGCCGCAGTGGGTGAATTACTGAAAGTGCTTAAAGAAAAGGGGATTGAAAAAAATACCATGGTCATTTTCACCAGCGATAATGGTCCCTACTGGAGAGAAAATTTTACTGAACAATTTCAACATCGGGCAGCTGGTCCTTTCAGAGGTATGAAGGGCGATGCTTATGAAGGTGGTCATCGGATTCCCTTTATTGTCCGCTGGCCTGAAAAAATAAAAAAAGGAAGTATTTCTAATACCATTGCCTGTCAGACTTCTCTATTAAGCACCCTTAGGGAAATATTAAAGGATAATAATCCAAAATTTATAAGAAAGGATAGCTATAGTATCCTCCCAGATTTATTGGGAAAATCAACCGCCTCAAATGCTGAAAAACCAATTATTCACAGTTCTTCAAAAGGATATTTTGGTATCCGTATAGGCGATTGGAAGTTGATTGACCAACTCGGCTCTGGTGGATTTACAGCACCTGACAAGGAAAATCCAAAACCTGGCGGACCAAAGGTGCAATTGTATAATCTGAAATCAGACCCTTCGGAAAAAGAAAATGTAGCGTTAAAATATCCAGAAAAAACAGCTGAACTTTTAGCTAAACTGGCTGAAATTAAAAAATAGGGTGGTCAATTTAAACCAGATTACCTGGTCAGTTTTTTGGTTCTTGGTCAGTTCTATTTTTCTTATTAATAATCAAATATGAAATTTTCACCAAAAAATGCAAAGAACCAATTTCATGCGGATTTTAAACTTGGACAGACGGATACAGAAAAAAACCTAATACAAATGTTCTAAATATGGAAACAAACGACTAACTTTGACAAAATAAACCTGGAATGATAAAACCTTTAAAGGTAATTTTGATGCCAGAAGCGGAAGAATATCTTAGTAAAGTGGAACAAAAAATTCAATTCAAAATATTGAATTCGATTCAAAAAACTGAAACTGGACTTAAAGGTGAGTGGTTTACCAAACTAAAAGAAACAAAGGGCATTTATGAGTTTAGAGAAAGAGACTCAAAATACTTTTATAGAATCCTAGCATTTTGGGATTCAGAAAACGATAAAGAAACTTTGATATTGGCCACTCATGGATTTGATAAGAAA
Source organism: Haliscomenobacteraceae bacterium (assembly GCA_947501115.1). Taxonomy (GTDB): domain Bacteria; phylum Bacteroidota; class Bacteroidia; order Chitinophagales; family Saprospiraceae; genus BJGN01. The sequence goes on from CANMVX010000029.1 coordinate 8,499, forward strand.
ACCAATAAAACGCCTACATCAGAAATAAAAAGAGCGGAATCAATCAAGGAAACATATTTTCAAAACAAAAAAAGAAACAATGATAACAATACAAGAATTTAAAGACAAATATTTAGGGGAAATTGGAACAGAAGTTCGAGATAGATACGAACAAGAACTTAAAGTTGAACTACTGGCTGAACAAATAAAACAATTACGAAAGGAGCGAAACTTAACTCAAGAACAACTCGGTGAATTGGTTGGCGTCCAAAGAGCTCAAATTTCAAAAATGGAAAACAATACAGGGAATGTAACCGTCGCAACCTTAATAAAAATATTTGGAGCACTCAAGGCAAAGGTCACATTTGAAATAGAAAAGGAAAAATTTGAAATAACATAAAATCACATAGCAAGTAACAAAAGCTACCGCGGACATGACGCCTATCGTTGTCACTTCCGATAGCCTTGGCTATTAGTGAAAAAAGCAAGTTTGACTATTCGGAGAATAATAGGTTGATTTTCATAAAACAATATAGATGAAATTTTGTAATTGTGTAATTCTTTGAAATTGACTAACTATTACGGCAGTACAGGGCTTTTTGATCATTTTATTGAAATTCTAGTCCATAATAGAAACAAACGGGTTTATTTTCTACTTCATAAAGGCATTCTAGAAGGGGAAAAATCTTATAAAATGACCAAATTTTTGAGGGATTTACTTTCTGGATAATCCGGCCATATTCCTGGAATAGGTGGCACAGTTTTTTCATCCTGATTTTAAAGTGTTGGCATATTTTAATTATTACTTAGTTCTTGTATTTTCCAAATGGCTTTGGCGTGTTTTGCCAGTTCCCTTTGCCTTGCGGCTAATTTATCTTCATTCCAGGTATTGAAATTATCAGGGAGAGTTTTGGTCAATTCACTATTTGATTGTGCAAATAATACTATTTTTTCAACATAACCTTTCTGGCCCGCTTCCCTATTTAATTTCCTCTCTAATAAGGTAAGATTGCCCATTCTGTAAACTGATCTATTGATTTCCTCAAATGTAAAATTTCCCCAAGTATCATCTGCATTTTCAGGTAAAATATGTTCAATGGTAAACAAATCACTTTCTGGATCTATTTCGTTTTTATGTTGATAAACCTCAATTTTTGATAAAATATACTTTACTATTTTATGGTTGCGCGTTGTGTTTTTAAATTCTTTGGTTGAAAAATCATTTTCAAAATTTAAGTCACTCACGTATATACTTTGAAAATCTGCCACTTCAAACCGCTTATTTGATGAAATTTTTAACGCAACAGTATTGTAAACATCTTCTTGAGCATTTGGATTTAAACCTCCAATAATGTTATATCGAAAAGATATAACAGAGCAAATTTTAGCTAATTTTCTAAAGTTTTCAACTTCTAAATTTCTTAAGGCAGATAAGAAAAGAGAATTTATTTGTCTAATTTGAAAAAGTTTTAATTCTTTCAACGATTTTCGTATTTCGGGCTTATCTCTCCAAAATTCATCTTCAGGGTTTTGAATAGCTAAATATAAATCTGCCGTGTCATTTAAATTTCTTATAAGTTCAAAAACCTGTTCTTTCGATTTTATATTGCCTTTTACGTTTTTAAATAGATTCTTTTTACCAACTGATTTATTAATACTATTCCAATAATAGCGTAAATAATCTTCAAACTTTTGTTCTCCCAGTTTGCCTACTATTTTACTCCAAATGTTTTCCAATTCTTCAATTTCTGAAATATGTGGTTTTGTTTCATCTACAACAAAAAATAAATAGTTTTTTAATAAATCTGCCGAAGATAGTTGAACTCCTCTGGCATTTAATGTTTCAAAAACTTTAAATGCATTTAATTGGTCGGTTACTTCAATAACTGTAAAAAATAGTTTATCTACAATATTGTCGATAAAGGCTGCTAAGCTTTCGCCAGTGTTAAATTCTTTCTTTATTCTATCATAATACCAATTAAAACACTCTCTCATCTGCTTTTCAGAAGAGTTTGTATTTCTAAGCGGCAACTCTTTTAAAAGAACCAAATGTTGTTTATAGTAATCATCACTATTTCTGTTTAATTTGAGCTTGTTATTTGAAATTAATGTAACTGGATCCACATATCCAATATAACTATTTAGGAGACTGTCTTTTCTTTTTAAATTATTTTCTGCTTCAATGCCGGAATCAACTAGCTCTTTCAGGCATTTTAAAGTCGAAAGAATCAACAAACTCATGGTTGTTAATCGTTGCTGCCCATCGATTATTTGAAATTCTTTATTGTTTGATGTTTGAAGTACTAAATACCCCATATAATGTTCATTATCCTCATCGGCTAACAATGCTCTTATATCCTGCCATAGGTCATCCCAATGTTCTGCTTCCCAACTATAATCGCGTTGAAATTTTGGAATTTCATAACGTAATCCATTGCCCATTAATTGGCGATATGTTTTATTTGATGTTCCTTGTATGCCTTTCATAATTTTTTCATTTTTTGATATTTCACTTTCTCCTCCGCCACTTGTAAGGCTTTTAACGCCACATCTTCATTCCGAACCTCATACACTAACTTGTCAGACAGCCAAGAAACAAGCAAGTCAGTTTCATTCATATTAAAAAACCTGGCAAGTTTTATCACCTGTTCACGGTTTGCATTGCGTTGTCCTCTTTCAATTTTGCTTAAAATTGCTTGGTCAATGTCGAGGTATGCAGCAACTGTCCGCAGTGGTAATTCCTTGTCTTCCCTTCGTTTTCTTATCGTTTCGCCCAGGCTTTCCATTTTGAATAATTCTGTTTTGAATGATTTTGTCAAAAATACAAAGTTCTTCCGTCAAACCTTATAAAAAAGTCTCTAATAATTAAATGAAGCAAATTATTCCTATTTTGTACTATTTAAAAGATTTCAAATATTTTAAGATGCTATTCAGAAAATTATCTTTTTTGTTACCTTTTATACTGGGTACATTTACATTTATGAATGCGCAAAAAACAGAGGTGGTTGCGGGCGTTACCTGGGATTTAGCCAGTGAAAGAGCTCAAAATATCAGTGGGTTGGCTTATCAATTATTTTTTGATATTCCAGCAGAAAAATCGGCGCCTATTCCTGCCAAAGTAGATATATCTTTAAACCTAAAGCATAAGGCTCAGCCTTTACTACTTGATTTCAAGGTTTCCCGGGAGAATCTTCAAAAGGTAACCGTAAATAAAAAAATAGTCCCCATTGATTTTGTGGCGGGTCACCTGATCATTGATCTGATACATTTAAATGTGGGGGAGAATAAAATTCAAATTGAATTCATAGCTGGAAATCAATCCCTTAACCGAAATGCTGATTTTCTTTATACCTTATTAGTACCTGACCGTGCCGCCACGCTCTTCCCCTGTTTTGACCAACCGAACTTAAAAGCAAGGTTTACTCTCTCCCTTCAGGTTCCAAAATCCTGGGATGCTTCTGCCAATGGTACGCTAACGAAAAGTACCTCGACCGGACTTAAAAAAATGCTACATTATAAGGAAACCCAACCTATCAGTACCTACTTGTTTGCCTTTGCCGCAGGAAAATTTAATAGGGTGACTCAAGAAAAAAAAGGTAGAAGCATGAGCATGCTCTTCAGGGAAACTGATTCCCTAAAAGTAGCTCAAAACCTGGATAAAATTTTTGACCTTCATGTTACTTCCATTTTATGGCTAGAAGATTATACCCAGATTCCAATGCCCTTTGAAAAGTTAGATTTTGTTTTGCTCCCAGGATTTCAATATGGTGGCATGGAACATGTCGGAAATATATTCTATAAAGAAAGCGCGCTCATTTTAGAAGAAAGCGCCACTGATAACCAAAAATTAGCACGTGCCAGATTGATAGCTCACGAAACGGCTCATTATTGGTTTGGAGATCTGGTTACTATGAACTGGTTTAATGATGTTTGGCTTAAGGAGGTCTTCGCTAACTTTATGGCAGCCAAAGCGGTCAATCCCGATTTCCCCGAGGTAAATCATGAATTAAGCTTTTTAATTTCTCATCATCCTACGGCTTATAGTGAAGATCGCTCTGGCGGAAGTCACCCCATTCAACAGGCTTTGGAAAATTTAAAGGATGCTGGATCCTTGTATGGTGGCATCATTTATCAAAAAGCACCCATTGTAATGCGCCAACTGGAAAAGTTGATGGGAACGGAACCTTTTCAAAAGGGTCTTCAAAAATACTTGAAAGACTTTTCTTATGCCAATGCGACCTGGGACGATCTTATCAGTATTTTAGATGAATTAACCCCTATATCTTTGAAAGAATGGGCCGGTATTTGGGTAAAAGAAGCTGGAATGCCCCATCTTTTAACGACTGCCTTGATGAATGAAAATTCAAATATGGAGGAGATAACTATCCAACAGGTTAAATCTTCCCCATCGGACAAGCATTGGCAACAAGAAACCGATATAGCGCTCTTTTATGCAGACACAATAATCAAAATACCTGCCCGTATAAATGGTTTAAAAACAAGTTTACCCATATCAAAAGGATTAAAAAAACCTTTAGCGATATTACCGAATGCTTCTGCCATAGGTTATGGTTATTTCCAATTGGATGACCTGTCTTTGCAGACCTTTTTATCGGGTAAATTAACTGTAAATGATGAATTCTTGCGTGGAGCCATTAGCATTGCTTTAATGGAAGAATTAATCAACAGGAAAATATCTGGCAATGATTATTTAGGATATCTGTTACATTCCTTAAAAAATGAAAAGGAATCCTTAAACAGGCAACTACTTCTAGGCCAACTGAATACGGTCTTTTGGACTTTCCTTTCCGGTGAACAGCGAAGTGTATCTACCCCTAAAATAGAGCGTCTTCTTTGGCAACTGATAAATGAAAACACCTTTGTCAGTGCAAAATCTGCCTATTTTTCAACCTTTAGGGACATCGCTTTGTCTAAGGAAGCTACTCAAACATTATTTAATGTTTGGTCTGGAAAAACCAACATTCCAGGATTACCCATTTCAGAACCACAACAGATTGACCTGGCCGCAACACTATCTTTACTACTTCCTGAACAAGCCTCTGGAATAATAGATACTCAATTAATAAAAACCCTGAATCCAGATAGAAAAAAGAGGTTACAATTCATAAAACCTTTTTTATCTCGCGATACAAAAATAAGGGATGCCGCTTTTGAATCCCTGTACGACGCAGAAAACCGAAATGTTGAACCTTGGGTGGTTGACGCCGTCCGTTATTTAAATCATCCCTTAAGAGCTAAAGAATCAACTCATTATATTACACAAAGCCTGGAACTTTTAGAGGAGATTCAAAAAACAGGAGACATCTTTTTCCCAAGACAATTCATTACAGCAGTATTAAGTGGACATCAATCACCCACTGCAGCCTATTATGTAAAAAAATTCCTTCAGGAACACCCAGATTTCCCCTATAGATTAAAAAACAAGGTACTTATGGCGTCCGATTTACTTTTTACCATCCAACGCCCTTGATTATCAAAGACAAAAAACACCTTAACCTGACTTAGGTCTGAACGCCTTTATGTTTTGCTCATTTGCCAATATGAAGGGACCATCTATGAGGTCAATACAATAAGGTATAGCAGGAAAAACGGCTTGCAAACATTGTGAAATGGCAGCGGGTTTGCCCGGCAAGTTAACAATCAAAGTATTTTCATAAATGCCTGCCGTTTGCCTGGAAAGAATAGCGGTAGGCACATATTTTAAACTTTCCATCCGCATCAACTCGCCGAATCCAGGAAGTATTTTTTGACAAAAAGCCTCCGTTGCCTCTACCGTCACATCTCTTTTTGCAGGCCCTGTTCCCCCTGTAGTTAATATTAAACAGCACTTTTCCTCTACTGCAAGGGTATGAAATGTTTTTAAAATAAGATCATACTCGTCGGGAATGATGTTGAAAATAGTTCTGTATGGAGACTTTATATACGATGTCAAAACCTCTAAAATGGCATCTCCCGACAGGCTGGAATATGCGTTTGTATCCAGACTTGCCCGATCAGACATTTGTAAAACCCCTATGATTATTTCTTTTTCCATGAATCCCACTTATTATTTCACTACATTATTTAGCTCCCATTGATACTCTAAAAAATCTATTTTAGCATTTGGTTGCACCCGTTTTTTTGCATATTTGTTTAAATAATCAACGACAGACGAACCATTTAACTTAAAATCGCCAGCGAACCAACTAAATATTTTTGAGATTTTAATATTTGATTTGTCTAACTGATTTCGTTGAGAATCATTTACAAACCTCCTCATAGCATCATTTAATTGCTCGTCCAAACGAGAGGCATAATAAGCTTCATTTCTTAATAATGGGCAGGAAAAAGAAGCGCAATTTATTGCGGCGTGAATTCTTGGATCCTTAAATTCTTTTCTTAAAATGGAATGTTCAATATAATTCAGATCTATTTTCTCTTTCCCCATTGGAATAAAGGTGATATCCCAAACAGAATTAACAAAAGGAATACCCTTTTTAATATCCTTGATACTTTTTATAGGATAATGATCGAGGATTAACTTCACGGTAAAAGCATTGTAGGCATTTATCCAAAAAGCCATCTTTTCATTTTTACTCCATTTAGAAGTAGGTCTATTGGCAGAAAGTTTGTCCAGATATACCTGCAATTGCTTTTTATCTTTCAAAAAACCCTGGTAATCGACCATACCATTTTTTGAAACATGTTTTTTAACCAATACATCCCATTCTCCATGCTGTACTGGATTTGCATAATTTAAGGAGACAAAAAGCATTATAATTAACCACATAAACATTTTTTAAAAAGGTTCAATCTAATCATTTTTCAAGATTAGGAGAAATAATATAAAATCCAAATGCATAAAGACATTAATACGGCAGCCATTATTTTAGTTCCCGAGAAGGCAAAAGGCTTTCCAATATTTAATAAAAAAAGACTTCCCGATAAAGGAGCTATAAAAAAAGATAATTGTTTTCCGTCTGTTAGATCCATGAACAAAATAGTTACCGAGATAGCGTGAATGAATAAAAATCCAAATATCTTCCAACGATGTGCCATTAACGAATCTATGGCCATCAGCTGATTATCTTCTTTTACAAGCTGGTATCCCCCAACTTTTCTTAGTAAGTAAAAACGGCTAACAAACAATAAAAAGACGGAACTTATGGAAGTGAGTGCCACTCGGTGCAAAAAATTAAGTTTTTCACCAAATATTGAGGAGATTGTAGGAAAAAATGCAGTGATGCTACTGTAGGATACTTCAAGTAAAATAGCAATAAACGGTGCTGACACCATAGTCCATAAGGCTGCCTGGGAAGGTATTCTCCTGACAAATACCGCAGCAAAAAAAACAACAATGATGCCTGGAGTAAAATAAGACCCATGGGAAGATATTTTCAGAAAAAAGTTTCCCGCACTTTGAGGGTTATAGGTTGCATAGGCAAGAACTGCTGCCAATAATGTAATCGTTAGCGTTACTAATCTACCAACAATCACCAATTCTTTATCCGAAATATTTTTCCGATAATATTTTTTATAAATATCAATACAAAACAAGGTCGTTGCCGAATTCATCATGGAATCAATAGTGGAAAAAGTAGATGCCAATACCCCTGAAATTAATAAGCCAATGAGCCCAAAACCTGCTGGAATTACTGCATTGACCAAATATAAAAAAGCATCGTCAGGTAAAATCTTTTGTCCGGCATATTTAATATTTAACAAATGAGCTGCTGCCACACCTGTAGCTATGGTAACAAAAGGAATTCCGAGTTTTAACAACCCGGCAACCATAACCCCATATTTTGCCGCATCATCACTTTTAGCAGCTAATACACGTTGAACTAAATATTGATTGGTTATCCAATAGAAAAAATGCAAAAGTATTAGTCCCGTGAAAACGCCTGAAACTGGTAAGTCAGGATGATTTGTAGGAAGATAAAGATTCATTTTTCTTAACCCCTCAGGCAGTTGACTGTCCAAAGTAAGTAATCCTGAAAAACCATTTATTTCAGGTGATGAAAAAGTAAAATAACATAATACGATAGCCACCAAAATAATGAAAACGGCCTGAAGGGTGTCAGTATAAACTACCGCACTTAAACCACCAAAAAATGTGTAACTGCAAATGATAAGGGATAATAACAATAGGGCGACCGGGTAATTTATTTCAAAAAGACTACCTTGAGTAAGCATGGATAATGCCCGCGCGCCAATATAATAATGCCCAATTAACTGAACAATAATTAACAATAATACCAATAAAGCATAGGTTAATCTGACCTTATCACCAAATCTTTTTTCCAAAAACTGTGATAAAGTAAATAAGGGCAATCGCCGATAAACAGGAATAAATAAAAAAGCCAGTATAAGAATGGCAAAAACGGCCAGCACTTCGTAATGGCTTTGGGCAAAACCTACCGAATATCCAATGCCTAACATGCCAATCAAATGGGAAGCACTTATATTAGTACTGAAAACAGAACCACCCACAACCCACCAAGGCAGCTTCCTTCCCGCCATGAAATAATCCTCACTTCCCTTACCCTTTCGACTAAAAAAAATACCTACCCCTATTTGAATGATAATAAGAGCTATAATCAGGAGAAAATCAAAATTGTCAATGGTCAGTGTATTCATTTACGGAACTTCATTACCCAATGCTGCTTCATATAACGAAAACCAATCCTGTAATTCCAATGCCAAAGAAGTAGATTTTACTGCTGCCTTAATGCGTTCCACCTGATTTGTTCCGATAACCGGAATCAATTGCGCGGGATGTTTCAATAACCAGGCAAGACATAAAACATCTGCCCCAACCTGGTATTTATCCGCCAAAACCTGCAATTTATTCCTAATTAAAGCATTTCCTGTTTCGTTAAAAATAGATCCACCGCCCAGGGGACTCCAAATCATAGGTTTTATTTTCTCTTTGTAAAGGAAATCAATACTACCGTCCGTCAGTGGAAAAGGATGATTCAAGTTTAACTCAATTTGATTGGTAATCAAAGGGATATCTAAACGAGATTGTAAAAGTTGAAATTGTTGAGGCGTGAAATTAGAAACACCAATATGCCTCACTTTACCGGATTTCACCAAATCGGAAAGCGTTTCCGCCACTTCCTCCGGATTTAAAAGGGGGCTGGGTCGGTGCAGTAACAATACGTCCAGAAAATCGGTGTTCAAATGTCGGAGAGAATTTTCTACAGAATACCTGATATGTTCCCTGCTGTAATCATAATGTTTAACTTTAGTCAGTGGCTTTTTCTGGCTTAATAATTGAATCCCACATTTAGAAATCAATTTAATTTGACTTCTCAATGCGTTATTTCCTTTTAACAATTTGCCAAAAAATAATTCATTACCATAATCATTATAGAGATCAGCATGGTCAAACGAATCAATACCTAATGAAAGACAAGTATCCAGAATATGAGAGATATCTTTTAGGGATTGCTTATTTTCATCCCAACGCCAAACCCCATAAACTATTTGCGATAGGGAGAATTTGGGTGTTAATTCAATTTGTTTCATTTTACGCTATTTATTGTAATGGTTTCGTAGTTAAAGGTGTATCTGGTTCATTTTCGGGAATTCTACCTTGAATTCTTGCCAGTTTCTCGTTGGGTAATCTGCCCAACACATACTTTTCAAACTTAATAGCCGATTCAATCAGAGGATAACCTGAGAAGATAAAAGACCTGATGCCCATATCCATGTATTTATTGATTTTGTCGATAATCTGATCCGGTGAACCTACGAGAGCGGCACCACATCCACTTCGGGCCTGACCGATACCTGTCCATAACAACGCTTCGGCATAGCCATCTTTATCGGCGTTTTCCCTCAAATTGTCTTGTTGAAGTACCCCCATATTTTTTGCATCCTGCGCTCTGTTTTTAAGTTCCTCTCCTCTTTTAACTTCCAGTTTGGAGGTCAGTTTTTGCGTTGAAAACCTCGCCTGTTCTTCATTTTCCTCCACAATGACGTGAATGCGCAATCCAAAATCTATTTTTCTATTATAAGACGCCGCACGTTTTGAAACATCCTCCATGGTGTTTTTTAGACCTTCTTCTGTGTCCGGCCACATAAGAAATACATCGCAATATTGAGCACAAACGTCTCTGGCCTCGGGCGAAAAACCACCAAAATATAAAAGGGGACCTCCATTTTGCTGATAAGGCTTTACAGGTTCTGACGACAAATCAAATTGGTAAATTTCACCTTTAAAATGAATTTCATCCTGCGTCCAGGCCTGTCGAAGAATCTCTATAATTTCTCTGGTTCTTTGATATCTGACTTTGCCCTCTTCCCTCATTCCCGGCAGATCAGAATTGATAACATTTAAAGTAAACCGACCTTTTAATAAATGATCCAATGTGCTTATGGTTCTTGCCAACATAGGCGGGTGAAGTTCCCCAAACCGATGGGCAACCAACAGAGAAATATCTTTGACGGAGGGAGCAACAGCCGCAGCAAAAGTAAACGGATCTTGTCCAACCATGTAGGAGGAAGGAAGCAAAATATTATTGAAACCCAAATGCTCGGCTTGCTGAACTATTTGTTGACAATGTGCAAAATTACTTCTCCTGTGACCATCCAACTGACCTAAAAAGGCAGTATCCCCACCACATAAGTCGGCAAACCAAGAAATTTCCGCAGTTCTTCTGGCAGTTCTGATAGGTATCACAACGTCATTTTATTGATTATTGGATTTACTTTTGGAAAAATAATCAATTTATCTGTTAAACCATAAAATAAATTGGCCTTACCCCTATTTTATCCGGAGTAAGGCCAATCTGAAAATTAAGGCTTTTTAATATTCAATATAAGCGATAGTTACTGACGATCCTGGTGTTGAAGCCCCCGGATCCATCTCCATCTTAAATAGTTTTCCTGAACCGCCCCCTGGAAGACTTAAACCTGCTATCGGGGATCCTGAAGAATATAAAAGGGCGCCTGTACCAGGGTCATAAATTTTCCAAACGGGGGCTCCTGCTGTTGCCAGAATAGTAAAACAACCGGCTGTTCTCCCACGTGGAACCATAATCTCATTTTTCAAAGGGTCATAAGTCCTGAAAGCCGCGACATTGCATAAGGATCGTTTGAAGTATAAGCCTGGTACACCCATGCAATTTCTCTTTGGTCCAATGGGATCTTTTTCTGTTACCCTGGTAGTTGGTGTGCAAGCTTGTGCTTGCGTTGAAGTGGTGTTAGCAAGTTGAATGAAAAGAACAGCTAAAACGAAATAAAAAAGATTTTTCATGATGGTTTAATTTTGTTGATGGGTATTATTAAGGTTGGTAATCTACAAATCCAAGGGTAATCCAGGAGCTTTTGATAGAAGTGGTCCTGTTTAGCACGATCTTATAGACTTTATCCTTGGTAGGTGCCGTTAATTTTAAAGTGCCCAATCGAGGTGCGGTTGTAGGCATTACCGGGTCAAAGACCACTGCACCGGTAGCTTCATCTATAATTTTCCAATCTGGCTTTCCACTATATCCCACTATAGTGAAACAAGCTGCTTCCCTTCCTCTAGGGAGAGAAATAGAATGCGTTGAAGGGTCAAAAGTAGTTGATGTTTCATTACAAACAGTTCGTTGAAGATAATTTCCCGTTTTTCCATTGCATGATCTAGTTCCATAAGGCGAAAGTTCTGCGGAACGCAATGCGGCATCACATTTTTGAGCGGTCATATTTGTAAATACAAATAAGGACAATCCAAGAGACAAAAGATTTAAAAAAAGATTCTTTTTCATGATTTAGAAATTTAACGTTTAGTAATTGGTTTTATAATTAATTTCGTGAGCTATTAAAAGCGTTCCATTAAATTACTTTTTTTTTCAATATTTTTTCTGATGAAATCTTTCGAGACAAATAAACATGCATGGAACCAAAGAGTGGATATTCATTATCAATCTGATTTTTATGATGTCCCAGGCTTTTTAAAGGGTAAAGAGGTATTAAAACCTATTGAATTAGCATTGTTAGGTGATGTTAGGGACAAAACACTTCTTCATTTGCAATGTCATTTTGGACAAGACACTCTCTCTTTAGCGCGTTTGGGAGCTAAAGTTACCGGTATTGATTTTTCGCAGGTTGCCATTGATAAGGCAAATATTTTAGCGAAAGAACTTGATGTAAAGGCAACTTTTGTATGTGGAAATGTATTGGAAACACCCCAACTCATTTCTGAAAAATTTGATATTGTTTTTACTACCTACGGGGTATTAGGATGGTTGCCTGACATGAATGATTGGGCAAAAGTGGTGAAAACCATGCTCAAACCTGGTGGGAAATTGATTTTGGTGGAATTTCATCCTGTGATATGGATGATGGATGACGAATTCAAAGGAATCGAGTATTCCTATTTTAAAGGAGACCCCATCGTAGAAACAAAAAATACTACTTACACGGATCAAAGTGCCGTTCAAATGGATACTTTTCAGGAAATAACCTGGAATCATTCGTTAGATGAGGTGTTAAGTGCCTTATTGGAGGTAGGATTAACATTAACTCACTTCAAGGAGTATGCCTACTCGCCTTATCCTTGTTTTAGCAATATTAAAGAAACAAAACCAAGTCAATATCAAATTATAGGACTTGAAGATAAAATCCCAATGGTTTACTCCTTAACAGCAGAAAATGAACAATAAAAAATATTTCCAACTTTCCGTTTTGCTATTGCTCCAATTCATGGTTTGGGGATCCTGGTATGTGACAACAGGAACCTATCTGTTACAAACGCTGCATTTTTCAGGTAGAGAAGTAGGTCTTGTATATGGTGCCATGTCCGTTGCTGCCTTTATTTCTCCCCTTTTTGTTGGATTTATAACAGACAAATATTTTTCTGCCTCTAAAGTTTTAGCTTTTCTTCATCTGGGAGGTGGATTTTGTCTTATTGCCATGTATTCATTTACGGCATTCCAGTTTTTCTATCCCTTCACCTTATTATATGCGGTCTTATATCTACCTACCTTCGCACTTTCAAGTTCTTACGTTCTTCAACAACTGGAAGACCCTTCAAAACAATTTCCTGGCGTTAGGGTATGGGGAAGTATAGGATGGATCATAGCAGGTAACATTGTTGGCTTATTAAGTTGGGAAAAAACGGCAAATCCTTTCTTATTATCTGCAGCTTTAAGTTTTATATTGGGTATATATGCTTTGTTTTTACCTAAAGTTCCAACCGTCGAAGGAAATAATAAAGCGTCAAATAGTTTTAAGGAATTTTTCTCTGTTGAAATTATTCAGCTTTTCAAGCAGCGAGATTTTTTAATTTTCATGATTAGCATTACTATTTTGTATGCTATTCCAGTTGCCTATTATTATAGTTTTGTAAATAATTTTTTAACGACCATTCAAGTTAAAAATGCCGCAGGTTGGATGTCCATAGGTCAGATAACTGAAGTGGTTGTCTTGTTACTCCTGCCTTTTTTCCTTCGTCATTTTTCTTTTAAATGGGTTGTCTTTTCCGGGCTATTTTTATGGGGTGCAAAATATGCGGTATTTGCTTTCGCAGCAGGAAATCCCTCTATTCAATTTATTTGGCTTCCTGCTATATTAGTACATGGCTTCGCTTATATTTTTACAGGATTAGCTGGTCAATTATATATTGATGAGAAAGCCCCGAGACATTTAAGGAATACGGCACAAAGTATTATAACTTTTGCTATGCAAGGATTAGGAACCTTCTTTGGTTCTTATTTTGCCGGATGGATGGTGGAGAGAAATATAGCTGCATCAGGAGAGTACAACTGGACTAATATTTGGATTTTTCCTTCGGTGGCTGGTATAGCTTTGTCCTTGTTTTTCCTTCTACTTTTTAAGCAAAAAGAAAAACAAGAACAAAGTTTACCCAACAATTAATTAGAAGCTATAAGTAACTTTAGCTACGGCCCTTCTGCCAATTATTGGCATATTTGGCAAAGCTCTGTATTGCTGATTAAATAAATTTTGACAAGTAGCATCAATAGATAAACCATTCTTCAATTTATAACCAACGCCTATATCAACAAGATTTTTAGGATCGGAAAATCCTGTAAACTGACCTGCATTTGAGTAGAATGAATCGTCATGTTGGAAAGCAATATTTCCCCTCCAACCTGTTTCTGGTGCGTAAACAGCCCCTAAACGATATTTATTCTTAGGTATTCCCAGGTTGAAAATTAAACCTGAACCTGGTGCCTCACCTAAGTCTTCCTCAGTAAAATCAGTTTGATTTACTGCAGAAAAGTTAGCAAAAACACTCAAATCATTATTTATCGCATAACCAAAACCTAAATCGATACCCACGTAAGCTAATGAACCGAAAGTTCTGTAGCCAGCTGCACTATGAACCATACCGTCCTGAGGAACGCCTGTTGTTTCAACAGCGCCAAAGATAGGAGAAAGAGGCGCAATTTGTGCAGCAAAAGCAGCACCACCTTGTGCATAAGCGCCTGCTACTGCAGCACTTATCTGCGCCGCTGTTGCCGCCGCAGTAGCTGCTGGAAGACCTGCACCAATCAATGCAGCTTCCAATTGAGTTCTTACCGTAGCGCCTACTTTTGAACTTAAATCAGCTGCAATATTTTGCCCTGTGTAACTTATGGTAGGACTTATAGCTGTAAAATTAATGAATCCTGAAGATGCAATTCTGTAAACGTCAGCAGAAACCATTAGTTTTTTATTAAATACACCTTTATAACCAAGCTCCAATGTTTTTTCCGTTCTAATCTGTGGTGCGGTGGTATTTATTGGTGCTAATGGTAAACCTGTAAATAGGTTATATCCTGTAAATTTACCACTTACTCCTGTTGGCGTATTAGCTGGGTTCGTTAAGATAGCTTGAACTATAGGGAAAATAGTAGCAGGAAGCCCTGCTTGTAAGGCTGTTAATATAGATGGTGTTACTGCACCATAAGGTATAGCTAAAGGTAAACCTGGTGTACCATAAGGCAAACTAGGGAAACCTGGTGCAGTAAAATCAATCAGCGGGTTAGCTGGGAACTGTGCAATTTCTTTCATACCTTTTAACCAAACATCGAAGAGACCAGGAGCAGGTGTTGCTACTGGAAAGTCAATATACATTACCAAGGCATCTGGTGGCGCAGCTGTTTGGTTGTAAGAAGCTCTGAACGTATGATTTTTAGATGCCTTATACACTAAAGCCAATCTTGGAGAAACCGCCTGTGCGTCTAAAAAGTTAAAACGGTCAAAACGACCTGCTGCAACAAATTCGAAACGCTCACTTAATTCAAAGCTTGCTTGTGCATAAGCTCCTAGAATATTATAATCGTCATTTTCCTCATTACGACCATATACCTGATTATAGGTATTACTTCCCGCTTGACGGTAGTCAGCACCCACAGTAATATCGGCATTTAGAAACTTTTCCAAATTGAAATTATATTGAATCTGGCCTTCTACCTGACTTCTTTCAATAGCCGTCCTATTTCCTGTCTGATAAAGGAATGTTGGTCTTTCAGGACTACCTCCATCGTTGTAATTATAAAATACCTGAGCAAATAAACCACCCTTTTGTACTCTTGCCTGACCCCAGTAAGCTATAGACTGAGAAAGACCTTCCCCTTGGGAATTGTAAAAAACGGAACTATTGGCATTCATACCACCAGCAAGAACTACCTTCGTATCTCCAGATGGTCTCATTTCTAAGGTACCATTGATGGCGCTGTTAGACCAAAAATCCTGCATCATGTTTCCATCTCCGTCCGGATCAAGATCTGCTTTTGATAAAAGCACGCTTGCCTTCGACTGGTCAGCAGAGACAACACCATTAGCAACCGTAGGATCAACAATAGACGTTCTGAATCTACTGGTTTGCCTGGTGAAGATACCCGCAGAAGTAGTTCCTTCAGAACCATCTAATACAAACTCTCCACCTCTTTTATTGTGTGCATTGATTTTGAAACCAATTTTTTTGTTTTTTGAAGCGGCGGCCACTCTGGTAGAAATACCCCAGGTTGACATTTCTCCACCCATTAATTCAACCGTCGTTCCAGGAAAGTCTATGGGACTTTTAGAGATAAAGTGAACTACACCTGCCGTTACGCCAGGACCGTAAAGCGCACCTCCCGCTCCACGAACTACCTCTATTCTCTGTAAATCGATAGAGTTTAAGCCAGATGCATCAGACTGAAAAGTTCCAGTACCCGCGCCAACCAAACTTCTATAATCAAGAATTGGAAATACACCAGTACCAAACAAACCCGCAGAACCTCTCATTTCAATGTTCATACGCGCTGCTGACTGCTGCTGGATTTGAACACCAGGAACGTTTATCAATTCTCTGATAGGATCTACCGCAGAAGATGCCGCCTGCATTGTTTTTGCTGATATAACAGAAACTGAAGCAGGTGCTTCCTGTACCTTCTCCGCTCTCCTCGAGGCAGAAACTATGATTTCATCCAATGTACTGATGTTTTCATCAAGTACAACATCTAGTTTTTCGTTGCCTGACGTCACATCAAGGACTTTCGCATTGTATCCAATAAAACTAAATTCTACTTTAAAAGGTGGTTTTGAACTGGTTTCTAACCGGTACATTCCATCTAAATCGGCTGATACACCTATTGAGGTTCCTACAACCACAACACTGGCTCCAACCAATGGCTCACCTTTTGAATCGGTAATTTTACCGCTTACTATCGTTTGCGCATTTAAGGCAAAACAAAATAATAAGGCCGGTAATAAAAAAATGTTTCTAAGTTGTTTTCTTAACATGGTACACTATTTTTGTTCATCAATCCAATTTAAATTTACATTCTGAATAACTGGATGTTTTACTATCCTACCACAAAATAATCAAAATTTTATATGGATTTATCTTTTTTTGTGTTTTAAAAATTGCTTGCTAAGCAATTCTTACTTTTATATTCTTTTTTACAAAAAATTAATTCCCTTGGAAACAAATAATGACGGTTCAATTAGCTTAAATAAATTTATTTCTTCTACGGGGATTTGTTCCCGCAGAGAAGCAGATACCTGGATTTCAGCAGGTAGAGTCACCATAAATAATCTTCCAACCCAACTGGGAAACAGGGTTTTTCCCGGTGACCTGGTGCATATAGACGGAAAACCCATAAAAGAAAACCCACCCTTACTTTATATTGCTTATCATAAACCGGTAGGTATTGTATGCACTACCGATCTAAGAGAACCTAAAAATATAATTAGCCAAATCAAACATAATCAACGTCTTTTTCCTATCGGAAGGTTAGATAAAGCTTCAAATGGTCTTATTTTTCTTACTAATGACGGAGACATTGTCAATAAGGTGCTTCGGGCTGGAAATAATCATGAAAAAGAATACATCGTATCGCTAAACAAACCAATTACAGATGTTTTTTTGCAAAAAATGAGAACGGGTATTCCCATTTTAGGGACGGTAACTAAACCTTGTGAAGTAGTTCAAATAGATACATTTTCCTTTAAAATAATTCTAACCCAAGGCTTAAACAGACAAATTCGCAGAATGTGTGCTTTCCTGGATTATGAGGTTTATTCCTTAAAAAGAATTCGGATTATGGACATTACCATTGATGGAATTAAATCTAATACCTGGAGATATTTCACGCCTGCTGAAATGACGAAACTGGAAGATAAATTGCAATTTTCCTCCAAAACAGCCGAAGCCTCTCTGCCAAAAAAGGAATTTAATAAAGATTAATACTTAAAAACTAACATAGGATTTTTTATAGCCCCCGTTATTTCTCTCACAAGGGAATGCTCCATTAATCTTTCCCAAAAAGATCTTTCGTGAAATGTTACGGCTAACATTACCTCTGGGTATTCGCTTAGAAAATCAAGGATTGCGGGAAAGGGTTCCCCTTTCAAAATTTTGAAATCCATACCAACCTCCTCATGGTCTTCAGCAAAAGAATGTAATATTTGTTTCATCTTTGCTATGGCCTTGTACTCATCTTCGTCCGTTTCTGAAACATGTAAAAGATGTAATCTTATACCTAATATCGAACACCATGGCAGGAGAACGTCTAAGGTTGATATACTTCCTGATGAAAAATCAGTCGCGTAATAAATAGAAGTAAGTGGCGCCTCATTGGCTTCTTCTGGTATAATAATTACAGGAAAATCGACGCGATCTATTATTTTTTGGGTTGACTCTCCCCAAAAAATTCCTTCTAATATTTTCTTCTTCCTCTTTCCAATAATTAATAAAGAGGGGGTGTATTTTTCTGCCAATAGCTCACACTGTTCTACAATATTCCCATAGACGAGCTCATGCTGAATTAAATTATCGCTCTTACCTGATTGATTTTTTATATTCTCGTCTGAAAATTTAGATAGTTTTGACCTACTATCTTCTTGAAATTCAATCCGGTCTATGGGTTCTACATGTACCAATATTATTTTATAGTTCAATCTTTCAGCAAAGCGCAGCGCAATACCCAAAGCGATCTTACTTGAAGGGGTATAGTCTGTAAGGCATAAGATTGTTTTCATGGAACCCATTTCATACCATTAAGATAATCATTTTATTCCATTTTTGTCTTATTTTCCTTCAACATAGATAAAACTACGCCCACTGTTAAAGCGAACACAATAAAGGCTAAAGACAACCAATCTGGTAAATGAAGTTGATGAGAAACCAACATTTTTATTCCCACAAATGCCAGTATCGCTACGAGGCTATACTTTAAATACTCAAATTTGTCTATAAAAGCGGCCAGAACGAAGTACAATGAACGCAAACCTAAAATAGCGAAAATATTTGAGGTGAAAACAATAAATGGATCAGTTGTGATGGCAAAAATAGCTGGAATACTATCGAATGCAAACATTATGTCTGTAGTCTCTACCACCATTAAGGCGATAAATAGGGGTGTTGCCACCCAAAGCTTTCCCTCTTTAATAAAAAAATGATCTCCGTGAAATTTCGTCGTCACCGGAAAAAAACGCTTCACCAGTTTAATGGTCGGATTGTTTTCCGGGTGGATGCTTTCATGGGTTCCTGACTTTAGCATTTTATATGCGGCATACAATAAAATGATACCAAAAATATACACAATCCATGTAAAACTTTCCATCAGCACAGCCCCAACGCCTATCATTAATCCTCTAAAGATGATAGCACCTAAAATACCCCAGAATAAAACCCGGTGCTGGTTCGCTTGCGGTATGTTAAAATAAGAAAAGATGATAGCTATGACAAAAATATTATCAATACTCAGAGATTGTTCGACAAGATAACCTGTTAAATAAGTTATGACCGCCTCTTTTCCCGTTAACACGTGACTTCCTTGAGGTAGCCAGTTGTTTGTATAGGCAAAGTAAATAAATACGCTGAATAATAAAGACAAACTCACCCATAAGCCAGTCCATCTTAAAGCCTCCTTTGTAGTTACATTATGTGGATTCTTATTTAAAACCCCAAGATCTATCCCTAATAAAACAAGGATAAGTAAAATAAAGCCCGTCCAGATAATCATAATTTCAGCTTAATATTTTAAAAAAAAAAGCCCCTGATTTACTTCAGAGGCTTTGTGAGGTCGGAGGCGGATTCGAACCGTCGTACGAGGTTTTGCAGACCTCTGCCTAGCCACTCGGCCACCCGACCCTATTTTCACATATTTTATATGAAGCGCAAATATACGTGTTTTTTTATTATTAGACAATACTAATTTGATTATTTAATAAATATAGAGCCTAGTTAATTATTTTTTCCTTTTCCCACTTTTTTTCTAATTCTTCCATATTCGTTCCCCTTACAAACCGATAGGCCATTATAGCCTCTTTTGACACCTTTTTTTCATAATAAACCAAGCCAATGCCTTTGGCATATATTTCCATACCCTCAAATAACTGTCCGGTAACCCCCTCGTTTTCCACTTCAATTTTTTCTTTTACCCTAAAAATAATGGCAGGAATTTCTTGTTTATTTAAAGAAAACGTGGTGTCTCCCATAAATATCCTGTTTTTTATAACGCTATAGGTCGTTGAATCACTGTCATTTGATTTCCATTTTATATAATAAAGAAAAATACCAAACCTATCTTTCACTACAAAGGGAAAACTATTTCCAGCCATAATTTCCACCTCGGTTCTTTGCTGTTTATACCCTTTCGTAGCATCGGGCAAGTCATAAATATACAGGTCTTTTAGTAGCAATCCATTGTGAACTACCTCTTCTTGTACCTGTTGTAAAGGGACCATATAGTTTTCATAAAAAGTACTCGAAAATATTTTTTGTTCCCCTTTTAAAAAACTCCTGTGATACCAGTAAACACTATCTGTTCCCGTATTTCCTGTTGATTCATAAACATATACTTCTCCATTTGCCAATTTTTCCATTGGGAAATAATAACCCCTGATATCTCTTTGATTATTTTCTGAAACACAGGCAGACAGGGTAAAACACCACAGAATATAAGCAGGAACACCTATATAAAACCATGCATTAAAAGGGTGCTCCCAACGTTTTTTATTCATTTATTTCCTATTATTTGTTCAGCTTTACAATGACAAATGACTTTTTATGTCTTGTAATACCTATAAAAGGTCGTATATTTGCCTACTCACAAAATTAACCTAAATAGGAAATAAAATGTTTGAAAATATAGGCAAGTCTTTGCAAAAATTATTCGGAAGCAAACAGGAAAAAGATATTCTTAAGTTTAACCCTATCATTGAACAAATTCATCAATTTGGGGACAACTTAAAAAATCTTTCCCATGATGAGCTGAGGCAAAAGACGACAGAATTTCGGGAAAGAATTAGCGATTATCTTTCCGATATAGACGACGCTATCGAAAACTTACGTCAACAAACCATTGATTCTGAAGAGCTTTCCGATAAAGAAAATCTTTTTCTTGAAATTGATACTTTAAAAAAACAGCGGGATCAGGAACTGGAAGTTATTTTAAATGAGATTCTTCCCGAGGCCTTTGCGGTAGTTAAGGAAACGGCTATTCGTTTTAAGAATAATTCTACCCTTTCTGTTACTGCCACCGAACATGATAAAAATCTGGCCGTACAGTCTGGAAAATCGTATGTTTCCATTACAGGAAATCAAGCGACCTGGAAAAACCAGTGGACTGCCGCAGGTGGTGCCATTACCTGGGATATGGTGCATTACGATGTTCAGCTCATTGGTGGTATGGTTCTTCATGAGGGCAAAATTGCTGAAATGGGAACGGGTGAAGGTAAAACTCTTGTAGCGACTTTACCGGCTTATCTGAATGGATTAAGTGGCCTGGGGGTACATGTTATTACCGTAAATGACTATTTAGCCCGTCGTGATGCTGAATGGATCGGTCCAATCATGGAATTTCTCCTTTTAACCATCGATTGTATCGATAAATATACCCCTCACTCCGAACAGCGTATTCAAGCTTACAGCTGCGATATAACCTACGGAACAAATAACGAATTTGGTTTCGATTACCTTCGCGATAACATGGTCCGTACCACTGAAGAAAAAGTTCAGGGCAAACACCATTTCAGTATGGTTGATGAGGTCGATTCAGTTCTTATCGATGATGCGCGAACGCCTCTTATTATTTCAGGTCCTGTTGGCCCAGCCGCCGAAGATCAGGAATATTTTGAGCTTCGTCCAAGTGTTGAAAAACTGATAAATGAACAGAAAAAACTAGCTAACGAATATCTGATTGAGGCAAAAAAATTATTCGCCGCCGGAGCCATTGGAGTAGAGGAAGGAACTGCAGGTATGGCCCTACTTCGGGCTTATCGTTCGCTCCCAAGAGCAAGACCTTTGATTAAGTTCCTAAGCGAGGAAGGGGTTCGCGTTTTATTGCAAAAAACCGAGAATCATTACATGCAGGAGCAATCCAAAAACATGCATTTGGTCGATGCGCCACTCCTATTTAATATAGATGAAAAAAATAGACAAACCGAACTTACCGAAAAGGGTGTAGAATATTTGTCCACAAATTCCAATGATCCCAGTTTCTTCATGCTTCCGGATATCGTTTCTGAAATGGTGGAAATTGAAAATCGAAAGGACTTTTCTAAAGAAGATAGTGAAAACGCAAAAACTAAGCTAGCTCAGGATTATGCCGTTAAAGCGCGCAGAGTCCATACTATAAATCAGCTTTTAAAGGCTTTTACTCTTTTTGAAAAAGACGAGGAATATGTGGTAATGGAGGGTCAGGTTAAAATTGTCGATGAACAAACCGGACGTATGATGGAAGGTAGAAGATATTCTGACGGTCTTCACCAGGCGCTGGAAGCTAAGGAAAATGTGAAGATTGGAGAAATTACCCAAACTTACGCCACCGTTACCCTTCAAAACTATTTCCGTATGTACCACAAACTAGCAGGTATGACGGGTACAGCTGAAACCGAAGCCAATGAGTTTTGGCAAATTTATAAACTCGATGTCGTTGTTATTCCTACCAATAGACCTATTCAAAGACTTGACCAAGAAGATTTTGTGTTCAAAACAAATAGGGAAAAATATAATGCGCTCATAGACCAGATTAGTTTATTAAGCAAAGCCGGTCAGCCAATTCTCGTAGGTACCACTTCTGTTGATATATCTGAAAAGTTAAGCCGGATGCTCCAGCTTAAAGGTCTAGACCATAATGTACTTAACGCAAAACAACATCAAAGAGAAGCAGAAATTGTTGCTGAAGCAGGTCGTCCGGGTAAAATTACCATTGCAACCAATATGGCCGGTCGTGGAACAGATATCAAGATAAACGATGAGGTTAAAAAAGCTGGAGGATTAGCTATTATAGGTACGGAAAGACACGAGTCGAGGCGAGTTGACAGACAACTTCGTGGACGTTCCGGCCGTCAGGGTGACCCAGGTTCCTCCCAATTTTATGTTTCACTGGAAGATAACCTGATGCGACTTTTTCAGTCCGATAGAATTGCTTCTCTTATGGACAAAATGGGCCATAAAGACGGAGAGGTTATTCAACATTCTATGGTTACTAAATCTATTGAAAGAGCACAAAAAAAAGTAGAAGAAAACAACTTTGGTATTCGTAAACGCCTTCTGGAATATGATGACGTTATGAATATTCAAAGAGAAGCTATATATAAGAAAAGAGATAATGCCCTCTTCGGCGATCGCCTTTCCGTGGATCTTTACAATATGTTTTTCTCTATCATTGAAAATATTGTTCATGACCATAAAGGCGGAGGTTCTTTCGATACCTTTAGAAGAGACATGCTTAGTTTATTGGGACAGGTTCCAGAGATTTCAGAACATGATTTTCAAAAGAAAAACTCAAACCATCTGAGTGAAGAAACTTTCCACCAGTTTCAAGCCTATTATCACAGAAAATCGGAGCACATTCAGGAGGTTCTCTTCGACCACATTAAAAACGTCCACGAAACACAAGGTAACCGATTCAAAAGAATCATTGTTCCTTTTACTGACGGAAGGACAAATCCTTACATGATTACCGCTGAGATGGAGGAAGCCTATAACTCTAAAGGTAAAACCATCATGAGGGACATTGAAAAGGCAGTAACTCTTTCTATCATCGACGAAAAATGGAAAGAACATTTACGAGCGATGGACGAATTAAAAGAATCGGTTCAATCTGCTTCTTTCGAACAAAAGGACCCATTGGTTATCTATAAAATGGAGGCCTACAAGCTTTTTGAAAGCCTGGTGATGGAAATAAATACTGACGTTTCTTCTTATCTGGCAAAAGGTACCCTTGTTTTTTCTGACGGTACCACGCTTGAACAAGCAAGAGAAATGAGAGCTATTTCTAATAAAACTAAAACAAATAAAGACAGAGAACAAGAGGATTTAGCCAGAAGAAAGGCTGCCATGGAGGCCAATCAAAGTAGCGTAAAAGTGGAAACCATACGCCGTCAGGAACCTAAAGTAGGTCGTAACGACGCCTGTCCCTGTGGAAGCGGTAAAAAATATAAAAATTGCCACGGACGGTAATATTTACCGCCCGCAAAAGGAAGAAACGTAATCAGCAAACTGATAAACTTCTTCAAAAGTATTATACATAGGAGTAGGCGCAACACGGATAACACCCGCTGCGCCTACTCCTTTTTCGGTCAGATTGTTTTCCCGCCAATCACAAACTACACCTCTTTCCGATAAGTATTGGAAAAGGGCTTTACCCTGATGGTCTGTAAATAAAGATAATTGTGCCCCTCTTGCAGACGATTCCCGGGGCGTAATAATCTCAAAAATCCGCTCCTTCGCGGGAATACTATCCAGTAAGTAAGTTAAATAACTGGTCAACATAACACTTTTATTTCTAAGCCTTTCCATGCCCGCTTGTTGAAATAATGAATGGCTGGCTATAAGTGGAGCAAATGATAAAATGGGTGCATTACTCAGCTGCCATCCTTCTGCCGTTGGTGTCGCCTGAAATTTTTTCTGCATTAAAAAACGCGTAGCCGCGTTGTAACCGTACCATCCGGCTAATCGTGGAAAAGTAGGATCTGTCGCGTATTTTTCGTGAATATAAACTCCTCCAATAGCACCTGGCCCACTATTCAGATATTTGTAAGTACACCAAGCCGCAAAATCTACCCCCCATTCATGAAGCTTCAAAGGCACATTTCCTACTGCATGAGCAAGGTCTAATCCCAAAAAGGCACCCGTTTCATGTGTTACTTTGGAAATTTCAGCCATATCAAGGCACTGACCTGTAAAATATTGAATGCCCCCAAACAAAACCAGTGCCGTTCTATCTCCATTTTTTCTAATAAGCTCCTTTATTTTATCTGTGGAAATAAGCGTTTCGCCTTCCACTGGTGAAACTTCTACGATACTCGTTTCAGGATCAAAACCATGCATTCGAACCTGACTTTCTACTACATATTGATCTGATGGAAAAGCACCGGCTTCCATGATAATAAGATGCCTGTCTTTCGTTGGTTTATAAAAACTGGCCATCAACAAATGTAGGTTAACGGTCAACGTATTCATGTGTATAATTTCCTCCTCCTTGGCTCCCACAATGTCCATAGCAGGGTGAACCACAGCCTTATGGTACTGCGTCCAGGGCCATTCTCCTTTAAAATGTCCTTCTACCCCTAAGTCCCGCCAACGGTTCATTTCATTTTCAACCAAACCAGCAGCTTCTTTCGGCTGTAGGCCTAAAGAATTACCACAAAAGTAAATGGCATCCTTCCCCTCTTTTTTGGGAATATGATATTGATCTCTAAAATTTCTAAGCTCATCCTTCGAATCCATCTCCAGCGCGAATGTCTTATTCCCCTCAAACCTGATTTGATCTGTCATTTAAAAATTCGTTTGCGTCAATAATTTACTTTAATATCTTCCATTCTGGTTGGCAGCCACACCTGCATTGGCGTTTGACCTCTGTTACACCAGGAAAAGTAAGGAATGGCAGTAATATTTTGTTTTGAAGTACTCACATTGAGTCCATCAGCTGATATTTTCACAGAAGGCGCATTGAATTGCAAAGTCATAATACCTCCCAGCATATTTTTATCAAAAGCAGCCTTAACAGGTTCATTGTCAGGCAATACAAAATGCCATGCTTTTCCCTCATTATCAGTCCCTTCTACACAATAAATGATTGGACCTCTTTGCAACGCCACTCTGTTATTCGCTGCTTTCACTTCTGGTCTTGCGGTTACTCTTTTTACCTCCATAGGCAATTCAAAAGAAATTTTATCACCCTTACGCCATTCTCTTTCAATAACAGCATAACCCAATTCCTCTTTATAAGGAACAGACACACCGTTTAGTAAAATGGTTATCTGCTGAGAATTCACCTCTTTAAACTGGTATAAATCTCCAGGCACTGCTTGCCCTTTTAACCATCCTGGCAGGCGAATGCGCAAAGCGAAAGAACTATTTTTCGACGGATTCACCTCCAAAGCAACCTTTCCGTTCCAGGGATATTCCGTAACCTGACGAAGGTCAACTTTCGTTTGTTGAACCGTTAAAGAAGTTGAACTACCAATAAATAAATTCACATAAATATCTTTCTCAGAAACACCGTAAACATAATCACCCAGGGAGGCAACTAATCTGGCAATATTAGAAGGACAACAAGCGGTACCGAACCATTCTTTTCTAAAATGCTGCCCATTTGATGCGAGCGGATTCCCATAAAAAAACCGATCTCCTTCAAAGGACAAGCCATCTAAAGCACTATTGTACAACACTTTTTCCAACACATCAATATACTGTGCATTTCCACTTAACGCATTCATTCTCTGATTCCAGAAAACCATACCCACGGAGGCACAGGTTTCGCAATAGGCCTTTTCATTGGGTAGGTCATAGTCGATACTAAATCCTTCATTACTTCCCGACGAACCAATACCGCCGGTGACATACATATTTCTGTGAACGACGTCTTCCCAAACTGTTTTCATTGCCTTAAAATATTCGCCATCACCAGTCATAGCGGCAACATCGGCGGCACCGGTATATAAATACATGGCCCTAACGGCGTGACCTGTAATTTGGGTTTGTTGTTTTACCGGCAATACATCCTGGGCATAAGCAGTGTCCCTCCAATCGGTCCAGGTATAACCCACGGCATGTTTATGGCCTCTTTCTGAGAGGAGCCAATCTGCCAGATTCAGATATTTCTTATTTCCTGTTGTTTTATATAACTTCACTAAAGCCAGTTCCAATTCCTGATGACCGGTCACCCAATGTCTTTTTCCAGGACCAAAAAGAGCGTCAAAATGGTCTGCAAACTTAATAGCCACATCCAATAATTTCCTTTTCCCTGTGGCATTAAAATAGGCGACGCCCGCTTCAATCAAATGTCCCCCATTATAATCTTCGTGCATACTCATGTCGCTCCATTTCTTGTCTGGTTCCTTCAATGTGTAAAAAGTATTGATATAACCATCGGATTGCTGGGATGCCGCAATTTTATCGATCCAACCATCGGCTCTTTTTTCAATATCGGGATTAGCCTTTACTTTTAGGGAATAGGCGATCGCCTCCAGGGCTTTAAAAACGTCAGAATCGTCATAAAAAATACCTTCAAAATCTCCTTTGCGCAAACCCGCTGTGATTTCAAAATTTCGAATACGCGGCGTTTTAAATTCTGTTTGATCCATACAAACGGGAATAGTAACATCTGCTACTTTTTCCATTCGGGGCTTCCAGAATGCGTCTTCAATAGTAACCTTTGAAAAATTGATATTTTCCAACTTCCTGGTAACATTTTGACCAAAATGAGGAGTGTAAAAGGCTATAAAGAGAAATAAACCAATGATTTTTCGCATAATGTATTATTTAATTCTTAAAGTTGCGAAAAAAAAGGAACAACCTGTAATTTTCGGGATTCATTTTCCATAGCCGTAAAAGATATCTTGATAGTATCCTCAGGTAAAAGCTCTGAAATGAGCTCAGGCCATTCAATGAGGCAATAATCTCCACTTTCCAAATAGGACAAAATACCCATTTGTAAAGCCTCCTCCAATGATCCTAATCTATACAAATCAAAATGATAAATTTTACCCCTTCCCTCATTATTGTGGTAGTCGTACTCATTCACAATAGAAAAACTTGGACTACTAACCCAGTCTTTACTACCAAGGGCTTCACAAAACACGCGGGCGAAAGTAGTTTTACCTGCCCCCATTTCCCCGTGTAAAGCGAATATCTTATAATCCTTACATGCATTTAAAATTAAAGTAGCTGCCGATGATAATTCACTTAATTGATTTATTTCAATAGACAAAAACACTTCTGATTTTTTCATAAATAATACATGTAAGCGCTAAAAAATTCTTTCCCACAAAGCTAAAAAATAGCATCATTATGTGTTAATTAAAGCAAAAAGACTTCACTATTTTTCGTATATTTGCAATTATGGAAAACGAAATTAATCAAGCACATATAGAACAAAAGACGGACTATGGTGCAAGCAATATTCAAGCACTGGAAGGTCTTGAAGCGGTAAGGAAAAGGCCTGGAATGTATATCGGAAGTACCGATACAAAAGGTCTTCACCATCTTGTGTGGGAGGTTATTGATAATTCCATTGACGAGCATCTTGCTGGCCATTGTGACACCATCGATACCATAATCCACCTGGATAATTCCGTTTCTGTCAAAGATAATGGTAGAGGTATTCCTACGGGTATGCACCAAAAACTGGGAAAATCTGCATTGGAGGTCGTCATGACCGTATTGCATGCCGGAGGTAAATTTGACAAGGACACTTACAAAGTTTCCGGAGGTTTGCACGGTGTAGGTGTCTCTTGTGTTAACGCTCTTTCCGATTTATTGGTGGCAAAAGTGGAGAGAGAAGGGAAAATTTTTACCCAATCTTATAGTAAAGGAAAACCTATTACCGAGGTTCAGATTATTGGCGAATCTGACCGAAGTGGAACAACCATTACGTTTAAGCCCGATGCTACGATATTTGAAACCACAGATATCAAAAGTGAGGTTTTAACAGGCAGAATGCGTGAGTTGAGTTTCTTAAATAAGGGACTAACACTTACTCTTTTAGATGAGCGAACAGAAAAAACCGAAACTTTTCACTCCGAAGGGGGTTTGGTTGAATTCGTTAGATATGCTGATAATAATAAGGTTTTATTAACGGAAAGACCCATTTACGTTTTAGGAACTAAAGATAATATTGAAGTGGAAGTAGCGCTTCAATATAATAATTCCTATCAGGAAAATATTTACTCCTACGTTAATAACATTCATACCCGCGAAGGTGGTTCTCATGTAAAAGGTTTCCGCTTAGCCCTATCCAGAGTATTAAAACAATACGGTGATGATGGTGGCTTTTTTAAAAAAATAAAAGATGAGATTTCCGGGGAAGATTTCAGAGAGGGTTTAACAGCCGTCATTTCTGTAAAAGTACCCGAGCCTCAATTTAAAGGTCAGACTAAAGGCGAACTGGGTAACTCTGAAGTTACTTCTGTCGTTTCTCAATGTGTTGCAGATACTTTGCGTGCCTATTTGGAAGAAAATCCAAGGGAAGCGCGTAAAATTATGGAAAAGGTCACCCTGGCCGCTGCCGCTCGTCACGCCGCCCGACGTGCCAGAGAAATGGTTCAACGAAAAAATGTATTAACAGGTAGTGGTTTACCAGGAAAATTGTCAGACTGTGCTTCTAAAGATCCTCACGACTCTGAGTTGTTCCTCGTGGAAGGTGATTCTGCCGGTGGAACTGCTAAACAGGGCCGCGACAGACATACCCAGGCTATTCTTCCCCTAAGAGGTAAAATCCTCAATGTGGAAAAAGCCATGGAACACAGAATCTATGAAAATGAGGAGATCAAAAATATGTTTACCGCTATTGGCGTAAGTATTGAGGAAAATGATCAGGGTGAACGCGTTTTGAATATTACAAAACTAAGATATCACAAAGTAGTAATTATGACCGATGCCGATGTGGATGGAAGCCATATCACTACGCTGATTCTTACTTTCTTCTTCCGTTATATGCGACCTCTTATTGAACAAGGCTATATTTATATCGCAACACCTCCTCTCTATTTGGTGAAAAAAGGTAAAAATGAACGCTATTGCTGGAATGACGAAGATAGAAAAGCAACTATCCTGGAATTTGGCGGAAGCTCAGAAAGTGATAATTCTGTAAAAACACAGCGCTATAAAGGTTTAGGTGAAATGAACGCCGAGCAGCTTTGGGAAACTACCATGGATCCAACCAGAAGAATTCTGAGAAGGGTGACCATTGAAGATGTTATTGAAACCGATAGGGTCTTTACTATGCTTATGGGTGATGAAGTTCCACCAAGAAGAGCATTTATTGAAAGTAATGCTAAATACGCACGTGTTGATGCCTAATATTACTTTTTTCCTCTTCGTTTTGTTGTAACTCTTGTACAGCAAAATACAGGAATTTAGGTAATATAGTATTGTGTGTGCTTTTTATTTTGTCGTCGTCATATAAATGCTCGAGCATCTCAAAATATTTATCTTCTCCATGGTGAGAAATGACTATTTCCTTTTTTTCATCCTGTTTCAGATAATGTGCCATTCCCACGGGATCTGCTTCAGGATGAAATTGAGTTCCTATCATTTCTTTTGAAAAGCGAATGCCCATGATGGCTCTTTCTAATGGAATGGTAGGTCGGAATTTTTCAAGACATATTACACTGGCTCCAAACTCATGTAACTTACTTCGATTAGGTTGAACAACTTGATAGTCACGCGAATCGACCACATAAAAAGGTTCGTCGAGCCCTTCAAATAAAGGTTCTTCCAGTCCCATGCCTATTCTGTGTACAGGCATGACACCAAATGAGGTTGATTTTCTTTGGTTTACCTCCGCTAGTCCCCAATGCTGCACCATAACCTGAAAGGAATGGCAAATAAAAAATATATATTTCTTTCTTAACGCTATCTTATTGTGCTCCAGACAATTATCAACTAATTTTACATATTTATCTTCCCAGTGTTCACCGGTTAACTTTGGATCACCAGGTCCACCTGACGAAATAAAAATATCATATTCGTTTGGGTTCGGAAATTCACCCTTCGCCCTGACATCAAAATAATCTACCTTTTTAACCAAGGAATTACTTGCAGTTAATTCTTCCAACAACTGCTTAATACATCGCATCCCTTCATTTGGGAATTGATTATATAAATCCAAAACAGCAATATGTATAGGATTTTTCATTTCATTTTCATTTAATTCGGGAGAATCCCTTGCTGGATAAAATCAACCCAAGCCAGGTACTCGTTCTCCAATGACTGCATGGGAAACAAAGGTTCCCCAGGTAAGGTTCATGGTATTTGGCTTGAAAGCCTCCGCCCTGCGGATAGCCAGATTTGCAGCAGCCTCAACCACCCATTCAAAATTTTCCTGTCCAACAGAGTTAATATCTGCGTCCGGTGCTGGATTACAAAAATCGATAGCATAAGGAATTCCATCCCGCACTGCAAATTCTACTGTATTGAAATCATACCCCAGGGCAATATTTAACCTAAGAACATAATCTTCTATGGTGCTTAATAATTTCTTCGCTTCCTCTCCCTTTGCCTGAATAGCCGCGTTGTAACGAGACTCATGTGGATTCAACGGATTATAAGGCATAATCCTTACCTCACTTCCTCCAATAGCATAACACCTAAAATAATCGTCAAACTTTATCTCTTCCTGTAACATCATAACCAGTTGTCCCGTCTGATTATGTTTTTGCCACATATCCTCCAGACTATCCACCTGATAAACATTTTTCCAACCTCCACCGTCATGTGGTTTCATATAAGCTGGGAAACCAACCTCGTCAGACATTCCTTGCCAATCCAAAGGCATTTTTAAATTCCTAAACGATTGTGAGGTAGTACCATCCGGATTATTTTTTGAGGGCAGCAACGCGGTTTCTGGTACGGGAACACCTAATGATTTAGCTAAACAATTATTGAAAAATTTTTCATCGGCACTCCACCAGAAAGGATTATTTATGACGGCAGTACCTTGTAATGCCGCATTTTTTAAGTAGGCTCTATAAAAAGGAACATCTTGAGAAATACGATCAATGATTACAGAATATTCCGTCTCCCTTCCTTGCAATAATTTATCAATACGAACAGATTCAGCTATGTTTTTACCTAGTTTTTCATTCACCCGTGCCACAAAAGCTTCAGGAAACGAATTTTCCATGCCATATAAAATACCGATTTTTTTCATAGCGTAACTTTATTTTCTCATTGAAAACACCCCTTACATTGAATTCACATTCAAAAAATAAAATATTCCTTCCGTTAAAAAATGAAATCCAATGATATTTAGAAAGGTAAATCTTCTGCTTCCGCTGACGATAATCCCGAAGAGGTTGAAGTAGGGAAAGACGAAGGAGTATTATCAAAACTACCTGAGGCATTGCCACTTGGTGCCGCTGAAGGAGCTGAACTATTACTTGATTTTTCAATACGCCAGGCGTTCAGATTGGTAAAATATTTATCCTGCCATTGTCTGCCTCTCAAATCAAAAGAAACCTTTATGATTTCTCCTTCCTGAAATTGATTTAATAAATCACATTTATCTTGAACAGATTGAAATTTTACGAACTGAGGATAAGTTTCCATTGTTTCTATTACAAATTCTCTTGTTCTGAAACTACCCGTTCCTTTAACTTCCATGTCATAAGCTTTGACAAGTTTTCCTTCAATTTCGAATCCGGCCATGATATTTTTTTTACAAATTTAGCTCAAATTTACTTATTTACACTAAAATATAATTTAGTTGCTGCAATTTAAAAAAAAACCAGTGATTTAAATTAGCAAAAACACAAAGTTTTCATACCTAACAAGAAGAAGTACCCATTGAACTATTTTCGATGCCTTTTAAATGAATAGAATAAGCTACATTCCATTTTTTATGCCTAAAATTTGCTTGCCCAATTAGAAAAGTTTACTTTACAATTATTTAAACATTTTTCCAGGCATCGCACATTATGAAACGCAAAATTTCCATTTTCAACTCAGGAATCCTGTTAACGTTCTTCTATCTCTTTCTTTTTGTTGTTTATCATTTGCAGACGCCCATATTGGATTTATTAAGCGCTGTTCCCTTTTTCATTGTTGCTTATTTCTTAATCTTCAATATAGGTAAACCTGATGTTCTTCAATGGGTAGAAGAAAACAATGGCCTTAAAAATCATAATAAACTCATACTTCCCCTTCTTCTCCTTGGCTTGCTCTTTGGCTACTTATTGATTTACGGGAAAAATCCCCTCGATAGTTCCGGTGGATTATTGTTTTTTCTCTTTCTTTTTCCTACCCTTTATTACACGGCATTTCCCCGGAATGAGGTAGGTCGCATCGATTATCTGGTGCTATTAATTATGGCTATTCCCCTAACTTTAGTAGAACCTAATGGTGACACTACCTTGCCAGTTGGCGGAAATGGGTTTGGTTCTCTGTATAAAATTTCATGGGTTCTTCTGCTTGCTTACACTTATAGTTATATTCGAAAACTGGATGATATTGGATTTTACCCTACATTCAAACTCAGGTTTTTTGGCATTGCTATTCTTTCCTGGCTCTCTTTTGTTGCTTTTGTATTTGTTATTGCCTTCAGTTTAGGTTTTGTGAACCCAAGCCCATTTAATGAAATTATAAAGGATGGATTTTCAAAATCCCTCTTAGAGATAATGCGTATCTGGATAGGTACCGCTCTTTTTGAGGAACTCTTTTTTCGGGGATTATTACAAAACATGTTAAGTAAGCAAATCAATCGTTCGAAAGCCTGGAAAACTTATTGGCGTTATGGATTGATAATCGTACTTGTATTATCCGTTTTAGCAGGATATGCTCTGGCCATCGAATTCATCTGGTTTCCAGTAGCTATAACCTTCGCAATATTCCTTATGGCTTATTATCTTGAAGAAAAGTCTTATCAGGCGCTAGGTACCTATACCGCATTGGCTATTATAAGCATGGTATTTGGTTTGGCACATTTTCATAAGGATTCCATACTTTTTGTAGGACTGGCAGCTGTTGCAGGTTGGGCTTATGGATATACTTATTTGAAAACGAAGAATGTATTTTATGCCGCACTTGTGCATGCATTGGTAAATTTTTCCCAATTTTTATTTCTATTGAAACAAATTAAATAAGTATATTCTATTTAAAAAAAACGGGGATGTATAATTTACACCCCCGTTTTCATCATTTATAAAACCTTATCAGTATCCGTTGTGAATACTCTGGTACTTATGGTATAAGAACCACCATTTATATCTTTATATTTCAAATCTACATAAAAAGCCTGAAATCCTTTTTTAACAAAAGGCACGGTATATTTAACAGACGTACCATTCAATTTTATGCGTCTGGTCAGCCAAAGGTTATTTCTAAAATCCCTATCTGCAGACGTTGTCCCCCAGATAGCAGCATCCTGAAGATTTTCAGTAGCACCATTCACTGTAATTTCAAACCCGTCCTTTCCTTTTACGACATCCCAGGTACAAACGGGATATTCCTTGTTCTGTAGCGTTAAGCCCCAAAAAGCACTCAAAGCCTCAAAAGCCTGTTTGCCTCCACCCAAATCGTGACCTGCATTTGGGACATAATGTATTAATTTCGTACCCGGTATCTGGTCGTAGTAATGTTTAATAGCATCGACCGTCCAATATTCGTCATTAGTACCGATAAAAATTATTTTTGGAATAGTATATTTTTCACGGTATGAATATGGGTCAATCATTGACGTAATAGCCTTGCCTTCAGGTGTATCTGTACCCTGAGGAATACCAAGTTTAACATAATCCTCAATCTGAATGCTATATTCCCCGTAAGTTTCATATTGATAACTTAATGTTTTAGGCATATTCAACATATCGATAACGATAGGAGCAATAGCTTTAACCCTTTTATCATCAATAGCACTGGACAACCAAGTAGTCCAACCACGTTTTGATGCTCCGGAAATGGTGAAATTATTCACTTTGTGATTGAGTTGGCGAGCAGAAAATTCCTGAATGGCATCCATCGCTTTGACAGCCGATTTAACCATTGGAAACAAGAGAGGCCATGAATAATCCTTATCTTGTTTAAACTGGTGAAGGGTGTATGAAATTAATTCATCCTCCGTTTTTCCACCATAAAGAGGTTGATTTGGCACTTGTTTGAGCAAGGCAACAATCGCTTTATTTTTAGAAGCTACGGAAGCTAAAACAGGCCACATATTATCATTAGTACTCCAGTTGGGTTGTTCGTCCTTCAAGCTTCCGCCGGTAATAAATAACAAAGCGCCGTCAAATTGAATAGTAGCTGGGACAATCACGGTTAATTGATGTCTCCAGGTTATATTCCTCCATTTTTGAGAAGTCAATAATAATTGGTAAGCTTTAGAGCTGCCAATAGAAACGGAATCCTTCAACTCCCATGCATAATTCATATCTCCATTGGAAATATAATTTTTCAGTGCATTTTCAGGCGTTAGATTCGTTTGGGCGATCCCTAAAACAGGAATTAATAGCAGTATAATTCCTTTAAAGAACAGGTTGAAATTCATAGGGTATATGTTTTAGTTTTAACATTGAAAATCAATTAGTTGTGTTTTTTGTTTTTTCTAAAAAATTAGACACTTATGAGCCATCCAAATAAAGTAAGCGTTATCTTTATAAAGAAGGATAAAGAGGACACCACAGGTTATTTAAGATTATCATACAGGTAAGATAATAAAACAAAACTAATAAGTATCAAAATGCTGCCTGCCATTCCAGAAAAATATTGGAATGCCAAAAAAGAAAGAATAAAGAGCGGGTTCAATAACTATCAAGAACTCAATCAGATTATTGAAAAATCTAAACTGGATTTTTTAAACCAAAAAGAGCAAAAACTTGATGAAAAAAATAAGATTAAGTTTATTGATTATAGCATAAATATAATAGATAAACAATATGTTAAAATCTCAACCAAAAAAAAGTTCCTGTCCTCTTTGAGATTTTTCAAAGATTTCTAAAAGAAACAATATCTACGGAAGATATTTCTCATTTCTGAACTGAACCAAGGAGAACATAAAAATGAGGATTTAGAAAATGAAATTTTGGAGGTAAGTATTGGATCTGATATATGGATGGTCAAGAACCTAAATGTTGAGCGGGTTAGAAATGGGGATTTGATTCAAAAAGTTGAATTAAATGAGGATTGGGAGGAAGCTGTTTTAAATAAACAACCTGCGTGGTGATATTATGATAATACTAAAAATGGAGAGAATTTATGGAAAATTATATAATTGGTATGCTGTTAATGACCCTCGAGGACATGCACCAAAGGGATGGCATATACCAGGAGATGAGTTTGAAAAATTAAAAAAATTTCTGGTGAAAGATAGAATTGCGGGAGGTAAAATGAAATCAAAAACCTTTTGGAATATGCCCAGAAAAGGTACTCTTGGATTAGGGATAACCTAAACCGGATTAGAAATCATCCTATCAATAAACTATCCAAGATACTCCCTAGTAATTTCCAGAAATTATAAAATACGTACTTAGAAAGACGGATACAAATGTGCTACTCAAAGCAATGACATTATTTAAACCTAATTTGAAGATTTAATTTTATATATAACTCCCCGTTTTCTTCATATATCCATCCAAATTTAAATGGCTTCTTTTTTAAACGATCAGGAAATCCAGGATTGTTATCATCTTCACTTGTAGCAGGCTGTTCAAGAAAGGTATTATTCATAAGATATTCTTGAAATTCATTTTTATTGTAAATGTGATAGCAAGCTAAGTCGCCACTTTTTTTCACGATAATTATTCCGCCAGTAGCGTCATAGACTCCATTCCAAACTTCTTCTGGTGTCATTCCCAACGCACTTTCTGTTAAAAAATTTTTGATTTTGTAATCATAAAAAGGATGCTCCTTAGATTGATCAAATTTCATAGGATTTTGCTGGTTAATTTCATCAAGCAATTCTTTAACTTTCGATTTACCAGTTTTGTAATAGTTATAAACTAAACTAGCAAGTATGTCTGGTAATTGCGAATCAATTAATACTAAATTTAGTTGTAAATTATTTGATTGAATTTTATGAAATTGAAATTCAAATTTTAAATTCTCAATTGCGTCAAGTCTTAACGAAATTTTCCTATCTTTCTTTTTTATTTTTGATTGTTTTAAAGAATCAGTATTTATTTTTTGAAAATCTAAAGTTGTGTTGCTCGGTTTAATGATTTTAAATATAAAATTAGTTCCTGCCCCAGCATTAAAAAGTGTTGATTTACCACCTAGCAAGGATTTAATACTGAAACCCAACTTTGGCTTCAGACCAGTATGTAAATCATGAACGACAACCCTAATATCAGCTTTATCAGAGCTTTTTGCTTTAAGAGATTTAACATCAATACTATTTAGAAAAGTTTCTATTGCAGGAAATGAAAAACTTAATCCTTTAGCGATTTTTAAATCATCTAAAAGCTCTTTTGATTTTTGAAAAAAATCTGCAATAGGAATAGTAAGTAAATGTACATTTGTACTTCCGTCAATTATTTTTATGTCGCCATTAATTGAAAACTCTCGTTGAGTCAAAACCTTTTTGCTATTAACTTTAGTAACCTCTTCTCGGATAATTTTAATGATTGGGTAATAAACATTTGGAATCGCATTCAAATTAGAATCTGCTGCATTCAATTTACCCTCAGAAAGTAATTTGAGAAATACATACACTTCACTCCAGTCACCAATATTTCCTTTCATATATTATTCTTTATAAATTTTTTTTAAAATTTCATTTGCTGTTGCCTGAATTGCAGGCACGGCAACGGAGTTGCCGAATTGCTTATAAGCTGATGCGTCAGCAACAGGTATTACATATTTGTCTGGAAAGCCTTGAAGTCTTGCCCATTCTCTTGGTGTCATTTTACGAATGCCTTCTCTGTTTACAATTCCTTTGATATGAGTTGTTGGAGTGAAGTCGGTAATTCTATGATCATAAACTAAATTTCTTTCTCTACCCATACCACCAACAACAATTGAATTTGCAATTCCATCGTCAGGAATTATTGCATAACCAAAGCCATTACCTTTACTTTCATGTCTTTCTTTATGATTAATTAGAGTTTGAACATATTGAGTTGAAAGAAAATATTTTGTTGCAGGAACTTTTTTCTCCTTAACATCTGCAAATTTTAATTTTTTCTTCAACGGTTTAGGATATTCAAATTCTATAACGCCCTGGTCTTTTCTAAATCCAACAATGTAAATTCTTTCTCTCTGTTGAGGAACGCCAAAGTCTTTTGCATTAATAATTTGTGGTTCTGGAACAAAATAGTCAAGGTCGTTTCGTAAAACATTTAAAATTGTAGCGAGTGTTTTACCTCCGTTATGATTTCTTAAACCTTTTACATTTTCAAGAAAAATCGCTTTTGGTTTTTTGCGTTTAATGATTTCTGCAACATCAAAAAATAATGTTCCTCTTGTGTCCTCAAATCCACCACGTTTCCCAGCTATTGAAAATGCTTGACAAGGAAAACCGGCACACAAAACATCAAAACCATCTGGAATAAATTTTTTGGTTTCTTCTTTTGTTATGTCGCCAAAGGGAACCTCACCAAAATTTGCTCGGTAAGTTTTTTGTGCGTCTTTATCCCATTCAGAAGTAAACACACATTTACCACCTAAATTTTGCATTGCAAGTCTAAAACCGCCTATACCCGCAAATAAGTCAATGAATTTGAATTTATAGTTTTCAGGTGTTGGAAAAGGAACATCATTAACTTCAAAAAGTAATTGTTGCAAAGCATCCTCAGCAACCATTGAAAGATTATTTTC
This sequence comes from Haliscomenobacteraceae bacterium, assembly GCA_947501115.1. Taxonomy (GTDB): domain Bacteria; phylum Bacteroidota; class Bacteroidia; order Chitinophagales; family Saprospiraceae; genus BJGN01. The sequence goes on from CANMVX010000029.1 coordinate 46,666, forward strand.
TTCCTCTTCGTACTGGACATATTCTTTAATATATTTTAAAGCATCTTTTTTAAAATACTTAGCAACAACATTGTCAATATTATGAAGGTAATGAGTAATTACAGCTTTTTTCTCATTAGTTGGCACTTGCTCAACTAATCTAATTTGCAAGTGTTTGCCATCAAATTCATCAATGCTGATTTTCTCTTTTAGTTTCATCTTTTTTGATTTGAATTTTCAATACGTAAAGTTAAGTTTTTTAGGCTTGTATTTGTCAAAAGTTGCCTTCAAATTGTAAACCGTCAACTGGTCGGGTGGTGGGTGGGCTTTTAACCCCAATTGTAAAGTAGTATACCAAGGAGGGGATTTAGCGCGACAGGGAGGACCAGAAGGGGGAATTGGGGGGAAGTTAGGAGGTGGCCCAGGTTTAATCTTAACCCACATTGCGTAGAAAGGCCAAATTTAGGTTTGAAAAAAAATATTTTCGCTAAATTTCAGACTATTTTAGGGTGAAAACGGAGAGGTTAATTTATTAAATTATTGATATTCATTATATTAATTTTTTAAAAAGCGGTTTGTAGTACACAGGGGAGTTGACTGGGTCGATGGAGTTACAGTATCTTTGTGCCATGTATTTCAAAACCAGCGGGCGAATAAATCCGGCCACACAACAATACGACAGCTATTACCGACTCGTGGA
>CANMVX010000030.1 GCA_947501115.1 Haliscomenobacteraceae bacterium
AAAAAAACCAACTAAAATGGGAAAAGGCGATAAACGCACTAAAAAAGGAAAAATTTTCCAGGGTTCTTTTGGTAATTCAAGACCTGGTAAAAGAGCTAAAAAAGTGGTAGAAGTACCCGCTGCTTAATGTAGTCTTTTTTCCTTCAATACATATTCGGTCAGGCATAACATATACCTGACCGGATTTATTGTTTTAAATATTTCTTTCCTATCTTATTTCTACTTTCCTAATATTTCCGTATATTTCACAGAAACCAGAACAGTGAGTTCTTTTTAATGTATTTTATGCGTGTATTACATATTAGTGCAGAGTGTTATCCTGCCGCAAAATCAGGAGGATTAGGAGATGTGGCGGGTGCCTTGCCAAAATATTTGACCTCTGCCGGTTGGGAATCTGCCGTAGTAATTCCTAAATATGGCTTATCGTGGACCAAAAAACACCGCTTTAAGCTACTTCATGTAGGTGCCTATTTTCTGAATGATCAATATCACCCTTATACTATTGAGGAACCTTTACAAACTGGTCTGGATTTTTCCCTTTATGTAGTAAATTTACCAGGATTATTTGATCGCCCGGGAATTTACGGAGATGCGGAAAAAGGGTGGTACACGGATAATACAGAACGATTTACCTCCTTTCAAATAGCTATTTTAGATTGGGTGAAGAATATGGAGGTAAAACCCGAAATTCTTCATTGCCATGATTACCACGCAGGTTTAGTCCCTTTTTTAATAAAACATACCAAAATATTTGAGCTTTTAAAGAAAATTGCAACGGTTTTTACCATTCATAATGCTGAATACGCTGGCTCCTTTCCCTGGTTGAGAAAAAACTTATTACCTGAATTTTCTGCAGAGGTAAATGGGTTATTAGATTGGTCCGATCAAATTAATCCCTTAGCTTCTGCTGTGAAAAATGCATGGGCTGTTACGACCGTTTCCCCTGGTTATTTATTGGAATTACAACAATTTTCGTCTGGTTTGGAATGGCTGTTCAGAAATGAGAAAAGAAAATGTAGAGGTATTTTAAATGGTATAGACCATGATGTATGGGATCCTAAAACCGATACTTACCTGAACGCTCATTTGCCAGATAAGGAAGCTTATGAATTTAAAGATATAGAGGATTTTAAGGTACATCAGAAAAAACAATTGGTAAGTCAACTGGGACTTAATCAAAATATACCCTGGATTACCTTTATTGGTAGGTTAGTACGCGAGAAAGGAGCCGATATCTTACCCGATCTTATAAATACCGTGTTAGAAAGTGGAACGGGCATAGGATTTATTATTTTAGGTTCAGGAGAACCCTATCTCCATGAAGTATTGCGTAGTATGAGTTATAAATTCCCAGGCAAACTGCATGTACATATCGGGTACGATGAAGCACTGGCTCATCAACTTTACGCAGCATCTGATTTTATTTTAATGCCTTCCAGGGTTGAACCTTGCGGTTTAAATCAGTTGTATGCGCTTCGATATGGCACCATACCTATAGTTAGAGCGGTGGGAGGATTAAAAGATTCTATTGTGCCATGGAAAGAGGAAAATGGAAATGGTATTCTCTTTGAAACTTTTTCTGTTGCTGCTGCAAAAAAGGCCATTGACGAAGCATTTAACCTATTTAATGATCGAAAAAAATTCGAAGAAGTCAGGAAATTTATTTTCGGGATAGATTTTTCATGGCAAAAATCTGCTTCAGAATATGTAACATTATATAACGAACTCACTTAAAAAATGTAATAAATGATAAAGATGATTTGCCTCATATTAGGAGGTGGTGCCGGAAGCAGATTAGCCCCTCTGACAAGCCATAGATCAAAACCTGCCGTGCCTATTGCAGGGAAATACCGATTAATTGATATTCCTATTTCTAATTGTTTGAATTCCGGAGTGAAGAGAATGTTTGTGGTTACACAATATAATTCTGCTTCATTAAATCAACATATTAAAAATACCTATCATTTTGATGTCTTCTCTCATGGCTTCGTTGATATTTTAGCCGCAGAGCAAACCCCCAATAGTGATCAGTGGTTTCAAGGAACCGCCGATGCCGTCAGACAATCTATGCATCATTTGAAAAATCATGATTATGACTATATCCTAATCCTTTCCGGAGACCAGCTGTACCAAATGGATTTTGAGGAATTAGCAAAGTATCACATAAGTCAAAAGGCAGACCTAACCATTGCTACTATCCCCGTGAATGAAGCAGATGCGCCTGGTTTTGGTATTATGAAGGTGAACGATAAAGGTTTTATTGATTCCTTTATTGAAAAACCTAAAAAGGACGTACTGGCTGACTGGACTTCTTCAGTTTCTGTTGAAAATAAATCGAAGGGAAAATCCTATTTAGCTTCTATGGGCATTTATATGTTTAGTAAACAGGTGATGATGAAGCTGTTTTCGGACAATGAAAAGGCGGTGGATTTTGGTAAAGAAATTATTCCCGATGCCATTCTTGGTGGTTTAAAGGTAGCTTCTTATGCCTTCGATGGTTATTGGACCGATATAGGTACTATCAGATCCTTTTTTGAGGCAAATATCGCCCTAACGGATACCATTCCTGAATTTAATCTTTTTGATAACAAACGCATCGTCTATACCAGGCCGAGACAGTTGGCGCCTACCAAAGTCTATGGTACTTTCTTAAATAGAGCTTTGATTGCCGAAGGATGTATCCTTCATGCCAAAAAAATAGACCGTTCAGTTATTGGTATTCGCTCAAGAATTGGGGAGGGTTCTGAAATAAATAATGCGATTATCATGGGGGCAGATTACTATGAATCTATTTCTGAAATAGTTGATTCAAAGGAGGGAGCTGCCATGGGTATCGGTAAAGAATGTATCATTGAAAATGCCATTATCGATAAAAACGCTCGTATTGGTAATAATGTGGTGATTAAAGGAAGTCCTCTTCTAAAAGATGAAGAGACAGATAAGTACTCCATTAAAGATGGGATTATTGTTCTGCGAAAAGGGGCTTTTATTCCCTCTGGAACAAAAATTGGCCTCGTTTAGTGAATGAATAATATCGGAATTATAGATTTAGGTAGTAATACCTTCCATTTGTTAATCGCAAAGGTGACTTCCCCTCAGGAGTTTGAAGAAGTGTATAAAGAAGCTTTTTTTGTCAAACTGGCTTCTGAGGGGATAGAAAAAATTGGGGATAAGCCCTTCCAAAAGGGTATCGAAATAATGGTCCATTTCGCAGAAAAATGTAAGTATTTTCACGTTTCTGAGATTAAGGCTATGGGTACTGCAACCTTGAGAAGGGCTGAAAACGCGTCCTATTTCATTCAGCAGGTGTTTGAAAAAACGGGTATAGAGGTGGCTGTTATATCTGGCGATGAGGAAGCTTTGCTTATTGCGAGTGGTGTCCATCTTGCCATACCCTTTATTGAGGAAAAGGTGCTGATAATGGACATTGGGGGAGGTAGTGTAGAATTTATTATTTCCGAAGAGGAGACTATTTTTTGGTCTAAAAGTTTTCCTATAGGTATCTCTATTTTATATAATTATTTCCATAAGAAGGATCCCATTAGTGAAGAGGAAATAGTAAAATTGACACAGTTTTTAGATGAATCCCTGGTAGATTTAATGGATGTTCTTAGGGTTCATAAGGTCGATCATTTAGTAGGTGCATCAGGTACTTTTGATGTGCTGGAAGATTTTTTATCAGATGTATCTATCAAAAACAAGCATGCTACTACCGTTTCTGTTGCTCATGTCTTTCCTGTTTTAGATGAAATTATTAAAAAAAGTTTAGCTCAACGGCTTGAATATAAAGAAATTCCCGAAACAAGAGCCGAAATGATTGTCGCCGCTATGGTATTAATAAAGTTCATTTTGACAGCTGGAAAATTTAGCTCACTTACTTATTCCTCTTTTGCTATGAAGGAAGGCATTTTGAGGAAATTTATGATAGATTAAAGGTTTTTTTTGTGGAAATAAAAGAAACCGGTCTCTCCACTACTCGTTTTGAAAGAATAGTCAGAGAGACTGGTTACGATATTAAATTAAGCACACATTTTTTATTGAATCCTATTTATAAGTTTAAGTTCGGATTAAACCCTATGAAGCAATTTGGATTTATTAAAGCCGTACCACCTATCAGGGATTTTTTGACCACGTGTGTTTATTACTTAATTGAGCTAAAAGAAACAAAAAATTAATCTTTATCTTCCACAATTTCGTCTGCCATCAGATGAACTGGTTCAAATGGATCTTTACTAAAAAGAAGGCCCTTATTGTTAGCATCTATGTAGATGGTATCACCGAAGGAAAAGGATCCGATCAGAATTTGCCTGGATAGTTCATTAATCACCTCTTTTTGAAGTACTCTCTTTAGAGGCCTTGCACCGTATTGAGGATCATAGCCCAGATTGGTTAAAAACCCTTTGGCTTTCTCGCTCATCTTCAATAAAAGCCCTTGTTTAGCGAGCATTTTTTGAGTGCCTTTTAGCAATAAATCGAGTACTTTATATATTTCGATTTTATCGAGCGGCAAGAACATAATCTGGTCATCGATTCTATTCAGGAATTCGGGCCTCATATTTTCTTTTAACATATTCAGTACTTCCGCCTTGGTAGTTTCCAGCACTTCGGTCCTGTGTTTATCGCCCATCTCGGCCAAATCCTCAAAATTCTCTAAAATATTTTCAGACCCAATATTTGAAGTCATTATAATAATAGTGTTCTTGAAATTGGCCACTCTACCTTTATTATCGGTTAATCTACCATCATCTAAGACCTGGAGAAGAATATTAAAGGTGTCAGGATGCGCCTTTTCTATTTCGTCGAGTAAAATGATCGAGTAGGGTCTTCTTCTCACGGCTTCTGTTAATTGTCCGCCTTCATCGTAGCCAACATAGCCTGGAGGGGCGCCCACCAGTCGTGAAACGGTATGTTTTTCCTGATATTCGCTCATATCAATTCTGGTCATTGCCTTTTCGTCATTGAAAAGTACTTCTGCCAGTGTTTTTGCCAGTTCCGTTTTACCCACCCCTGTTGGACCTAGGAAAATAAAGGAGCCAATGGGTCTTTCTGCATCCTGGAGGCCGGCACGACTTCTTCTGATAGCGTCAGCTACAGCAGCTACAGCTTCTTCTTGTCCAATTAATCTTGCCCCAATTTCATCTTCAAGCCGAAGGAGTTTATCCTTTTCACTTTGGGTCATTTTATCGACGGGAATGCCTGTCCATTTTGATACTACCTGGGCGATATCGCTTGCAGTAACTTTTTCATTCGTAAATCTACTTTCCTCGGGTAATTTGCTTAATTTTTCTTCGGCGACGCGCAACATAACCTGTTGTTCCTGCATTTCACCGTATCGAATTTTTGCTACCCTTTCGTAATCACTGCTCCTTTCTGCTTTTTCAGCTTCATTTTCCATTTCCTCCAGCCTTTTTCTTATAGCCTGGATAGTATCGATAATTTCCTTTTCACTCTTCCATCCAGCGACCAGAGAATCTCTTTTTTCTCTTGCCTGAGCAATTTGTTCCTCAATATTATTTAAGAGTTTATCATTTTTCTCTCTTTTAATGACCTCTCTTTCAATTTCCAGTTGGCGAACTTTTCTGTCGCACTCATCAATTTCTTCAGGAAGAGAATCCAGCTCAAGTCGAAGTTTTGCCGCCGCTTCATCAATCAAATCGATGGCTTTATCTGGTAATTGTCTGTCACTAATATATCGATGGGAAAGTTCTACGGCAGCTACGATGGCTTCATCCATAATCTGGATTTTATGATAAACTTCGTACCTTTCCTGTAAACCCCTTAGAATACTAATACTGTCCTCGACGGAAGGCTCGTCAATTACGACGGTTTGAAAACGTCTTACTAAGGCTTTGTCCTTTTCAAAATATTTTTGATATTCATCTAAAGTGGTAGCACCAATAGTTCTTAATTCACCTCTAGCGAGCGCTGGTTTTAGGATATTGGCAGCATCCATAGCACCTTGACCACCACCAGCACCAATTAGCGTATGAATTTCGTCAATAAAGAGAATGATTTCACCATTTGCCTCGGTCACGTCGTCAATGACCCCTTTTAGTCTTTCCTCAAATTCACCCTTGTATTTAGCTCCGGCGATAAGGGAAGAAATATCGAGGGAGAAAATTTTCTTCGTTTTCAAATTTTCCGGAACATCCCCTTTGACAATTCTCCAGGCGATACCTTCTACGATGGCAGTTTTTCCAACCCCTGCCTCGCCGATAAGGATAGGATTATTTTTCTTTCGTCTCGAGAGAATGTGTAAAACTCTCCTTATTTCTTCGTCTCTACCGATAATGGGGTCTAATTTTCCATTTTCTGCTCTCTCATTTAAGTTTTGAGCATATTTCCCTAAAGCATTGTAAGAATCTTCGGTATGTTGATCGGACACTTTTCTTCCTTTTCGTAATTCTTGAATCGCACCTTTCAGATTTGCCTCTGTCATACCCAGATCTTTCAGAATTCTTGCTCCTTTATCCTCGCCTTGAACAATTGCCAGCAACATCAACTCCAAAGAGATAAAAGAATCTCCAAAAGCTGTCAACATACCTTTGGCTTTGCTTAAAGCTTTATTGGCATCGTTGGTCAAATACTGTTGGTCCGTCCCTGTGATTTTTGGGAAATCCTTGAAGGTATCTTCTATTTTTCGTTTTAGTTGAGGCACATTGACACCCGATTTTTCCAAAAGGAATTGACTGAGGCTTTCGTCCGTTTCCATAATACCTTTTAAAAGGTGTATGGTTTCAACTTGTTGGTGGCTTAGTCCTGAAGCAATTTGTTGTCCCTTTTGAATCGCCTCTTGTGCTTTAGCCGTGAAATTATCATAAGTCATGATTCAATTTTTGATGGATTACTAAATTATTTTGAACAACTACTATCAAAAAGCAGCCCAACGACTATTTTCGGAAAATTAGTCAGTTGGCGCTGACTATTTGGCAGCGCCAACTGACTAATCAAGACATTTTTTCCTTTTTAGGGTCTTATGATTTTTTCTGATCTGTTTTTTACTTGTTTATCGAGCCAGGAACTTGTTTCATAAAGCATGTGCAGAATAGATTCTTTGGCTTGATATCCATGACTTTCGTGGGGTAGGAAAACAAGTTTAGCCGTTGCGCCATGTCCTTTCAATGCCGCATAAAATCTTTCACTTTGAATAGGGAAAGTACCTGAATTATTGTCTGCTTCACCATGAATCAATAGGATAGGTTCTTTGATTTTATCTGCATAATTAAAGGGAGACATTTTGAAATAGACTTCAGGAGCTTCCCAATAAGTTCTCTCTTCCGCTTGAAATCCGAAAGGGGTTAGCGTTCTGTTGTATGCCCCGCTTCTTGCAATTCCAGCGGCAAATAAATCGGTATGTGCCAAAAGATTTGCTGTCATGAAAGCTCCGTAGGAATGACCGCCAACGGCAATTCTTTTTCTATCTGTGACACCTATTTCGACTAATTTATTAATTGCAGCCTCCGCATTCATTGTTAGTTGGTTGACAAATGCATCATTGGGTTCTTTGTCATTTTCAGCGAGTATAGGCATACTGAAATTATCTAAAACAGCATAACCTTGTGTTACCCAATAGATAGGAGAGCCCCAATTGGGTCTTGAAAATTGATAAGGCGAACCAGTCACCTGACTGGCTGCGTCAGCACTTTTAAATTCGCGCGGATAAGCCCACATGAAAGTTGGCAATGGACCATCTTTTTCTCTTTGATATCCTTTGGGCAAATATAAAGTACCTGTTAATTCAAGTCCATCTGTGCGCTTATAACGGACAAGTTCTTTTTGAATACCTTGAAGGGCAATAAATGGATTGGGAAACTGGGTTAATTGGGTTAATTTACCTGTTTTCCAACTTTTTAAATAATAATTAGCCGGCGTTTCTGCATTCTCACGAGATAACAGCACCACACCATTTACCGGGTCCAACAAGTCTATTACGTTCTCAAACCAAGGAGCAGAAGATTCCCATAATCTACTTTTCTTTCTTGTTTGTAGGGAATAACTATCTAAAAATGGTTTATAACCCTCTGCGGTATTTCCCAAACCTGACAAATACAAGGTTTGATTAGCCCCTGTAAGAAGTACGTTTCTACCGTAGGTATTTTTGGTGAGTTGAAAATTACCAGGATCGGTGGAGCGGTCCTCATATTGTCTGTCAAACAGGGTATCCAATTTTTGTGAAGCACTATTTGGAGACCAACGGGTCGTGATTTCTCTACGGTCCTTCCACCATCTTTCTGTAAAAACAACTAAGGCATCATTTCCCCACAATACCCCTCGGAATCGGTATGTAAAGCCTGGACCTTGAACAGGGTTTCCTGAAAATGGGGCGTCCCATAGGTGTAATCGGTCTCTGATAGCTGCAGGTTTCTTAGGATTTCCCTCATCCTGAGCTTCCACCCAATAAAGTGAGGCAGGTTTATCAGGTCTCCAGGAGATATCTCTAGGGCCCATTGGAACGGCATCAAACCCTACGGGAACGTCTTCAGCGAGCGATAGTTCTGCAACAGTTTTTATGAATTTCCCTCCATTATCATATAAGCCAACCGTTTGTCCGAAACCATAATAAGGAATCAGGTAACTGAAAGGTTTTCTTAAAGTGGTCAATAAAACATAATTTCCGTCAGGAGAAATAGTAAATTCAGAAATTAAATCAGGCGTACCAAAAAGTGATTTTTCCCCTGTTAGCACGTCTATTTTATGAAGTTGAACGGTCATAAAATAGGAAAAGGTAACTTCGTCTCCAGGGTTTTTTAAAAGGTCTTGATACGTTCGTGAAGGTGCTATTTTACCCTCATTTGCCTGAATAGTAGGCCCAGAAGGAACAGGATTATTTGTTGGAGCTAAGGGGGTCGATGCCACCCTCATTTTACAAATTAGTTTACCCGTGTTTCCAATCCATTGAAAAGGAGTTCCACCGGCAACGTCGTTCAACATCGGTTCGGTAAGTTTGGTCGCTTTAAAATCGGCTAAATTTAAGACCCAAAGCTCAATGCCAGTAGCAACAGTATTTGTTAATGCCACATATTTTCCGTCGGGAGACCAGCTTAAGTCACCCGCATTGAGCTCAGCAGGCAATCCGGAAATTTGAATTTTCTCCTGATTGCTAATGCGCAATAGCTCTATGCCTGTGTAACCTGAAACTCTACTACCACCATGTATCGCGGGATTAATACGAAGTCCGGCCAAACGTAATTCAGGCTGTGCCAGTTCAGCAATGGACGGATATCCTTGTTGCGCTAAAAGAAGTAGATATTTTCCGTCAGGACTTAATCGAACGGCCGGAGTTAAAGGGGCCTCTACCAGATCTTGAATCTGCTTAGGCGGTTTTTGATAGCCCACATCCTGTGCATTAATAGGTAAAATAAAAAGGAGGACTAAGCCCAAAAGTAGCCAGTTACGCATGTTTTTTTGTTTAAAATCAAATAAAATAGATAATTACTACGACAAAATACTCGAAAGTATTAAACTACAATTTACAACACGAAACCTGAATAAAAAATTATTTAGGTATATTGTGGGGAATAAAATAAATGCCTTTTACCAGATAATGAGACTTGACCATTTCTTATGTATTGGGTTGCTTTCTATCGCCCTTATAGGTTGTAAACCAACCTTCGGTAAAGAGGGGGACCTGCCTGCAATATCATTTTTTTATTGGAAATCAACCTTTAATGTTAAGGATGTATCGAGTCGTTGGTTAGATTCAATTCCTGTAAATAAGCTATATATCCGATTTTTTGATGTTGATGTCGATGTTGACCAAAATCCCATTCCTGTGGCGCCTTTAACGGGACTACCTGAAAAATTACCCTATTCCCTGACCCCCGTCCTATTTATTACCAATGAAACTTTTTTAAAAGTAAAAGAGGAGAAAGAATTAGTTGATTTAGCGGATAAATTGGTTGGTAAATTATTGCAAATGTCTCAGCCACATAAGATTAGGGAATGGTTGATAGATTGTGACTGGAGTCCCAAAACAAGGATTCCTTTTTTTAATTTTTGTCGTATTCTAAATGAAAAAGCACGCAATAATCATATCGAATTAATGGCAACCATTCGGTTAGATCAGTATAAAAATGTTGAATCAACCGGCGTCCCACCCATTAAGCGCGGGCTGTTAATGGCTTATAACATGGGAGCATTGGCAAATTGGGAGACAAGTAATAGTATTTTAAATGAAAAAGATGCAGCTGTTTATCTGGAAAATCCTAAACGATATCCCTTGCCGCTCACTTTGGGGCTTCCTTTTTATCAATGGGGCGTCGTTTTCAGGGATTCAACTTTCACGGGGTTAATAAATGGTTTGGATTCATCGGATCTGGCAGATTCCATTCGTTTTAAAAAAACAGGGGAGAACACATTTGAGATATCTGAAAATACTTTCCTACAGGGTTTTTATTTGTACGAAAAGGATAAAATCAGAATAGAAAAAGTAGGGAAAAATGAAATTTCAAGCATAATTCATCTGCTGAAAAAATGGAAAACAATAAATGATAACAAAGAAATAGTCTTTTTTCATTTGGATGAAAGGATAATGGATAGCGTAAACGGTTCCTTTTTCAAGCATTTTAGTCAAAAAGTCAGCACCATAAAATAAAAACAAGTCAAAATGACAGGTTAAAATAATTATACATGTCATTTTGACTTGTTTTTTGCTTTGGAATAAAAAGTGCAAAGGGGTTATTATCTTTTAAAAACAAATAAATAATACCATGACAGTTTTAAGTAAGCGTTTAGATCCATTTTTCTCTTTAGCTAATCCATTTTTAGCAGAAGAAATTTTCCAGCCAGTTTTTCGCTCTACGCCATCGAAGAGATTTTTACCAGCAGCTAATATCATTGAAGAAAAGGAAAAATTCCTTGTTCAATTGGCTGTTCCCGGACTAAAAAAGGAAGACTTTAAGATTGAATTGAAGGAAAAGTTGATGACCATTTCGGTGGATAAGACTGCGGAAAAGGGCCAGGATGAAGTTCAGCCAAGCTACACTTTAAAGGAATTTGGTTTCACGTCCTTCAAGCGTTCTTTCACTTTGCCTGAAACCATTGAACTGGAGGCCATTACTGCTCAATACGAGCAAGGTATTCTACAGTTGGATATTCCTAAAAAGGATTCAGCCAAGATAAATACCCACAGGTTAATTGAGATAAACTAATTTTGGGACATACCGTATTTGTAGAGGCCGTCTAAATAGATAGCCTCTTTTTTTTTGTGTTATATATAGGCTAATTTGCCTTTTCTATAGGTTTTGAATCACGGATTTTTAGGATTATAGGATTTCACGGATTTGTAGAGATGTGATGCTTCGCGTCTTCTCCACGATAGGTTTTGATTTAATATTTATCCCTAACGCTCGGTTCTGAATCAGGATTTACAGGATTTTGAGGATTATAGAGAACGTCTTCGTTTTGGGTATAGTGGTTATTTGTAGAGGATTACTTTTTACACTTCTTTTCGCCGATGCGTAACGCATCGGCGAAAAGCCGGGAAATGATGACACCGTTTAATAATAATCTTCCCATGCCATCCAACGACGTTATAGTTAATCCTGTACATCCTGTACATCCTGATTCAAAACTAGTGGCTGCCGCGCGTATCATTTCCACCGACGACTGGGTGTTTATTCGTAAATGGATTATTTCGTATAAACTTACAAGGGGCATAGCCCCGCCATCTTCGTAACACTCAAGCGTCAGGTCACTGTGACCCAACCTAACTGCATCGTCCTAGCCAACAAACCCTGCATCACCCAGGAGGGGCATAGCCCCGTCCTCTTCGTTACTTAAAATCCATTATTTTCAATCACTTCCTTGTACCACCAGCCACTTTTTTTCAAGGTTCTTTCCATTGAAATGGGATTCACAGAGATTAATCCGAATTTTTTGGAATAAGCATGTTGCCATTCATAATTATCGGTCAGGCTCCAGGCCATATATCCCTTCACAGGCACTCCTTCCGACATAGCCTTATGAATTTCAGTTAAATGACTTTTATAATAATCAATCCGGAACGATTCTTCTGTCGTGGCAGTGCCATTTTCAGTGACGATAATAGGTTTATTTGTTATTTTAAATAGCTGATGTAGAATGGCATAGATCCCTTTAGGATAAACGACCCAGCCCATGTCTGTTATCACATCTCCTTTTTTGAAAGGTACCGGTCCTGTATTTTTCAAATAGAGCGTCGTATAGTAATTTAATCCAGTGAAATCGAGGGTCCCTTTAATTTCTGGTGCGGCAGCTCCCCAACCAAGGGGAAATGACCATCGTCCATTGACAACGGCTTCAAAGAAAATCCTGTTTGCCCATTTGTCAGACAAATAACTTAAGAATTGTTGCCATTTGTTCTTTGCATTGAACGGTTGAAAGTGCATATAGGCAAAAGCGACGCCAACGGGCGCTTGCTTATCGTGTTTTTTAATCACATGATACGCGGCAGCATGCATTTCAATCATCAGCCGATAAACTCTCAGGTATTGGAAAATATTTTTTTTATAAGGGGGAAACATACCTATCAAATAGGATGCAGAAGGAACTATGTTGGGCTCATTAATCGGTAGCCAATAATCGACCTCATCCGCAAGATAGGGAACGACAACTTCCAGATATTGTTGAAATTGCTTTAGAAAATATTCTCTGTTAAGGAAGCCTCCTTTTTGCAGTATCCAGAACGGGATGGTAAAATGGTGAAGACAAACCATGGTTTTTATACCCCGTTGGTGAAGGCTGACCAATTGTTTTTTATAAATGGCTAATGCTTCTTCATCGGGTTTGTCAGGGGTTGGAAAAATGCGGGACCATTCTATGGAAAGACGATGAATTTTTACGCCCATTTTTTGTGCTAAATCGTAATCTTGTTCATAATTTTGCCATTGCATGGTTGCCTTACCACACATTCCAGCTAACTTTCGCTTATTTTCTGGTTTTTTAGCCTCTATTTGCTCGTAATGGTACCAATCGTTATTGATATTATTACCTTCTGTCTGATAGGCCGAAGCGGCGGTACCCCATAAAAATTCAGATGGAAATTTATGCATAGATTGCGTTATATGTGGTAAAATACTAAGTAAAATAAGAGATAGCCATTTCATTCAAAAAATTGGTTACGCTAGTAAATAAATAAAAGTACATTAGATTTTTCCTAATTTAGGTATTTTTAGCATACATTAGAGAAGTAATTTTAAAATGATGATGACGAAAATTAATTTTAGCCTTTGGATAATTAGCGTAGTCCTTGCTGTTCCTTTAAATACGCTGAGTGGTCAACATGGTCGTATGCCCGCCCCAGCAAAAGAGGGAATGGTGGTAAGCAGTCATTATCTGGCTTCGCAATCTGGTATGCAAGTGCTTAAAAATGGAGGAAATGCCGTTGATGCTGCCATCGCTACGGCTTTTGCATTGGCAGTAACGCTTCCTTCTGCCGGTAACATCGGCGGTGGAGGATTTTTGGTATATCACGGTGTTGATGGTACTTCCACTACCTTTAATTTTCGCGAAAAAGCGCCTCAGGCGGCTTCCGAAAGAATGTATCTCGATGCAAATGGTCAGATTAAAGATAATTCAAATCATGAAGGCCCTCTTTCTGTTGGTGTACCCGGCACAGTGGCTGGCTTATGGATGGCGCATGGAAAACTGGGATCTAAACCTTGGGCCGATTTGGTAAAACCTTCTGTTGAACTGGCAGAAAAGGGTTTTCCTTCCACCTGGGACATGCAAGATATTCTAAGCTATTTTCAAAAACAAAAACAGCCTGTATTTGCCGCAGCCAAAAAGGCTTTTCTTAAAAATGGTACAGACTTATATACCCCAGGCGAGCTTTGGAAACAACCTGATTTGGCAGCATCTCTGAAACGAATTCAAATTCAAGGGAGGGACGGATTTTATAAAGGAGAAACCGCTGCTTTACTGGAGGCTTATATGAAAAAACATGGTGGTATCATAACAGCCAAAGATCTTGCTAATTATGAAGCAGAGGAACTAAAACCAATTATAGGAAATTACAGAGGTTTCGATATTATCGGTATGCCTCCCCCCAGCTCAGGTGGCGTGGCTATTATGGAAATGCTGAATATACTGGAAAAATATGACCTGCGGAAAATGGGTCCTAATAGTGCAGAATATCTGCATGTTCTTACGGAAGTGATGCGCAGAGCATTTGCCGATAGAGCGCAATATATAGGTGATCCAAATTTTAATAAGGATATGCCCATAGAAAAATTAATCAGCAAGGATTATGCTGAATTATTGGCCGCTTCCATTCAAATGGATAAGGCATCAAAAAGTGATAGCGCTGCTTTTGGGTCTCTTTATTTGCCTAAGGAAAGTGATGAAACTACCCATTTTTCAGTAGTAGATGCCTGGGGAAATGCGGTTTCTGTTACCTATACATTAGAATATAGTTATGGGTCAAGATTAATGGCCGATGGCACCGGTTTTCTTTTGAATAATGAAATGGGCGATTTTAATCCCGTTCCTGGCGTAACTAACAGAAAAGGTCAGGTCGGTACTTCCCCCAATTTGGTGGCACCTCATAAAAGAATGCTTTCAAGTATGACGCCTACTATTGTTGCATTGGACGGTAAACCTGTTTTAGTGATTGGTTCTCCGGGAGGTCGGACTATTATTAACACTGTTTTACAGGTTATTTTAAATGTAATTGATCATAGTATGAATATGGGTGAGGCAATCGAAACGCCCCGTATTCATCATCAATGGTTACCCGACCAAACGTCAATGGAAGGTTGGGGATTTTCACCGGACACTAAAAAACTATATGAGGCCATGGGCCATCCATCGGTTTCAAGAGGCAAACAAGGGCAAGCCATGGGCATTTATATAGATCCCACTACAAAAATAAGGTATGGTGCAGCCGATTCTCGCAGCTTTGATGGCGGCGTGGCAGGGTATTAAAATGAGGAGATGTGACTTGTTCTAAATGATGACCCGACGATAGAGAGTTATGAAGATAGCGGGGCTATGCCCCTATGAGTTTATACGAAAGAATAAATTATCGAATAAACATTATGTTTGATACGAATACGTTCTCTGTAATCCTCAAAATCCTGTAAATCCTGATTCAGAACCAAATGTTAGGGGTAAATATTAAATCGAAACCTATCGTGGAGAAGACGCGAAGCATCGCGTCTCTACTAAACCGTGAAATCCTGTAAATCCGTAAAATCCGTGATTCAGAACGCCACGACAGCATGCATATACAAATAACCACTATACCCAAAACAAAGACGGTCTATGTAATCCTCAAAATCCTGTAAATCCTGATTCAAAACCAAATGTTAGGGGTAAATATTAAATCAAAACCTATCGTGGAGAAGACGCGAAGCATCGCGTCTCTACGAATCCATGAAATCCCGTAATCCTCAAAATCCGTGATTCAAAACCGAGCGTTAGGGGTAAATATCCATGGGCATAGTCTTAGAAAATCATCCATTTTTTTTCCTTTGCCATCACAAAGGCACTATTTCCCCAATGTATAGAGTAGAAAAAAAAGAGGCTACCTTTTTAGGCAGCCCTCTTAATTATTTTTGAAATGAACAACTTATCAGATAAGAGGTATAATCAAGTGCTGACTAAAAGTTTTACTGCTTGCCAATCCTTTGTAAATAACTAAAGCATCTCCCTCTTGAATAGTATAATAAATAACATTTTCTTGTGCTGATTCTACCTTACAAGCAGCTAAAGCCGCAGCTGGTATGTTTTGGTTTGTAAAATCTTTTACTTCTATCTGATTACAAGATAAAACGGGACCCAGGCCATTGGCTGAATTATTGTGTTTCAAATAAAGCATTTTATCATTTCCCATGAACATGCTACAATCAAAATGGACATTTTTTAATGTTGTCTTTTGCGCTGTAACTTCTTTATTTTCTGTAGATGATTCCTCTTTTGTTGAAGCATCATTTTGACAGGAAGTGACTGAAAAAATACTGAAAAAAGAGAGCATAATAATATGCCCCTTGATTTTTTGCCTTGTTAACATTCGTTTATAATTTATTTTACCATTAATTGGCAAAAATAAGAAAAAAGAAATATAATCCTTCATTGAGGTTTGTGTAACTTTGATATTCAAAATGTATCTTTGCCCTTATGCTTAAATCAATAAATCTATCCTTTCAATATTCAGGATCTACCCCCATTCGGTTTCCTGATTTTACGGCAGAACAAGGTGACCAATGGTTAATTCTCGGTCCTTCTGGTTCGGGAAAAACTACTTTATTGCATCTTTTAGGTGGATTATTATCGCCAACCGAAGGTAATGTAACGTTAGGTGACTTTAATTATGCTACTATTTCAGCCGCCAGATTAGATAAATTCAGAGGGGAAAACATAGGTATTGTTTTTCAGAAGGCCCATGCGGTTCAGTCTCTTTCCGTTATGGAAAATCTACTTTTGACACAGCAATTGGGTGGGAAATCTTTAGACAAAAAGAAGATAATGGATCTTTTGGAAAGATTACAAATAGCGCATAAGGCAAATCAAAAACCCAATAGATTAAGTGCGGGGGAACAGCAAAGGGTAGCGATTGCCCGCGCTGTTGTTAATCAGCCCCGGTTGATTTTGGCAGACGAACCTACCTCGGCACTGGATGACAAAAATAGTACTGAAGTGCAAAATTTACTTAAGGAATCGGCAGAGGCGGTAAAGGCGATTTTGCTTGTGGTTACGCATGATAACCGATTGACTTCTGCTTTTCATAAACAATTATTATTAAAATAGGGATTCTTGTAAGGAGAATTGAAAGAGTAGTCTATGAGTATTTTGCATTTAAGTTGGAAAAACATTCTGAATAAACCGCTAAATTTAGTCCTGAATCTGGTGCTATTCGCATTGGGGGTTGGCCTCATCTCTTTGCTTTTATTGGTGAATGTCCAGTTGGAAGATAAGTTTGAAAAGAATTTTGCGGGGATAGATTTAGTTATTGGTGCTAAAGGCAGTCCTTTGCAGCTAATATTAAGTAGTTTATACCATTTGGACGCCCCTACGGGAAATATGCCTGTTTCAGAATCTAAAGCATTCCTGAATCCTAAACATCCTATTTTTAAAAGTGCCATTCCCCTTTCTTTGGGCGATAGTCACAGAGGGTATAGAATAGTTGGTACAAACACTGGATTTATCGATTTATACGCGGCAAAATTTTCCGATGGTAAGCTTTTTGAGGAAAATATGGAGGTTGTGGTGGGCGCAACCGTAGCTAAAAATCTAAATATAAAACTTGGCGATGAATTTAAAAGTTCTCATGGTCTTATTGAGGACGAGAATTTGGTCCACGAAGATGCCGCTCCTTTTAAAGTAGTGGGCATACTGGAAAAAACTGGCTCTGTCATTGATCAACTTATTGTAACTAAAACGCAAAGTATCTGGGCAGTCCACGATGAGCATTCCCATGAAGCAGAAGAATCTACGGAACATGAACATAATGAAGCGGAGCATAACCATGACCATGACGAGGCGGGGCATGAACATGAACATGAACATGAACATGACGAGGCGGAGCATTCTGAGGATTTGCCTTTAACATCTTATGAAGATAAAAGTATTACTTCCTTATTGGTAAAATTTAAGGGAAGAAATATTCAAGCCTTAAATATGGCAAGGAATATTAATGAAAATACTAATTTTCAGGCAGCCACGCCAGCCATTGAAATTAATCGATTATATACCTTGCTTGGCGTAGGCGAGGAGGCCTTAAAAGCGATGGCTTTACTAATAATTTTCGTTTCAGGATTAAGTATTTTTATTTCTTTGTTTAGTTCTCTGAGAGAAAGAAAATATGAATTGGCCGTTATGAGAACATTAGGCGCACGTCCGGGTTTCCTTTTTCAGCTTATTATTTTTGAAGGAATTATCATCGCTGTCTTAGGGTATTTTTGTGGTATTGCTCTAAGTCATGGCTCGATGGTCTTATTGGCCGATTTTTTGGAGAAAAGTTATCGGTATGATTTTTCGGCGGCTATTTTTCTAAAGGAGGAAATATATATTTTTGGCGGATCTTTGGTTATTGGTATCATAGCCGCCATTATTCCTGCTTTTCAAGCAAGTAAAACAGATATTCATGCCACTTTGGCTGACAATAAAGGATAAACAAAAAATTATGATAAGGCAAGCGTTAAAATGTTCTATTCTGGTTACAGGATTATTTTTTGTATTTTCATCTACTTCTCTTTCTGCTCAGGGAGCAAAAAATCTGTGGCAGACCTTAGGTAAAATCACTTACAAAAAAGTGATGGACGAATCTTTGGGTTTTAAGGTCGATGTACCCATTTTTAGTGAGGAAATAAAGGTGCTTGAAGGTAAAACTGTTGAAATAAAGGGATATATCATTCCAGTGGAGGGGTATAAAAATCATAAGGAATTTGTGTTTTCAGCTTTCCCTTACAGTATGTGTTTCTTTTGTGGCGGCGCCGGACCTGAAACGGTTATGGAGGTGTTTTCTCAGGAACCTATTAAATATACGGCAGAATCCATCACCATTAAAGGAAAATTAAGTTTAAACGATAATGATATTAATCGTCTGATATACAGTCTATCCGATGCCGTTTTAGTAAGTAAACCTAACTAAAATCCATTTCAGATGGGTGAAATCCTTCGACCTCGGGCGGAAAGTATTTTTCAAGATGAGTTACTGGCACTAAAACAGGAGGATTCAAAGCCGAGGCCGCCTTCCTGGTTATTGTCGCCACATGCTGTTGTCCAATATCTTATGGGGGCAACACTGTCTGATGGTACTATTATTTCGCCAAAATACATAGGTTCGAGACGCTTAATTGAGGTTGCAGTAGCCACTTTAGCCACAGATCGCGCGCTCTTACTCGTTGGTGTGCCGGGAACGGCAAAAACCTGGGTTGCCGAGCATCTGGCAGCAGCTATCAGTGGTCATTCAGGTTATTTAGTGCAGGGGTCAGCGGGTATTGGCGAGGAGGCATTAAAATATACCTGGAATTATGCCAGGCTTTTGTCCCATGGACCTGACAGGCAGTCTTTAGTGCCAAGCCCCGTTTTTCATGCCATGGAGCAAGGTCTTTTAGTGCGAATAGAAGAATTAACCCGCTTGCCCGCTGAAGTTCAGGATGCACTTATTACCGTTCTTTCAGAAAAAATAATGCCCATTCCGGAATTGAATGATACCCTTCAGGCAAAGAATGGTTTTAATTTAATTGCTACGGCGAACGATCGTGACAGAGGAATAAATGAATTATCCGGTGCATTAAGACGACGATTTAATATGGTTTATATGCCTTTGCCCGAGACGATGGAGGAAGAAATATTGATCATAAAAAATAGAGTAGAGCAATCGGTTAAAAAGTTGGGAATGGAATCTTTCCCGACTCCAACGGAAGAAATAAAGAGAATTGTCACCATTTTTAGAGAATTAAGAAATGGTCAAACCATTGATGGTCAGCAAAAATTGAAATCCCCTTCCTCAACTTTAAGCACCGCCGAAGCTATTGAAGTTGTTTATAGTGGTCAAATGCTGGCCTATCATTTTGGAAATGGGCAGTTGAAAGCAACAGATATTGCTGCCGCTCTTTCCGGCGCCATTGTCAAAGACACACATAATGATTTGCCCGTTTGGAAAGATTATTTGCAATTAGTGGTCAAAGACAGAGACGGATGGAAAGATCTCTACCGGGCCTGCAGAGAATTATTGTAAATGTCAGTGACTGAAATTCAGTTCCTTGGCATTAGGCACCACGGGCCAGGCTCTGCCAGAAGAATGCTTCGGTTTCTTGAAAAATGGCAGCCAGATGCTATTATAATTGAAGCTCCTTCCGAAACAAGCGATTTATTTGCGTCGGTTAATGATCCGGGTCTAATTCCGCCCATTGCGCTCCTTCTTTATGAGCCACTTCAACTTAAAAATAGTCTCATTCTCCCATTTGCTCATTTTTCGCCAGAATGGATCGCCATCTCCTTTGCCAATAACAAAGGTATTCCCTTAATTCCCTTCGATTTGCCCGCTGCTTTTATGCTGCCGCTTTCGCAGGAAACTGAAATTATCCGCGATGATTATGTTAAGGATCCGCTCTCTCAGGTGGCTCAATTATCGGGTTATACGGATAGTGAACGGTGGTGGGAACATACCTTCGAACAAATAAGAGAAGACGAAGACGTTTTTAAAGGTCTTCAGGATGTAATGATTGAAGTGAGGAGTCAGCTAAATAGAACAGAATCTAGGGAAACGCTTTTAAGGGAAGCCTGGATGCGTCAGCTGATTAGAAGCGAAATGGCGAAAAACTATAATAAAATAGCGGTTGTTTGCGGTGCATGGCATATACCAGCTTTATTAGAATGGAACAAAATAACGGCTAAACAGGACAAATCACTGCTCACCGGTTTATCAAAAGTTAAAATTGCAGGAACCTGGATTCCATGGAGTTACGACCGATTAGCCAGACAATCAGGGTACGGAGCCGGCGTATTGGCTCCTGCATGGTACGAAATGTTATATAACCATCAAGTAGATGCACCATCTATTTGGCTCATTCACATTGCAAAATTGTTCAGAAAAGAGGGATTTGATGTTTCTCCAGCCCATTTGCAAGCTATTTTAGCCTTGTCTTACAATCTTTCCTATTTAAGAGATAAACCAGACGCAGGCCTGGACGAACTCCAATTGGCCCTGGAATCTGTTCTTCAATTACCTAAAGATATTTTAATAGCTAAAATTCAGTCTAAATGGATTATTGGTGATAAAGTGGGTCAAGTTCCTGCAAATATCCCTCAGACTCCATTACAATCGGATTTAAATAAACAAATAAAAACAGCGCGATTAAAAAATGAATTTGAGAGTACACAGAGCATTCGGAAGCAATTAGATGTGAGGGTAAATGCCAATCGGATGGCTAGTCTTTTACTACATCAACTCAATATTTTAGATATTCCCTGGGGTACTTTAGAGGCCGTTTCTGATCAGGTGAAAGGAGGTTTTCATGAAAACTGGCGATTAAAATGGAGGCCCATTTATACCATAGAACTGATTGATAATGGTATGTGGGGAAATACGATTGCCGGGGCCGCTGAGAAAAAGATGGAGGCGGCTATCCAAAATGCTTCAGATACCTTGACGCTGGTGCATTATTTGGAAAAATGTATGCTTGCAGGCATTGAAAACTTGGTAGATACTCTTTCTTTGAAAATGCGATCCCTGGCGGTGGACATTCCTGATATTTCTCAATTTTTGCAATCGCTGCCTATTTTAGTGAGAATTATGCGGTATCCGAGCCACCGAACGGTTTATCCGGAAAAATTATATCAATGGCTGAATACCATCATTCCGGCTATTTGTTCGGGGCTCCCCCAGGCAACGTATCAATTGGCCGACGAGCCGGCGGAAATAATGGAGCAGCAAATATCCGATGCTCACGCCGCCATTTATCTATTGGAAGGAAATGAATTTGTTTCTCTTTGGGAAAATGCCCTTCTGACTACAGCCCAGTTAGACGGTGTAAATATGAGAATTAATGGATTGGTTATGAGACTTTTACTGGAAAGAGATAGATTAGACATAGATTTTATTCTGGCAAAAATGACCTTGATTTTTTCAAAAGGGAATGAACCTTTGCAAGTAGGCGCCTGGTTGGAAGGCTTTTTCAAAAGAGGGGTGTATTTATTGCAATATCAGCAGGAAATGTTTGATTTAATCAACCAATGGATTATGGATATTAAAGAAGACCATTTTCCTGAAGTCCTGCCCCTGCTCAGACGCACTTTCTCCTTATTTAATGCTGGGGCGAAACAAGAAATATGGGAAAAGGTGACCAAATCAAAACAAGAGCTACCAAAAATAGATATACCCTTTAGCCTGGATGACCCCCAAATAAAGGAATTTTTGCCTTTGTTTCAGCAAATATTGGGTTGAAGCTGGGTATTTAGGGAGGGTTTACTTTTAGCATAGTTGCAAAATAATATACCATAATTTTAGGGGCGAATGGCATTCGCTCTTTCATAATACAGATAAATTTCCGTATTTAAGGAACAATGGAACCCAGCATCAGGTCATCCAGTTGATAAGGTTTTTGAATACCCTGTAGAGACGCGATGCTTCGCGTCTTCTCCCCGACAGGTTTCAATGTAAATTTCACCCGCTTTCACCTGGTTTTGAATCAGGATTTACAGGATTTCGAGGATTAACTATAACGTCGTCAGTTTGGGTGTAATGGTTTATTTGTATAGGATTTCTTTATACTCTTCTTTTCGCCGATGCGTCACGCATCTGCGAAAGGCCTGGATTAACAGTATTCCTCTATAAATGACCATTTCACTTAATCCAAAGGCGACCACTGCAATCCTCGAAATCCTGATTCAAAAACCATACGCTGCTGCGCACTCAATTCCTAACGATCGCCTCAACTTGATCGCACACCCCACACCAAAAAGGCGTATCTTTACAAAATGAGAAGAATCTTTAACACCACAGGTCTGTGTAACGCTGAAAGGCACTACATGGTAGATCCATTTAGGAATATGTATGACGACATACATGTTTTGATTGAAGACATGCAATATTTTCTTATTCATGCTCCCCGGCAAACAGGTAAAACCACTTTTTTACATGCTTTGGCTCATCGTTTAAATAAGGAAGGGAATTATGTGTCTGTGGTATGTTCTTTGGAATCAGCGGGTTATAACAGTATCACCGTGGAAACGGCAAATGAGGTGTTCATACAATCTTTGTATTTGACTGCAGAAGTTTTTTTACCCCCAGATTTAATGCCACCAAATCCGAATAGTTATTCCTCTAGCAATATTTTACTTAGGAATTATCTGACTGACTGGAGTCGTTTTCTTGATAAACCCTTGGTTTTATTGCTTGATGAGGTGGATGCTCTCTATGACGACGTACTTATTTCTACTTTACGTCAATTAAGGGATGGTTTTCAAACCCGGCCCAAACATTTTCCTCAATCTATTGCGTTAGTAGGCCTGCGAGATATCCGTGATTTTCGTACACCTTCCCTGGCGAATATTCCCTCGATAGGATCAGGTTCCATTTTTAATATAATAGCAGAATCTTTTTTCTTACCTGCATTTTCGAAAGAAGAAGTACGAGGATTGTTGGACCAACATACGCAGGATACTGGTCAGGTTTTTTCTGAAGAGGTATTAGAAAAATTATATGCCTATTCGGGTGGACAACCCTGGTTAACGAACGCGCTGGCTAATGAGGTGGTAAGCGAGATGCTCAATAACGATTATGCACGCGAAATCACTCTGGACTTGATTGATCTGGCCAAGGAGCGCCTCATCGAACAGCGCCAAATGCACCTGGACAGCTTGGCGGACAAGATAGATTATTCCCAAATATGACTCACTATTATGAGTATCATCACGGGTGATTCTCCTGCCTTTGATGGAGCAGATGATGCTATCCGTTATTGCTGCGATTTAGGTATTATTAGCACAGGGAATCCCATCCAATTTGCCAATCCGATATATAGAGAAATCATAACCCGTATCTTAACCATAGGATTTTCTGTTAGTATTAATCAGGATATCGCGCAAACGATTTGGTACCTAAATAAGGACGGCTCGCTGAATATGGACAAATTACTGGACGCATTCACTGATTTTTACCGATGGAATTCAGAATCTTGGATTGATAGATATAAATATAAAGAAGCGGGACATCAATTATTTTTAATGGCTTTTTTGCAACGGATTATCAATGGGGGAGGGCGCATCGAAAGAGAAATGGACACGGGGAATGGACGGACAGATTTAGTCATATTCTGGAAATCACAGGTGATAACGATAGAAATAAAAATGCATCACGACGTGCGTTCCGAACCCCAAGGTATTCAACAATTAGCCCGATACTTGGATAGATTAGGTCAAAAAACAGGATATATGGTGTTTCTCGAAAAGAAAAGCGCGGTAGAATTATCATGGGAAGACCGCATCCGCCGGGAAGTACATATAGTTAACAACAAGGAGATTATATTATATGCCATGTAGGGGCGAACCTCGCGGTTGCCCTTTTATTATACAGGCACATTCCCCTATTTATGGAACAATGCACACCATTGTCGGGCTATCCATCCCGACAGGTTTCAATATAAATTTCACCCGCTTTCACCTGGGGATTTGAATCAGGATTTTCAAGATTTATAGGATTAATTATAACGACGTTAGTTCGAATAGTAAGGTAATTATTAGATTGTTCTTTCACTTCGAAGCCTTCCGCCGATGCGTCATCGCATCGGCGAAAGGTAGGGATTATAAGTAATCCTCTATAAATGAACATTTTACTTAATCCAAAGACGTCCACTGTAATCCTCGAAATCCTGAAAATCCTGATTCAAAACTTATATTTACGGGATGTACTTCCATCACATACTCGCATAGCCACGCCATCGTCGCCACCTCTCTTATATCTTTAAAAATATTTTTCGATCAAACATCCATTTGCAAATAAGAACAAAAACGGACAAAACCAACAATTGTAAAACCAGTTCACTAAACCAAGTGCCACTCCATTTTAATAAGGCATTTGAAAAAGGTAGAATGCAGGATTCAATCAACTCTCCGCCACCAATATGCGCAAAAAGGTAGATGAAAAGCGCATTCATGCTGATATACTGTAAAAGGGAAAAAGATGCATTCCATTTTATAGTTCTAACCAGCCATTCAAAAAATACCAGCAACAATAAAGTATAGCCACCACTTACAAAAACAAAAGTGGAGGTGCTAATCCGTTTAATGATTGGGGTAAAGGAATCACCCAAATATCCAGCCAAAAGCAAAAGTCCGCCGGAAAGAATTAAAGGTAAATGATTTTTTAGGATGGAACCCTTCGGTTCATTCTGAAGTAACCAAATACCTGTCATCATTCCCCAAATCGTATGGGCCGCAGTTGGTATTGCGTTGAATGAAACCCAGCTGCCTCTTATATCTGCTCCCCCATATTGTAAGTCTAACCAGGTGCCAAAATTTTTACTCGGTGAAAAGGGTTCATTAAAGCCTTCTATTTGCCAATTTCTGTACAAAATTTCTGTTAAGATGAGCAGCAATATGGAAATGATGAGTTGTATGTTTCTATTAAAATCCTTTAATAAAAAGGCAATTAAATAGGTTAAGGATAATTGGGCAAGTACATTTTGAAACTTAAAGACTATTTTTCCCGGCCCAATACAATATAGCGCCCATCCTAAAAATAATAACCAAAAACTGCGCTGAAGAGCATGCTTCCATATTTCTTTGTCAGTTTCTCCTTTCGCTTTTCTGTTTTTCACGGCAAATGGAATGGAAACACCTACCATAAACATGAAAAATGGTTGAATTAAATCCCAAAAATAAAGCCCGTGCCAGGGATGATGATGAAATTGATGGCTAAATGAAGCCAACCAGGGTATTGGATTTTTTTCATCGATGAGGGAATCAAATATTCCTGTAAATTCTGCAATCAGTAAAAACATGATAAATCCCCGAAATACATCCAGGGAAAGGTAACGGTCGATGGTTTTATTTGTCATTATAGGTGTTTTATATGTGCTTCCTACCTAAATTTAAATAATTTTAATGATTCATTTATAAAAAGGTAATAACTTATGAAAATTGATATTTCTTCCCTACCCACAAAGGAAATTATTAAAGGCTTTCACGGTCGTTTCGTGCATACCGAAAACTTGTCTATTGGATTTTGGGAAATTGAGCAGGACGCAATATTACCCATGCACTCCCACATTCATGAACAAACGACACAGGTTTTAGAGGGCGAATTTGAGCTAGTCGTAGGCGAGGAAACGTTTCACTGCCTCCCGGGGAGTATTTGTGTTATTCCATCTAATATTCCACATGGAGGAAGGGCTTTGACGAATTGTAAAATAATGGATACTTTTTCACCAGTCAGGGAAGATTATAAATAATATTTGTACTTTCAATTTATTTAGTATCTTTGTGATATTAAAATGATATCAACATGGAAAAAGAGCTAACATTAGCAAACAATGGTTTTTTACATTTATTTCTAGGGATTGGAATGATCCTCTCTCCCATTATTATGGTTTTTACGGGGGAAATACACGTGTTGTTTTTATTGCCTATAGTAGGTATAATATGGCTAATCGGATTATTTACCATTGAACCTAACCAAAGTAGAGTGCTTATATTTTTTGGAAAATATATTGGGACAGTAAAAGGAAATGGTTTTTTCTGGATTAATCCGTTCTACAATAAAGAAAAGGTATCCCTTCGTATTAGGAATTTAGAATCGGAGGTGATTAAGGTTAATGACCAGCAAGGAAATCCTATTTTAATCAGTGCTATCGTAGTTTGGAAAGTGATTGACACTTATAAAGCTGTTTTTGATTTGGAAACTTTAAAGGATATTAATCCATCAACAGGTATTGGAAAAAATAATCCGGAAGAATCTTATAAAAGATTTATTAAAATTCAAACGGAATCTGCCCTAAGAAAATTAGCTCATACTTATCCTTATGATAATATTGATGAGTCTGAACCTGATGTTATTTGTTTGCGATCGGGCATTGATGAAATTAATCATACACTGGCAACCGAAATAGCTGAAAGGTTAATTTTAGTAGGCATTGAAGTCATCGAAGCGCGAATTTCTAATCTTTCTTATGCTCCTGAAATTGCCAGTGCTATGTTGAGGAGACAACAAGCCACTGCCGTCATTGCCGCAAGACAAAAAATTGTTGAGGGTGCTGTAGGGATGGTTAAACTAGCCTTGGAATCACTTAAGGAAAAGGATATTATTGAACTCGATGATGATAAAAAGGCATCCATGGTAAGTAATTTATTGGTCGTATTATGTGCAGACGATTCAGTTAAACCAGTGATAAATACAGGTACTCTTCATTGAAATGGCAACAAAAAAAGCATTTGTCCTTAGAATTGATCCGGCTATTTCCGAAGCATTGGAAAAATGGGCGGAAGATGAATTCAGAAGTACCAATGGTCAATTGGAATACATCATTTCAAATGCGCTTAAAAAGGCAGGCAGATATCCCAAAAAATTAAAAAATTCAGAGGATAATCAATAAATTAATTAATTGATATTATTGGTAAACTGTCCTTGACTTCTCATCCTATTATAGTTACATTGCTGAAAATATAGCAATGAAAAATGTAAAGGAAGTAAAAGAAAAGGTCACTGAGCTAAGCCAGGTTTGTGAAAGCACGGTAGAATACACGTATGATGATTATTATGATTGGCTATTCACCGAAAGGGTAGAACTTATTTTTGGTAAGGTCTTACCCATGGCTGCGCCAAATAGGATTCATCAAACAATTGCAAGAAATCTAACAGGGATATTTCTTCTTTTTTTTAAAGGTAAACCTTGCGAATTTTATCCCGCTCCCTTTGATGTCAGATTACCAGTTGGCATCAAGAAAGGGAAATATACCACGGTCGTGCAACCAGATTTATCTGTTTTTTGCGACCTGGAAAAATTAGATGAGAAGGGAGCAAAAGGTGCGCCAGATTTGGTGGTGGAAATTCTTTCACCAGGGAATAGCCGCAGAGATATGAAAGATAAATTTGAGGTGTATGAATTGGCGGGGGTTAGGGAATATTGGATTTTTCATCCCATTGATTCCTTTGTTTTATCCTATTTGCTAAATGAAGAGGGAAAATTTGTAGGTCTTCCAGCTGTTCATTCCCCTGATATCCTGTATTCCCGTATTTTTCCTGAGTTAAGTTTTTCATTGGAGGGAATTTTTCAATAAGCTTTATATACATTCAAAAAAATTAATATGTACAAGAAAAAAATCACCGAACTTAGTCAGGTTAGTGACAGCACGGTAGAATATACTTATGATGATTATTACGATTGGCTATTCACCGAAAGGGTAGAACTTATTTTTGGTAAGGTTTTACCCATGGCTGCGCCAAATAGGATTCATCAAATAATTGCGAAAAATCTTTATTACGTTTTTACCGTCTTTTTTCGAGATAAACAATGTGAATTTTATCCCGCTCCCTTTGATGTCAGGTTACCGGTAGGCATCAAGAAAGGAAAATATACCACGGTAGTTCAACCTGATTTATCTGTTTTTTGCGACCAGGAAAAATTAGATCAGAAGGGAGCAAAAGGGGCGCCAGATTTGGTAGTTGAAATTCTTTCGCCAGGCAATTCCCGCAGAGATATGAAAGATAAATTTGAGGTGTATGAATTGGCAGGGGTGAGGGAATATTGGATTTTTCATCCCATTGATTTCTTTGTTTTGCCATATATACTAAATGAAGAAGGCAAATTTGTAGGTCTTCCAGCTGTTCATTCCC
Organism: Haliscomenobacteraceae bacterium; assembly: GCA_947501115.1. GTDB lineage: Bacteria > Bacteroidota > Bacteroidia > Chitinophagales > Saprospiraceae > BJGN01. Next base: position 28,259 of record CANMVX010000030.1, read on the forward strand.
CCGATATCCTGTATTCCCGCATTTTTCCTGATTTAAGTTTTTCCTTGGAAGAAATTTTTCAATAAGTTTTATATACATTCAAAAAAATTAATATGTACAAGGAAAAAATCACCCAACTTAGTCAGGTTTGTGACAGCACAGTAGAATATACGTATGATGATTATTATGAATGGCTATTCACCGAAAGGGTAGAACTTATTTTTGGTAAGGTTTTACCTATGGCTGCGCCTAATAGGCTTCATCAGACGGTTATCAGAAACCTAAATACCTTATTTGGTATTTTTTTTCAATCAAAATCATGCGAATATTTTCCCGCTCCCTTTGATGTCAGATTACCCGTCGACATCAAGAAAGGGAAATATACCACAGTAGTGCAACCAGACTTATCTGTTTTTTGTGACCAGGAAAAATTAGATCAGAAGGGAGCAAAAGGGGCACCGGATTTAGTAGTGGAAATTCTTTCGCCAGGTAATAGCCGAAGAGATATGAAAGATAAATTTGAGGTGTATGAATTGGCGGGGGTAAGAGAATATTGGATTTTTCATCCCATTGATTCCTTTGTTTTGCCATATTTACTAGATGAAGAAGGCAAATTTGTAGGTCTTCCAGCTGTTCATTCCCCTGATATCCTATATTCCCGCATTTTTCCTGATTTAAGTTTTTCATTGGAGGAAATTTTTCCAACATAAAGACTAAATTACCCTCATGTTTGAGACAACCTTAAGTAATGAAAAGAAAGCCATAAATACTATTGTATTTAGTATTGTTGGGAATTTTTTTTTAGCTCTTATTAAAGGCATCGCTGGCTTTTTTGGAAATTCTTATGCGCTCATTGCCGATGCTATTGAGTCAACCACGGATATATTTTCCTCCATTTTGGTGTTATTTGGATTGAAATATGCCAATAAACCTGCAGACAAGAATCATCCTTATGGTCATGGAAAAATTGAACCTTTAATTACCTTTTTATTGGTGGGCTTTTTAGTAATCTCCGCCACATTCATTGCACACGAAAGCATCCAAAATATAAGAAATCCTCATGCTTTACCTGAAAAATGGACGCTTATTGTTTTGGCATTAATTATTGCCTGGAAGGAACTGTCCTTTAGAATTGTAATCCAAAAAAGTGAAGAAACTAATAGTTCTTCTTTAAAGGCCGATGCGTGGCATCATAGGAGTGATGCCATTACCTCTATTGCAGCATTTATTGGTATTTCAATGGCTTTAATGTTAGGAAAAGGTTATGAATCGGCAGATGATTGGGCTGCATTATTCGCCTCAGGATTTATCCTTTACAATAGTTACCTGATTTTCAGACCTGCTTTAGGCGAAATCATGGATGAGCATTTTTATGATGATCTTGTGGAGGATATCCGAAGGATATCTTTGACAGTGGAAGGCATCATTTCTACCGAAAAATGTTTTATTCGAAAAGTAGGAATGATTTATCATGTTGATTTACACGCAAAGGTTAATGGTTCTATTTCTGTAACAGATGGGCATAATTTAGCGCATCAACTAAAAGATACCTTGAGGGCTGAAATACCGCAACTTGGTCATGTACTCATACATATTGAGCCCCACTGACTATTTGAAATGTATGAACAGCTTAATTTTTTATTAAGTTTTGGTTAATAATTCATTTAAAAAGGATAATTATCTCATAGGTTGATATCTTTATTTTTTTTTTAAAGATACACCTATAAAATGAAATATTCAGGCATCACTTCTTTAGCCATTTTTACTTTTTGCTCTTTAATTACAGTGCCACTTTTAGCTCAAATTAAGTTAAGCCAAAGTAATTATCTGGAAAATTTTAATACGCTGGTAAAAACGGGCAATAGTAATGTTCTTCCCACTGGCTGGTTGCTCGAAGAGTCCGGAACGAATGCAAATGGTTTATACACAGCATCTAATGGAACAGCAAATTCAGGGGATACCTACAGTTTTGGTGTGATAGATGAAGAGGATCGTTCACTTGGTTGCCTTCAATCTGGTTCTTTAATTTCTACTCTTGGCGTTGGTTTTACCAATGCTACATCTTCTTCTTTTTCAGGATTAAAAGTAACTTATACGGGAGAACAATGGCGGCTTGGTGCATTAAATAGAATAGATAGATTGGATTTTCAGATTAGTTTCGATGCTACTAATTTATCAAATGGAACCTGGAAGGATATAGATTCTCTCGATTTGATTGCTCCGGTAAAAGCAGGAGCAGTAGGTCCGTTAAATGGTAATTTGCCAGAGAATAAAGTGCTTATTACTTTTCTTATCAAGGATTTAAATATTGAACCTGGTCAGAAATTTTATCTGAGATGGAAAGACTTTAATGCGACTGGTGCCGATGATGCTTTGGGAATAGAGGACTTTAAAATGGAAGCTATTTTAGGCGCTAGTACCAACGAAAATCCTACCATACTTTCTCTTTTTCCAAAAAATATGGCCAAGGGGGTAAATGTTATATCGTCTTTCAGTATTTCCTTTTCAAAAACAATAAAAATTGGAAGTGGAAATATTCTTATACGCAAATCAGATACTCGCGAAATAGCTTCTGTTATTCCCTCTAGTCAAATCAACATTGCTGGAAATACAGCCTCTTTCCAGGTAGGAAACCTCAAATTATCTACAACTTATGATGTTGAAATACCAGCAGGATTATTTTCTGATGTGTCGGGAAATACATTTCCTGGTATTAATAACAAGGAAATCTGGAATTTTACAACCAATGACTGGCCTATTTATGAGTATTCCTTTAATAAATGTAGTTCATTTTTAATCGACGAATGGCAAGTGGCTAACATACTGGGAGACAGCACCTGGCGTTGCAACTCCGATGGTTATCCATCAAATAATGGTGTGGTCATAAATGGTTTTACGCCGGGCATTGGTGGCAGAGATAATAATGATTGGCTCATTTCACCCTCCCTCGATTTGTCGCTTTATACAAATCCTTCCATATCCTTCGTGATTAAAAGTAGATTTAAAGGGATGCCTTTGAAAGTGTATATTGCTGTAAATCAGGCTTCCAGACCTGAACCTGGTTCAAATAACTGGAAGGAGTTAGAGGTAATTTATCCTACTTTAAGAGATGAAAATTGGCGGCAGATTGCCTCTTTGGATATCACTAAGTATAAATCTGCCAATACTTATATCGCCTTTAAATATTTATCCAATGCAGAAATGGGAGCTAGTCAACTGTTTTTGGACGAGGTTAAAATTATAAATTTGATGAGTCAGGCAAAACCCATTGGTGTTTTGCACAGCCTCAATTTGATTACTTTCGATAAGGCAAAAGCTGGTGTCGCAACTGATGCAAAAGAGATAAATTATCAAATATTGAATCTGACTTCCAACATAGTCATAAAAGCAAGCCCTTATTTTGAAGTTTCAAGAGATAATAAGACTTTTTCAACAGAAATATCCATAAATCCAGCGGAATTAAGTGGCATTTTGCCTTCTTTATTTATTCGTTATAACCAAAAAACACCTAATGTTTCAGATAGGGGTAAAATATTTTTTATAGCTGATAATTCAGAATTATTTGCTGTTGAAGTAAATGGTAATACCATTCCGGCAGAAAATACCCTGGATATAGTAAGCTGGAATATCAATTGGTTTGGGAATCCTGCGAATGGTTTTGGACCTAAAGATGACGATCTGGCCGAGCAAAACATAAAAAAAACCATGAATAGATTAGATGCAGATATCTATGTATTCATCGAAGTGGTTGATGTACAAAGGTTTCGGCGAATGATTCAATCATTGGATGGTTATGGCGTTTCTATTTCCGATTATTGTTCCAATGCGACAGACTCACTAAGTTCTAATTATCCATCTGGTCAAAAAATAGCTTACGTCTTCAGGAAATCACTCGTTGAAGCGGTTCAATTTAGAGGTTTACTAAGGAATAGCTCAACGGCTTATGCAAATTGGGCCAGCGGCAGATTACCTTATCTTATGGAGGCAAAAATTAAAAATTCCAGCACATTTCAAGGATTTCAGGAGCCATTGTATCTCATAGGGCTTCATGGAAAATCGGGGGACACTGAACAAGATTTCCTTAGAAGAAAGGTGGGTGCAAAAGAACTGAAAGATACTTTAGATCAACAATTTAGTAAGGCAAATGTTATGATCATCGGTGATTATAATGATGATCTGGATGAAACTATTTCTAAGGGTACAGCATCGCGGTTATCATCTTATGACGATATAGTAAAGGATTCTATCGATGCAGACCGCTATTTGGCGTTGAGTTTGCCTTTAAGTAGAGCAAAATATAATTCTGTGATAGGTTATCAGGATGTCGTTGACCACGTAATGATTTCCAATGAGTTAGAAAATAGATATGTAAAAGGCAGTACCCAAATGCTGGAAGAAATAGTCCAATGGATTCCTGAATATGCTACCACCACCTCAGACCATTATCCTTTGTTATTAAGACTAAATTCCTCGTCTGTGCAGACGCCAACGAGAGAATTCAGAAAAGAGGAAATGTCCTTTTTTAAGATTATGGGTAATCCAATAGCTGAAATTTTACATTTGGAAATTACCGCCAACCCTCATCCAATTCACATAAAAATAATACAGCAAGATGGAAAAATGGTGCAACAGCAATCCATTTACAATACCACAGAATCTACCATTTCCGAGAAAATCTCCCTTCATCACCTGGCCTCAGGCCATTATTTCATACATTGTAAAAATGGAAATAAGGAAGAGGTGAAGGGCTTTATAAAATATTAAGCGGTATAAAGGCAACAGAACTGGGCATCTTCTTAGACCAATTTCTTTTATTTCCACCAATCTCTTAGATTGTACGAAACATTATTGGATTGATTTTTGGCAAAAGCTATGCCCACTTCCTTTGCGGCTTGTATTTGCCTCTTTTTGAGATCATATAACTGTTTTTCTTTAAAACCCATCTCCCGATTTTTCATCGCTAGATCTGAACTTTGTCTGGTTTCATTTAAAACCTGATTTCTATTGTATTTTTCGTAAGCCAAGTCCCAACTTTTCTTTTGAGCGGCATCGAGACTACCTGAAATACTATTCATAATAGATTTTGCATCGGAGGAACAATCTGAATCAGTAGGAATTTTTGATAGAAATTCAGCGGTTGCTTCAACATTTCTTGTGGCCCAGGCACTTTTTGCCCCACCTAAATTTACCGCACAGTGGTGAGCTGAAATTTTATTTAATAACTTAATGACCTCTGGGTAACAGTCCATATCAGGGGTGTACAAAGAAATAAATTGAGCCGCATCCTCCCATTTATCTTGTGCTATTGCTGCTTGTGCTTGCGTTAAACTTTGGGCACAAGAAAAGGAAAGTTTTTTCTTGAAAATCTCTATGGATAGATCCTGTGCTTTTTCGTAACATTCTTTACAAACGGAGGGAATAGCTGTAAGTGAGGCTATAGCTTGGTCAAACTCGCGTTTTTCGGCATTTGCCTGGGCTTCAGTTAGAATAAACTGACATTTTGAGGTGTAATATTCAATAATCTTATTTTTACCTTGCTGTAAAAATTCTGTGTACCCAGAATCAGCATTTCTTAAATTATTAATAGCTGAGATATATGCTTTAGTCTCGTTTTGGCCAACTCCCTTTAAAGTTTTGGAATAGGTAGAAAAGAGTGTTCCTTCGATACCATCAGCAATATATAAGGAAACTTGCATAGTATATACGTGCATAGCCGGCGCGGTAGAAGTAATTTCTTTCGATAAAATATCGATATGTGGGGTTATAATAAATCGATTTTTATTTGATGTACCGCCAAATCCATTTTTTACAATGATTTGATTTATGATGTTATTCAACTGACTTTCAATAATCGGGGTCAGACCTTCTACCTGAGGAGGAATATAACTATGCAGGGTAATTCGGTTGAAATCACTTAAAGTGTCTATACTATTTTGCGAGTAAATACCTGTTAATGAAGGAATGAAGATGATTAAAATGAGTAATAATTTGTGTTTCATTATGTTTATATTATTTGTCGCCCAATACTAACTGCGCCTGACCCAATCCCTTCATCATGAGTTTAGACTCAATTTGGAATTTATCCATTAAATACTTTTTAAGGTTGAATGCCCAGCGTCTTGTGTCGGTAGCTTGCCCTTTTTCATTGAAAAGAGGAATGCGAACCTGCTCAAAGACCATCATGTTTTCTGTGGCATCCAGGGTACTAAATCTATTTTTTACGGTATTTTCATGTACCCAATTTTCAATGATATTGCTAAGCATATCACCACCGAAGTCTTCCGATTCAAGATTATGTGCCCAATTATTCCAGGTAAGAACCCTGAGTATTACCTCCCTGCCATTTTCGAACATGTCGTCAAAATGATTTTGAAGTTGAACATTATAAAGGTCAATGTTAGCAACGACGGCCTCTGCTAAAAGAACAGGAATTTCGGCAGTAAACGATGGAGCTCCGGTCCCCGATGAACCTGCAATTTGTTTATTAGTGTAGGAATCTATTCCCTGTAGATTAAAAGTTACCGTGTTTTTAGGTCCGACACTTTTAATAGTATAGGTCATCTGGATAATTATATCAGCTTTGGCTACTTTCTTTAACTTATCAATGGGATTTTCATTAATCTCTGCCCCTTCGCTACTCATTAAAAGAGCATCCTCTGCTGACTGATTTTCCAGGGATTTAAGGATAGATTCCAGGTTTTTTAACGGAAAACCTCGGTCTGCCATTAATTCATTTATTTTGCTGATGACTAAAATTAAATTAGCATCTTCTTGCAAGGCTTTTTTATAATCGGGAATCAATACTTTGGTACCCTGATTATTGAATTCAGTTAAATAGCCATATTCTTTACACCAAAGATCGCTTGGGACGACCATCAAAGTTGGTTTTTTTGCTTGACCAATGCTTAGGAAGGGCATCATCAGAATAATAGCAAGACAATGTAACTTAGTCATTAGAACTCTTTTTTACTCCTTTTTTCGTCAAATAAATATCCAGTTCGGTTTGTTTGAATATCAAAATAGTACCATAAACAACACCGAACCGGGATTTTTTCTTGTCATATTTTGGGTTTATCCCATTTTTTCGTTCTTTGATGAAATCTTTATAATCTCCGTTGCGCTCGAAGAATTTTTCAAAAAACGCTTTATGTTTTTCGATGGCATTAACTTCTGTCAACAACGCATTTCTTGCACAGGCTGCATCACCAGTAAAAACGCCTGAAAACAAAACATCTTTGAGTGCATTTTTACGGGCATCCTCTAAAGCTTCTTTTTTATTCACCCCTTTTCCCCAGGCTTTTAATAAAAAATGGCCATCGTCAGCATTTCCTGCACATTCTGTTTTGTAAGTATAATTTCCAGCAATATTTTTTTGCGATTGGCAAGAAAAAATAAGGACAAGGATGCTAAATATTGGTAAATAATTCTTCATTCCATCTAAGATTAAAAACCGGTAGTTAATCCTTTGATAATTCCCGCATTTTCGAGATCCTTTCTAAGTTCAGCGCTATTCACCGAGACAATTACACCAATTTTATATTCAGATTTACCTAATTTGATACGATCTTCGGGAAGGATACTACCATTTGCTAATAAAGAAACAAACTTTAGATATTTGCCACCATTTAAAAAGAATTCGTCAAAAAAGGCAAGTTGTTCTTGCTCCAGATTGGGATTTGTAGCTAATGGTTTCTGACCTTTCACTCGGTTATTATCGGGAAATCCTTTAAAAATTATCGCATGTACTGCATTTTTTTTAGCTTGTTCAATGACAGCTTCCTGAGATGATCCGATAGACCAGATTTTGACCTGGTAGCTGCCTTGAACACCCGTTCCAATCCCTTCAATTTCATATTTCCAGGCTTGTGTATTTTCGTCATTGTTACGTTTTCCTTGTCCATAGCTGATATTAAATCCTAATATCAAAAGAAGAAATACGTGAATATAAGTTATCGATGTCTTCATTTTACCTTATTTCCGGACCTTACCTAATTTGTTTAATTAACATACCAATTTGCACTTTCTCGGAATCACTAAATTTAGTTCCTTCGAGGCCTGGTGGCAAAGGAACTCCATTTTTATCGAGATATTGAGCTGTTTTGTAATCGGCATTATATCGATTATCCCAAACCAGATTAGCATCGGCTTTTATTTTACCCAAACTTTTATAGGAGGTAAGACCCGTTTTAGCGTTGTAAGTTAGTTCAAGTACTTCAAAAGTCTCGCCACCTTCTAATCCCTCTTTCATTCCTATTTTTGCGGTGATTGGCGCAATAGAATAAATAGGCGATTTTGTCTTGAATACATCGTTATCTTTTTGAAGTTCAGCAAAGGCATTGTCAATGTTTCTAACGAGTGCAAGGTCAATTATTTGTTCCTCAGTTCTTGCTTCACCCGCTTTAAAGGTTACTAAACTCTGATTATACTGAACACTTACATATTCCAATTTGAAAATATTGGATTTTTTAAATGCCTCTGGATTTGCCCATAATTTTTCATAAAAAGTATTGGCGATACTTTCGTTCCAGGTAAGTTTGTACAACCACGTTTTTGATAGCAGTGTGTAACCTTCCTTGGTTTTTTCATAGGTTGCCTCAATTTGTTTTGTAGCAGCTTTAACTAAAATCTGAGGCTTTCCTGCCAGGGCAGCAATAGAGGCATCAGCGAACGCTCTGGCTACTGGTTCATTGGCATAAAAAGATAATTTGGTAAATGTGACAAAGGTGTTATTAATCAATTGTTCACCAGCGTCACCTAAAGAGGCCATTCCTCTCGCTTGGCCCTTTGCAATATTCGCCTCTATTTCACTCGCATTATATAAGCCTCTTTCCTGAATGAGTTGCATGTTAAATTTGCCTTTATCATTCATATTAAACCATTTCGATACCACTTTTTTAGCTATATCATTCGATTCAATGTATTTATCTAACTTGATTTTATATAGTTGTTTTTCATTGGGTAAAATGATAGCCAGTGTCTGTTTATCATCTAAATATCGTAAAGATTTTTTTGCCGTTTCAGCAATTAAAATTTCTACTTTTCCTTTAACGGTGTCTTTTAAAAATCCAGCTTTGAGCAAATCATCATCGGTCGGATTTATATCAGCAATGTTTATATTGGTAAATGGTGCACCATGCTTATTATACTTGTCAGGAAAGGGGGCTTTATTCCAGGAATTTATTACTATCTCTTTACTTGGGAAGTTTTCAGATTCAATTAAAACCATTTGTAAAGTGCTTCTTCTGTATTTATCATCCAAAGCAGGTGATTGAGCGCTTAGGTTAAAAATAACTAGGGCGAAAAACAAAATGGAAAGAATGTTTTTTCTTGTTTTCATAATACTGTGGTCTTTAAAATAATATTTTTATTTGAAGCCCGCAATGTATTCGGTTAAAATGTAGAAAACTAATTATATTAGGGGAATTGGTATTTCCCCTATCTGTCTTTTTATTTTCCCCTATTTTAATATGCTAATAGTCAATTATTTAAAAAATATTTAATTTAAAAAATATTGAAAACCTCATTCGATGTTTTCACCTTAATCCTTCCGCACTTGAAACATCTCCCGTCTTAACACCTTTTATTTCATTTATGGTCCAGGGCTCTTTCGGATAAAAGGATATAATTTCCTGTTGATTTTTGTCAAAAAAATGCCAGTTAGTATTATTTGGAAATTTTTTCTCAATCTGTAAAATCATCTTTCTCAATAATACCATATCCAGTGTGGTTATACTACCCGAGTTGTTTACATCTGCTGCAATCATTCCAAATTTACTCATTATGGGTTTTATGCCGAGAATGTGCCTATTAATAAGCAATAAATCATAGGTACTCACACCTTCCAGATATTGAGTTTCTTTGGTAATGTTTAGCGTATATTTTTTGTCCATATTTAAGTCGCTAAACTTGAAAATACCTTCAGAATTTGTTGTGGTATAATGAGTGGTGCCCGCCAATGTCACTTGAAATCCTGATAAATTAAATCCATTTGCCAACCTGATTTTACCTGCAATATTGGTCAGTTTATTACTGCATACATTTAAATGATCATTGAGCTTAACATAAACCTTGCAAAAATGGTAATTCCCCCTGGAATCCATCTTATACAATCGAAGTGTTACTAATCCCTGTTCTACATCAGAACAACCCAATCGAATGGATTTATAACCTGTAGCGTTAATTTGTGGTCTGAATGAGGAAGTGTCCCGCACTAAAAAATATTGTACGGATCCTGAACAATCTTTGATTCCTGAATCGGAATCTTGTAAAAAATCTTTATAATGAATGGTGACACCTGGGCTATCTGCAACCTCCATAGTTAGAGATGCATTTAGCTGTAGAACACAAATTCCTGAAATAATTGATTTATCTTCAACGGTGAAAAAAATATTTCCTTTGGTCGTATTTCCACATGCATCGGCTATTGTAACAGATGCAATATATTCACCCTCAGGAAAAGCGCCTAATTGTAGTTGACAGGTATCAGATCTAAAATATCCAGGGAAAGTACTGAAGTCTTTAACTATGGAACCTGTATCCTTTTTTCTGATTTGAACGCTTCGTCCCTTGAAGGAATTATTTGAGCAATCATCCTTACAATAAAAGGAAAATTGAATAGTTGCCTGGCAATCTGTCTCGCTTAAATTAAATTTCCTGGTATTTCCAGGAAGTATCGACGGTGGCACATCATCAACTACAGAAATGATTTGAGTATATTTCCATGCAAAAGTTTGTTCTCCTGCACAAGATGCGGTATGTATTGGATTAAAATAAGATAAGGAATATCCATCCAGATTTCTTGTGGCACTGGTATGAAGTTGTATTCCTTCTGCTGATTTTATAAAAGAAAAAGTTTGCTCCTCCCCATTTTTTCTTGGTAAAATTCTTGCAAATTCAGCTGGATCTACTTTTTCGCAATGCAGTTGATTCGGCAACATACACCAATTTATGAAGGTTGCTGTTCGAAATATTTTATTGCAGTTGTCAGTGGTAATATCTGATGAATAAGTTTGGTCGTTATAACTTACAGCAATCAAATCACATCCCTGTTCAGTCCATGTGAATTCATTTTTAGGTTGAATTTTTGCTAAACAAGTCGTGGTCTTATCCTCAGGAACAGAAATGGTAAAGGAATGAATGGCTCGAATAGTTATTCTTTGTCTGGCCGTATGCCTCAATGTGTCCCCGGTTTTTCTGACATGTAATAAGGTCCATACCCGATCTACATATCCAGTGTCACAACTGAGGTTTTTTTCTGTATGATATAAAACGGTGGGTTGACAAGGTCCACTGATAATTTCTGGAATGCCAAATAATAAGTTGGATTGAATAGGATCTTCCAATTTTTTAATCTTTTCCTTGTCCGTCCCATCTATATAATTAAGCCAGGTTGGATTTTGAGTATTAGGCAATATTGGAGCTATAATCCATGGGACTGAGTTGTTTTCCACTATAATTCTGGTTTGATTCCAATCCCAATTTGGTTGTAGGGTCAGCCTATTTGTGCCAGATAAATCCAATATTTGAATAAAATCAGCTCCCCATAGCTCCGCATCTACTTCTTTTCCAACATCTTCACAGAAAAAAGAAACATAGGGCATTCCTCTTGGCGTAAAATAGGCACTGTCTGACGTTGATTCAAAGTCGTCCAATTCAACGATTCCATTTGATTTTCCACTATGGCTGAACAGGTCATAATCATTATTTGTCAATAAAAATTGTTGAATGAATTCTTTAGAAATTTTTCGTCGCATATATAAAGAATCCAATTGGCATCCATCAGAGGAACCTTGGTTTATATCCTTGACATATATTCTGGCTTCTCCATTTTCTGCACTAAATTTCCCTTTATTATCTGAATTCCAAGTAGTGACTGGAAGGGAAACATTTAGCTGATCCTTTGTTTTCATCCTTGGTTTAATTTTATCATAAACCAAAAAATAAAGTGTATCCTGAAGGTTATTATAACAACCATCTAAGGCTGAAATAACAAGTCTGTGATAACCAACAGGAATATTATAAATCATATTACCTCCTTCTGACAACGAAAAAACAGGATAATCACGGTCTATAAAATCGGGATGTTTTTTAAAATATGGCGTATTAAATTCCCAGGCGGTTTGAATTTTAAATTGAAGATTCAAATCATATCTGGAGGAGCAATCATCATTTATAGTCCAGTTAAAAACAGATCCCAATTGTTTATCATCAGCGCCATACGGTAAAATGAGTTCTCCTGAACAGCCATGAGCCAGAGAATCAAAGTAGAGACTAGGTAATGCCAGATATTCATCTTGGTTGGTTGGTTTAACATGTCCCAAAATGGGAAAAGCCCCATCTAATACAGAAACAACCGGTGGAGAAGAATCCTTAAAAGTGAGATAAAGCGTATCTTTTATAATGGCAGCACTGCATCTATCTATAACATTTAATACTACTTCTGAAAGAGTACTTCCAGGACAACCTGAAAAGGTTTTAACACTAAATGCCCATGAAAAATCATCCGTTAGATCAAATAAATTGACTTGTGTTGCATATCCAGATGGAAGAAGGTAATTAGCTACATATTGTTGCTTGGCAAATTCAATAATTTCAGCCTCCGAAAAGTTGCCACATTGATTATTTTTTAATGTATCTGGAAATCCGCATGTTCCTGGTCCTGAATAATTACCCATTACCCCAAATGCTGTAAGATTAGAAACAGGACCATAATCACTATAGGTGTTTGGCGAAATACTGAATGTACAATCATTATTCAGTGGTGGTTTCCTGAAATAAATGACCTGTTGCATTCTATTTATATTGGCACGTGAATCACTAAATGAAAAGGTTCTAAATAATGTAGTTTCATATTCTCCACATGGTTGAAAACTAACCCTATCGGTCACGAAAATCTGAATTTGTCCGCCACATGAATCCTCTTTCATAACGGGGATTCCTATAAAATAAATGTCATAAGGGTCGTACCAGGAATTAGTGTTATTTTCAATCTGACTTAAATCATGTCTCCACATGACTAGGGTATCATAGTTTAACCAGTTCAATGAGTCTGACGGACTCATTGAAGGTGGAACTAAATCTTTTGTAATCAGACTTCCAGAACACAAAAGACTTCCAGTTGAGGAGAAAATCCCGTATTTCCAGCCATTATCTGGACTCAAGCCATCTACAATATCACCATTTGAGGGATTTACATCGTTTATTTCAATATATGTACCAGTTGGAAAAACTCCTGGGGCTAATTCACTGAGGGTAACTTGCCTGCTACAAGCATTCGGCATTGGTACCATGATTTTTTCAATGCAGGCATTACCTATTAATACATTATTTGTGACAAGACAAAAAATGAGTGGGAAAAGATAGGAAATGGTGTTTTTTATTTTCATAAAATCACCTTATAGCAATGGTTTTAGGGCATGAAGATAAAATTTTATAAGCAAAATCAATAAATTTTATTTATTCTACTAATTACATAGGATATATAGAAATAATATTTATTTTTGTCATCTCATTTAACCCGAATCACATGCAAAGTTTTAGAACCGAATTTGAAAATCCAGTGGTCGAAAAGGATATTCTAGATCTGGAAAAGAAAATATATGCCTTTAAAAATGGCCTGATTGGAGAGGAAAAATTCAGGAGCCTTCGCTTGGCAAGGGGCGTCTATGGTCAAAGACAACATGGCGTCCAAATGGTCAGAATTAAAATACCCTTAGGTCGTTTTACCGCTCGTCAATTGATTCGAATTGCCGATGTTTCTGATACTTATTCAACGGGTAATTTGCACATTACAACCAGACAAGATATTCAGATTCATTATGTTTCCTTGGACAAAACACCGGAATTATGGTCAGAATTGGAAAAGGATGAAATTACCTTGCGAGAGGCTTGTGGAAATACAGTTAGAAATATTACCGCCTCCATTTTTGCAGGCATTGATCCACAGGAGGCTTTTGATGTCACGCCTTATGCCAATCATTTCTTTAATTATTTTTTAAGAAATCCAATTTGTCAGGATTTAGGACGGAAAATCAAAGTGGCGTTTTCAAGTTCTGCTTCTGATACCGCTTATACTTATTTTCATGACCTTGGATTTATTCCTGTGATTGAAAATGATGTTAAAGGTTTTAGAATGTTATTAGGTGGTGGTATTGGTGCTCAACCCAGAAGTGCTGATGTATTATTTGATTTTATTCCAGCAGAGCAAATTATTCCAATGTCGGAGGCTATCATTAGGGTTTTTGACCGATATGGGGAAAGAGTAAAAAGGAATAAGGCCCGCCTTAAATTTTTAATCAAGGAAGTGGGATTGGAGCAGTTTATGCAGTGGGTGAATCTGGAGTTAAATAATCAAAGTGCCCCCCTTTTGAATGAATCTGATGTTGCCCATTTTTCACAACCGAACTTATTTGCTCTGTCGAATCCGACAGATTTACTTTTTGAAAAATGGTATAAAACTAATGTTTTTAAGCAGAAGCAATTAGGCTTGTTTGCCGTCGGCATTCCCATAGAAAATGGAAACATATCATCGCAAACGGCCAGAATTTTAGCTGATATCATAAAGATTTATGCTGGAGATGATAGTAGATTCACTGTTTCCCAAAGTATTTTATTGAGGCATATTCCTGAAGAAAATATTTCTTCTTTGTATATGGCATTGAAGGAAATTGGATTGGCAACCCCTGGTTTTGAACGTATTAATGATATTACCGCTTGTCCGGGAACCGATACATGTAATCTCGGCATTGGTAGCAGCATGGGGTTGGCATCGGAACTGAAACGTGTGATTGAGGAAGAATTTGAGGATTTAATTACCGATTATCAATTGACCATAAAAATAAGTGGCTGTATGAATGCTTGCGGGCAACATACCATTGCAAATATTGGGTTTCAGGGTATGACCATCCAGCAGGGAAATCAGATTGCCCCGGCTACACAAGTTTTACTGGGCGGCGGACTTTTGGGTAATGGATTTGGACGTTTTGCTGACAAATTACTGAAAGTGCCATCCAGAAAAGTTCCCGATGTTTTGCGTTGGATATTAAATGATTTTTCAAGTCAACATCTTGAAAATGAAAATTTCAATGAATACTACGATAGGAAAACGGCTGATTATTTTTTTCAGCATCTTAAATCATTTGCAGATACCAGCCAGTTGACGCCCATTGATTTTATAGATTGGGGAAATGAATCTAAATATGAAAAGGCTATCGGCGTGGGAGAGTGTGCTGGTGTAATGATTGATTTGATTCAAACTTTGCTTTTTGAGGCGGATGAAATGTATGAATGGGCTGAAAATTCCTTAAAGGAAGGGAAACCTGGTGATGCCGTTTATCATGCTTACGCCGCCCAAATTAGAGCAGCAAAAGCCCTTTTAACCGCAAAAAATGTTTCCGTTAACTCTCATGAATCCATTATAAAGGCTTTTGACACTCATTTCCCTGATTTTAACGCGAAATTTGACACTTCATTTGAAGCGCTTATCGATAAGAATAGGACAGATACATTGACTTTCATTTTTGCTGAAAATTATTTGGATACAGCATCAAAGACCATTAAGTGGATAAAAATTCAAAGAAATGAACAAGTTAATTAAAGGAAATATAAAATTAGTCGGTGCTGGCCCTGGCGATCCTGAACTGATAACCATAAAGGGGATAAAAGCGATTCAACAGGCTACCTATATTCTTTATGATGCTTTGATACATAAGGATTTACTTGATTATAATAAAAGAGCCATTAAAATGTATGTGGGCAAGAGAGCGGGGTTACATTCTATTTTACAACGGGATATTTCACTTAAAATGGTTACTTTAGCTAGTCAGGGAGAGCGGGTGGTCAGATTAAAGGGGGGAGATGTTTTTGTATTTGGAAGGGCAAATGAAGAACTCGAAATGGCCCAAAATGCAAAAATTGATACGGAGGTAATTCCGGGAATTTCCTCCTTCAGCGGTATCGCAGCCAGACATAAAATCCCTCTTACGCAAAGAGGTGTAGCGGAAAGTTTCTGGGTAACAACGGGTACGACTTCAAGGGGTACCGTTTCAAAGGATATTCTACCAGCCGCCAAATCGTCAGCAACGGTTATTGTTTTTATGGGGCTGGGAAATATTGGTGAAATTGTTTCCATTTTTAAACGATATAAACCATTGAATTACCCTGTTGCTGTCATCTCCAATGGAACCTTACCTAATGAAAAAACTTTAATTTCCGATTTGGAACAAATTGAATTGCAGGTCAATGAAAATGAGATAGAGGCGCCCGCTATGCTTATTTTTGGACCCATTGTCAAATCCTCCATCGTTCAATTTAAAAATCAAATTCATCAGATACCTGCCTTTATATGAATGATCTTTATCCCATTTTCATTAAACCTGAAAATATCCGCATTTTAATTGTTGGAGGCGGATTTGTAGCCCTGGAAAAGTTAACCTTCTTGTTTAAATCGAGTCCGCAAGCTGTAGTTACCTTAGTTTCGCCAATGGTCAGAGATGAAACTATGGCCTTCATTGCTGACAAAGAGGTTACCATCATTAATGAAAAATATGCATCGGTTTTTTTGAAAGGTCATCAGTTGGTTATTGCCACTACCGACGATAAGGAGGTAAATGTCAAGGTTTCAAAGGATGCCCAAAAAGAAGGAATTCTGGTGAATATTGCCGATACGCCGCATTTATGTGATTTTTATATGGGGAGTATTGTTACAAAGGGGCATTTAAAAATTGCCATTTCAACAAAGGGTAAATCGCCAACATTAGCTAAAAGAATGCGAGAATGGCTTGAATTTATTATTCCGGATGAAATCGATGATTCATTACACAAATTAAATAAGTTTCGAGATCGGATAAAGGGGGATTTTGTCCTTAAATTAAAACGTATGGATGAAATAACCGCTGCATTTATTCATAAAAATGGATAGCTTTGTGAGTCAAATTTTGCAAGCATGAAAAGATTCGCCCTCATTGGTGCCTCTGGATATATAGCACCCAGACACATGAAGGCCATTAAAGATACTGGAAATGATTTGGTCGCAGCTATGGATCGCTTCGATTCGGTTGGCGTTATCGATAGTTATTTCCCTAATGCTCAGTTTTTTACGGAATTTGAAAGATTTGACAGGCATGTTGAAAAGTTGAAGCGAAACCAACAAAATATTAATTATTTAAGTGTTTGTTC
>CANMVX010000031.1 GCA_947501115.1 Haliscomenobacteraceae bacterium
ATACTATTTCCGACTGGAGTGCCGGCCTTTATCTTAAATGGTACGGTGTTTATGGTATCGATGCTACGACAAAAATGGATGCCACTTTGTTTGATGTTTGCGGAACCATTAAGTTTCCAGATTTTACTGAACCTTTCGGTGAGAAAACCACTGCTTCTGGTAAAGTAAATGATGATGGCACCATTAGCTATGCCTGGGTAAATGGTTATGGTGACAAAGCCACAGTGCTTCTTACACCCAAAAAATAATATTTTACTTTATTAGTAGTTTAATTGCTCCCCGATACTTAATTTCGGGGAGCAATTTTTTTTATGAAATTTCTTATCCTTCTTTTTATATTCGGTGTTACAACAGCTACTCATTTATTTTCATTCAATGTAAATAAATCACTGCTGTTGTCAGTTGAAATGGATAGTTTAAAAGATTTAATATCAAAAAATGTTGTTCTAAGCTCAAAAGGGAATGTTTTTATCTGGATGAATTCGGAATGTCCGATTTGTAATAAATATCCTAATATCTGGAAAAAATTAGCACTAGAATTTCCTGAGTTTACCTTTATTGGGGTTTTCACTTCTTATGAAGAAAGTAAAATGGCAAAGGGTTTTATAAAAAAGTATAAAATCCCTTTCCAATGGTTTATAGATAAAGAGAATAGATTAGCCTATTTTTTAAAGGTTACGACAACACCTGAAGTGTTATTTGTTGATGCAAAAGCCAATATCATTTACAGGGGGGCAACCGACGATTGGTTTTATGCTTTAGGAAAAAATAAGCTTGCCCCTCAACAATTTTATCTAAAAAATGCACTCATTTCGTATAAAAATACTCAACCCGTTTTGCCCTTTTACACGCATCCAATAGGATGTATTTTTAGTTATTAAAATATAGGAGTTAAATCTGATCATCAGATGTTGTCAAAAATGAAATAGAAGAAAATGGTAAAGACCAATATAACATAGTTAAAAAAACTATCTAACACCTATTTTTTGCTGAATTTGGTGGTAATCAGGTGGTGTTTTTTGACCTATTATTAGAATAATGAGTATAGCATCAAAAAATGAGGTAAATTCAATATGGATTCAAGAAATATCCCAATAAGATGATCTCATGTATTGGGCTGAAAACTTAGCAACTAAATTAGTTTTTATATTTTTTTTGTTTCCAAAGCCGTTAATCTTTACATTTGAATCATTTACTCATTTAATGATGTCTGGGAATACTTTTTTTGCCGTTTTTCTAATTTTCCATTTTATCACATTTGGAAAAATCCATCTTTTAGGTTCAGATACAATAACCTATTACCAGCACATCAAACCAATTATCGATGAACATTGTACCGGCTGCCATAGAACTGGTCAAACGGCACCCTTTTCATTGGAAAGTTATGAAGATGTAAAGAAAAGGGCAAGCATGGTTGAAATGGTGGTTGAGTCTAAATATATGCCGCCCTGGCACGCCGACACCTTATTTAGAACTTTTCATAATCAACGCGCCTTATCTGCGTCTTCGTTAAATAAAATACTTGCCTGGATTAAAAGTGGGGCACCTGCAGGTTTACCGCAAAAAAAGGGAGCGGTGAATGGTTTTAATTGGCCTTCTCCTGATAAAATCGTTGCCTTTCAAAAACCATTTATCATTCCGGGAGATAACGAGGAACAGTATAGATTTTTTGTTATTCCTGTGGATAATCCAGCACCCATATATTTGCGGGGTGTTGGATTTGTACCAAAAAATAAGACGCTGGCGCACCACAGCAGGATAATGATTGATACAACTAAAAGAATTCGGCCTTTCGATGCTGCTTCCGTTTGGCAAGCTGGTCCTCAACTGGAAAAAATGAATATTCCTCTGGCCAATTCATTTTGGACAGGGTGGGTTCCCGGTAATTTTCCTCTTTTTTATCCCGATGGTGTGGCAAAGGTACTTCCAGCTAATGCAGATTTAGTGGTAAATATGCATTATGCTCCATCTGCAAAGGAGGAAACCGATCAATCTGAAATTCATCTTTATTATGCCAAAGGAAAGCCAAGAAGAATTATTGAAACCTTAGTTTTTGATGAAACCTGGGTGACGAATAAACCGTTTGAATTTCAACCAGATACCGTGATTACCTTCTATATGAGGTCGCCTGTTTTACCAGTTGATTTATCATTATTAAGTGTTTTGCCCCACATGCATCTACTCGGGAAATCATTTAAATCGTTTGCAATTACGCCTGACGGTGATATGATACCGCTAATACATATTCCGGAATGGGATTTTAATTGGCAGCAAACCTACCAGTTCAATAATTTGCTCAAAATCCCACGTGGTTCTGTCATTTATGCGGAGGCAACGTTTGATAACTCGAAAAACAACCCTAAAAACCCCTATTTTCCACCTGCAAAAGTTAGGTATGGTTGGGGGACCAAAGATGAGATGATGAATCTGATTTTTGAATATCTTTTATATGAACCAGGTGATGAGTATCTGGATTTTTATGCATCGGAACATTAAATTTATATCATGAAAAAACTAATTTTTATTATTTGGTGCTTTATTCCTTTTATGATGTTTTCTCAAGAGGAGTTGTATCAAACTACGCGGGATGAATTTAATTATGGTGAATTCAGACCTAATAATTCAGCACCCATTTATGGTATAGCAGAAAAGCCGGGAAAATTAATGGGTAATATATTTTTGGATTCGATTTTCAGAAGTTCAACGGTGGTGTTTTTTAAGGAAATAGTTAAACGATATGATCCAAACGCCTCTGATTCAATAGCAGGCTACAAACTACGAATTAACTTACTTGAAAAACTAGTGGAGTTTAAAATGAATGGGGGTATTAAGGGAGTTGATAATAAGGCTATAAAAAAAATTCAAACGTTTGATCCGGCAGGTAATATTCTTAAAACTTATATCAATGGCCAATCGCTCGGTATTGATTTAGTAGGAGAAGATCACTTTTATGATTTGGTTTATGACGGTATTTTTCTCAAGGTAGTATCTCTTTCTGTTCTTAAAAAAAAGGAACCTACGTATCACGTTGCCTTATCTATTGGAGACAAAAATGCTTATTACTACTTAAAAACAACCTATTATGCCAAAATTGAGCATGGAAACTGGATGGAAATACAGAATAATAAGAATGCCTGGATAGATTTAACTGGCTCGAGGGCTAAAGTGATGTCAAGCTATCTTCAACAAAATCAACTTAATCTAAAATTAACATCAGATTTGAGACAATTTTTTCAATATTTTGATAAAATAATGGTTGAATAAAAAGGAATAAACTTGACTGCATTCGTTTTTCTTTGTAAATTAAGGTTTCATTCATTCAATGGGTATGATAGACGGGCTGGACACCTACGCAGAAATGTTTCTGAATTATCTTGAAAGAGAAAGAAGAGTTCCTCTAGAAACTTTAAGAGGGTATGGTGATGATGTAGATTATTTCAAAGCATTTTTAGACCGTCAACTGGTAGCATATAGCTGGGCCTCTGTAGATACTGAAATAATAAGAGCCTGGGTAGTATCGATGGCAGGCAAAGGTAATAAACCTTCTGTAATCAGAAGAAGGATTGCAGGTATCAGAGCTTTCTATAGGTTTCTACAACGAATAGGAAAAGTGGCGGTGAACCCAGCTCTTCGCTTACCATTACCCAAAGTTCCCAAAAGGCTTCCACGGTTTATATCTGTCGAAGGGATGGAAAAACTAGGTTCGGGGCATTTATTTCCATCTGATTTTAGTGGACACCGGGATCGGTTGATACTGGAATTATTATACGGAACTGGAATGAGAAGAGCGGAGGTAGCTAATCTTAAAGAATCTGATATTCAGTGGGAAAGAAAAGAAATTAACGTATTGGGGAAAGGAGGAAAAAGTAGGGTAATTCCTGTGGTCAGTTCGTTATACAGTTTGTTAACAAGCTACAGAGAGGAGCGAAACACCTTATTTGAAAAAGGAGCGGTTACATTTTTTGTAACAGATAAAGGTAGAGATATTTACACGCGATTTGTTTATGCTGTGAGCATTAGGTACTTAGGTATGGTAACTGGTATAGAGAACAAAGGGCCACATTTGTTGCGACACACTTTTGCTACTCATTTAATGAGCAATGGAGCAGATATTCAAGCAGTAAAAGCACTGTTAGGGCATTCTAGTCTGGCTGCCACCCAGGTATATATGCATAACTCTGCAGAACGTTTAAAAAAAATATATAATCAGGCACATCCCAAAGCACAGCGTAAAAAGCCGGATGATAACGGCTAGACAAAATTACTTTATTCATTTTTTAAAAAAAATCACTATGAGCATTGACATGCAGGCGGTTTCCTTTCATGCGGACCAAAAATTAAAGTTGTTCATTGAGAATCGTGTTGAGAAATTGAATCTTTTTTTTGGCAGAATTATTCGTACTCAAGTTTTGTTGAAACTTGAAAATGCCGGACAGGTAAAAGAAAAAGTAGTAGAGGTAAGTGTACATGTGCCTGGAGAAGTGTTATTTGTGAAATCAAGTAAGATGTCATTTGAGGCTGCCACTGATGAAGCAATAGATTCATTGAGACGTAAAATTGAGCGATATAAAAGCCGCAGAAAATAAATTGATATTTTTTTTGAAATCCTTTGGATTAGTTACAAAGACTATTTATCTTTGCCTCGCTTTCGGGAAATGCTTTAGAAGTAAAGTGTGAAAGTAAATAGTCAGCCAGCATAGCTCAGTTGGTAGAGCAGCTGATTTGTAATCAGCTGGTCGGGGGTTCGAGTCCCTCTGCTGGCTCTTATAAATTTACTTTAAAGAAGTAAGTTCATTTGAAATTTTCTTCTCAAATGGAGAATTGGGGGTGCGCCGGAGCTGGAGAGCCGGGCCAGACTGTAAATCTGGTGACTATGTCTGAATAGGTTCGATTCCTATCACCCCCACAATTTAAATGAATCATTTTTTGGTACATTTATTTTGTGTTAAGCGGGTGTAGCTCAGTTGGTAGAGCATCAGCCTTCCAAGCTGAGGGTCGAGGGTTCGAGTCTCTTCGCCCGCTCTTTATGTTTTATAACTCCGACAATAACAGCCGATGTAGCTCAGGGGTAGAGCACTTCCATGGTAAGGAAGGGGTCAGGGGTTCAATTCCCCTCATTGGCTCTAGTATTCCGGAGATTTTTCTTGTTTAATGAATTAATATTTAAAAATCAAAACTGATGGCTAAAGGTACATTCGAAAGGAATAAACCACACGTTAACATTGGTACTATCGGTCACGTAGATCATGGCAAAACAACCTTGACTGCCGCGATAAGTTATGTCCTTTCAAAAGATGGTCTCGCGGAAAAAAGGTCGTATGACTCAATCGATGCTGCTCCAGAAGAAAAGGAGCGTGGTATTACAATTAATACTGCTCACGTTGAGTATGAAACGGTTAATAGACACTACGCTCACGTAGATTGTCCTGGTCACGCGGATTATGTAAAAAACATGGTTACGGGTGCAGCTCAAATGGATGGAGCTATTATCGTTGTTGCAGCTACTGATGGTCCTATGCCTCAAACGCGGGAACATATCCTTCTTGCCCGTCAGGTAGGTGTACCAAAATTAGTTGTTTTCATGAATAAGGTGGACATCGTTGAAGACCCGGAGATGCTTGAATTAGTTGAAATGGAAGTTCGTGAATTACTTGATACCTATGGTTTTGATGGTGATAGCGCTTCTGTAATTCAAGGTTCTGCATTGAAAGCTTTGGAAGATGATCCTTATTATGTTGGCAAAATCAAGGAATTGATGGATGCCGTAGATAATGATATTCCAAATCCAGTACGTCTTACTGATAAGCCTTTCTTAATGCCTATTGAAGATGTATTCTCTATCACTGGTCGTGGTACTGTAGCTACTGGTCGTATCGAAAGAGGTGTTATCAACGTTGGTAATCCTGTGGAGATTGTAGGTATGATGGACAAGGAAGATAAAGCTTTGACTTCAGTTTGTACGGGCGTTGAGATGTTCCGCAAATTGTTAGATAGAGGTGAAGCTGGTGATAATGCTGGTTTATTATTAAGAGGTATTGAAAAATCTCAGATTCGTCGTGGAATGGTTATCTGTGCCCCTGGTTCAGTAAAGCCACATATCCGTTTCAAGTGTGAGACTTATGTACTATCTAAAGATGAAGGTGGTCGTCATACACCATTCTTTAACGGCTACCGCCCACAGTTTTACTTCCGTACAACAGACGTTACTGGTGATGTTAAATTACCAGAAAATGTTGAGATGGTAATGCCAGGTGATAACGTTTCTTTAGAAGTTACATTACTTAACCCAATCGCAATGGAAAAAGGATTACGTTTCGCTATCCGCGAAGGTGGTCGTACCGTTGGTGCAGGTCAGGTTACTGAAATATTAGAATAAATCCCCTTTTGGGAAATCAATAAAAGTTAGGTTTCAGGAATGAAACCTAACTCTTGTTTTACGGGCGTAGCTCAACTGGTAGAGCGACGGTCTCCAAAACCGTAGGCTGGGGGTTCAAGTCCTCCCGCCCGTGCTGCTTAAAATAATATTATTATGGAATCATTGAAACTATATCTCAGAGAAAGTTACGACGAACTTGTTAATAAAGTTACGTGGCCTTCTTGGGTAAGCCTTCAGGAAAATGCTATTCTTGTGGTAGTAGCTAGCCTCTTGTTGGCTCTTATCGTTTTTGTAATGGATGTTTTTTCGAGTACCTTACTTGATTTGATTTACGGGCTCTAATTATCGTTATCCAATACACTGTTAAATGTCCGAAGAAAAAAGGTGGTATTCTCTCCGCGTGATAAGTGGAAAAGAACGAAAAATAAAGGAGCGTCTGGATACAGAAATTCAGCGTAATGATTGGTCTGGTTTTATTTTTCAAGTGGTTGTTCCTCTTGAAAAAGTTTATAAAATTAGAAATGGAAAAAAAGTAGTCTCGGAGAGAAATATTCTCCCTGGCTACATTCTTATTGAAGCCACAGAGGGTAAACTTTCAGGCGATGTAGTTACTGGTGTGCAAAATCTTCAAAATGTTATTCACTTTCTTGGTAAAAATACGCCTATTCCAATGCGGGAAGCTGAGGCTAACAGATTGCTCGGAAAGGTTGATGAATCTCAAGAATCTGCAGAGGCACTTATTGAGCCGTTTATAGTAGGGGAAACAATTAAAATTGTTGACGGTCCTTTCACTGAGTTCGTTGGTGATATTCAAGAGATAAACGATGACAAGAAGAAACTTAAAGTTATTGTCAAAATATTTGGCAGAGGAACCGAAGTTGAGTTGAATTTCATGCAGGTTGAAAAAACCAGTTGATTTTTTTATATAAGTTCTAAGTATTCAATTTTGTTCTTCCTGGTGTGTGAGCCTCGAAGACGCTTCCAAAAGGGGATATGAGGTTCTAAAAATGTAGTGATATGGCAAAGGAAATAGGATTTTTAATTAAATTACAGGTAAAAGGTGGGCAAGCTAATCCAGCGCCTCCGATCGGTCCTGCCTTAGGTTCTAAGGGTGTAAATATTATGGAGTTTTGCAAGCGTTTCAATGCTGCAACGCAAGATAAAATGGGACAAATTCTTCCAACCGTTATTTCGGTGTATAAGGACAAGTCTTTTGATTTTATCATCAAAACACCACCTGTGGCCATTCAATTGATTGAAGCAACCAAAGCGAAGAAGGGATCTGCCCAACCAAATAGAAATAAAATTGGTTCCGTTTCATGGGATCAAATAAAAACTATTGCGGAAATCAAGATGCCCGATTTAAATTGCTTTGAGATTCATTCTGCCATGAAGATGGTTGCTGGAACGGCTAGAAGTATGGGTATTACCGTTAGTGGCGATGCTCCTTGGTCCACAGTGGAAAATTAATTTTTAATGTAGGGAGTTTATACCTCAGGGTATAAATGATATTACCTCAAAATCGTTCTATATGACTAAAATAGGAAAAAAAAGAGCCTTGGTCGATGCGAAGGTTAATCGGGAGAAGTTGTACACACTTGACGAAGCATTCGTGTTAGTAAAGGAAGTAAACACAACTAAATTCGATGCTTCGGTTGATATTCATGCTCGATTGGGTGTTGATCCAAGAAAACCAGATCAATCTCTGCGTGGTACAGTAAGTTTGCCTCACGGAACTGGTAAGACGAAGAAAGTAGCTGTTTTTTGTACCCCTGATAAGGTTCAGGAAGCACTTGATGCTGGTGCTGATTATGCAGGATTGGAGGAACTTATCCAAAAAGTTATGGGTGGTTGGACCGATGTTGACGTGGTTATAGCAACGCCTCAGGTAATGGCGCAGGTAGGTCGCTTAGGTAGAATTTTAGGTCCAAGAAACCTTATGCCTAACCCTAAAACTGGCACTGTTACTATGAATGTAGGTGAAGCAGTAGCCGATGTCAAATCAGGTAAGATTTCCTTTAGGGTAGATAAATATGGTATTATTCATGCATCTATTGGTAGAGTATCTTTCACCGCCGATAAGTTGTCAGAAAATGCCAATGAGCTTCTTTCTACCTTACTTCGTATGAAGCCTTCCAGTGCAAAAGGTATCTACATGAAATCAATCACAGTAGCGAGTACGATGAGCCCAGGTATTAAGGTTGACCCTAAAGTCGTTCGCTAATCATTAAAGTTAATCGGAAATGACCAAACAGGAAAAAACAGCGGTAATTGAAGAGTTAAAAGGCGTATTTGCTAATTTAGATTTTTTCTACATTACAGATGCCTCTACTTTATCCGTTGAAAAAATTAATAAGTTCAGAAGATTGTGTTTTGAAAAGGGAGTTCAAATGAGGGTTATTAAAAATACCCTTATCCGCAAAGCACTTGAATCTGCTGCCTCAGAAAAGAACTATGAGGCAATCTTTGGTGAGTTAAAAGGACCTACAGCAGTATTGTATGCTGAAGGCGCTGCAAATATTCCAGCCAAAGTTTTAAAGGAATTTCGTGCTGGGAGTGATAGACCACTTCTAAAAGCTGCCTATATTGATACTGCCGTATTTATCGGTGATGATCAATTAGATGCGTTAACTAAGCTAAAGTCGAAAGAACAGTTGCTTGGAGAAGTTATCGGTCTGTTACAGTCACCAGCAAGAAATGTTATCAGTGCTCTTCAATCTGGCGGTCAAACGATTGCCGGCTTGGTGAAAACACTGCAGGAGCGCGCTTAATTCAGCGCATTCCCCCTAGGTTAGGCTTCCAAGCTAACCCGCACATAAAATTATTATTTAATCTTAAAACGAAACACAATGGCGGATTTGAAAGCTTTTGCGGAACAGCTTGTCAATCTGACGGTTAAAGAAGTCAATGAACTTGCTGCTATTTTAAAGGATGAATATGGTATAGAACCAGCAGCTGCTGCTGTAGCTATGGCCGCTCCTTCAGGTGGTGATTCAGGTGCTGCTGCTCCTGCAGAGCAAACTTCTTTTGACGTTATTTTAGCTTCCGGCGGAGCTGCGAAACTACAAGTAGTTAAAGAAGTTAAGACTTTACTTAATTTGGGATTAAAAGAAGCGAAAGACCTTGTCGACGCTGCTCCATCTCCTCTAAAATTAGGTGTTTCTAAAGAAGAAGCGGCTGATCTGAAAGAAAAACTTGAGGCCGCTGGTGCTCAAGTTGAAATTAAGTAATTATTTGCTCATTTGCGAATTTATTATGATCCAGACTTACAGTCTTGGCAATTAATGCGAAAGTGTCTTTGTGGCTTAGCGATGGTTTATATCGCTAAGCCTCTAGGCATTTTTTTGTAAAGGAAGTGTTTTACTGTTGATGGCCGTTTTAAACTTTATTGTCTCGAATTACATTTTATCTCGTGTTGATCTAATGTTTCGTTCTTACCGAAAAATATTTTGTGCCGATGATATCCAATGGAAATGAACTCGCCCTCGAGTCAAAAAGAATAAGTTTCGGGAAAACTAAATTTCCCGCTGAGTATCCTGACTTTCTGGAGATTCAGTTAAAATCTTTTCAGGAGTTTTTTCAATTAGAAACTACGCCGGAAAATAGAATGAATGAAGGTCTTTATAAGGTCTTTAAAGAAAATTTTCCTATTTCTGACGCTAGGAGTATTTTCCAACTTGAATTCTTAGACTATTTCGTCGATCCGCCCCGCTATAGCATGGAAGAATGCGTTCAGCGCGGTCTAACTTTTCATGTGCCCCTTAAGGCTAAGCTAAAACTGTCGTGTAATGATGTCGAACATGTTGATTTTCAAACGATAGTACAAGATGTATTTTTAGGTAATATTCCTTATATGACGCCTCGTGGTACCTTTGTTATCAATGGTGCTGAAAGGGTGGTTGTTTCACAGTTACATAGGTCTCCCGGTGTGTTTTTTGGCCAAAGTGTTCACCCAAATGGAACAAAAATTTACTCCGCAAGAGTCATTCCATTTAAGGGCGCCTGGATGGAATTTGCTACAGATATCAATACCGTCATGTATGCTTACATTGACAGAAAAAAGAAATTCCCCGTTACAACCCTCCTAAGGGCTATCGGTTTTGATTCTGATAAAGCTATTCTTGATATTTTTGACCTGGCTGATATTATTCCAGCTAATAGGGAAGAATTACAAAAGTCAATCGGTCGTAAATTGGCTGCCAGAGTGTTAAGGTCTTGGACCGAAGATTTCGTTGATGAGGATACCGGTGAAGTGGTAACCATTGAAAGAAATGAAATTATTCTGGAAAGAGATTCTCTTCTGGATGATGATAATATAGATTTAATTTTGGAAGCTGCCTGCGATGTTGTTATTCTTCAAAAAGAAGACATCGATCAGGATTATTCTATTATATATAATACACTACAGAAAGACCCAACTTCTTCTGAAATGGAAGCGGTTCAGTATATTTACAGGCAACTTAGGGGTACTGATCCTCCCGATGAGGAAACAGCCCGTGGAATTATCGATAAGTTGTTCTTTTCGGACAAAAGATACAATCTAGGTGAGGTTGGCAGATATAAAATTAACCGCAAACTTAATCTTAATGGTAGCTATGAAAGTCTGGTTCTTTCAAAGGAAGATATCATAAACATTGTTAAGTATTTAGTTAGCTTGATGAACCAGAAAGCTGAAATTGATGATATAGATCATTTAAGTAACAGAAGGGTTAGAAATGTAGGCGAGCAATTATACGCTCAGTTTGGTGTCGGTTTGGCTCGTATGGCGCGTACGATTAGAGAGCGTATGAATGTCAGAGATAATGAAGTGTTCACACCTATTGATCTAATTAATGCCCGTACGCTTTCTTCCGTTATCAATTCTTTCTTTGGTACCAGTCAGCTTTCTCAGTTCTTGGATCAGACTAATCCTCTTTCTGAAATAACACATAAAAGAAGAATTTCGGCGCTTGGACCCGGAGGTCTGTCTCGTGAAAGAGCAGGTTTCGAGGTGCGTGATGTGCATTATTCTCATTATGGTAGATTGTGTACCATTGAAACCCCGGAGGGTCCTAATATTGGCTTGATTTCTACTTTATGCGTTCATGCAAAGGTCAATAAAATGGGCTTTCTCGAGACTCCTTACCGTGAAGTAGTAGATGGTAAGTTGAAAATTGAAGATCATCCTATTTATTTGTCGGCTGAGGGTGAAGATCTTAAACGTATTGCCCAGGCTAATGCCCGCGTTGATAATTCGGGAGCATTTACAAGAGATAGGATCAAATGTAGGGAACAAGGAGAATTTCCTGTGCTTACACCTTCTGAAATTGAATTTATGGACGTTGCACCAAACCAAATCGTTGGTGTCTCTGCTTCAATGATTCCTTTTCTTGAGAATGATGATGCTAACCGTGCCTTGATGGGTTCTAACATGCAAAGACAAGCGGTTCCTTTAGTTCGTCCAAGTTCTCCCATTGTTGGTACAGGATTGGAAGGTAAGGTAGCCAGAGATTCCCGCATGCTTATCAATGCAGAAGGGGATGGTGAAGTAGAATATGTAGATGCTGTTGAAGTGAAGGTTAGATATGATCGTTCCGATGATGATCAGTTGGTTTCCTTTGAAGATAGTCTTAAGTCTTATAAATTAACTAAGTTCCTTCGTACAAATCAAGGTACTTGTATCAACCTAAGACCCATTGTCAGAAAAGGTGACAGGGTAACAAAAGGTCAGATTTTATGTGATGGCTATGCTACTGAAAAAGGGGAACTTGCTCTTGGTCAGAATCTTAAAGTGGCATTCATGCCTTGGAAAGGTTATAACTTCGAAGACGCCATTGTTATTTCTGAGAAGGTCGTTAGGGAAGATATCTTTACTTCTTTACATATCGAGCACTTTGAACTAGAGGTTAGAGATACTAAACTTGGTGAGGAGGAATTAACAAATGATATACCGAACGTTAGTGAAGAAACAACAAGGGATCTGGATGAGCATGGTGTCATTCGCGTAGGTGCCTGGGTTAAAGAAGGTGATATTCTTATCGGTAAGATTACACCAAAAGGTGAATCTGATCCTACTCCTGAAGAAAAACTGTTGCGTGCCATTTTTGGAGATAAAGCAGGCGATGTAAAAGATGCTTCTTTAAAAGCACCTCCATCAACGAATGGAGTTATTATAGATAAGCAGTTGTTCGCCAGAGCTAAAAAAGATAAAGTTCAGAAATCATCTGAAAAAGATATGCTTTCTAAGCTTGAAGATGAGCACAAAATTATTCTGAACGAACTTATTACGAGACTGGTTGATAAATTACTTCAACTGGTGAAAAGTAAGCAGTGTAAAGGAGTTCGCAGTGTTTACAATGATATTCTTATTCCTTCTGGTAGCAAATTCAGCCAACAGGTACTTAGAAATATCGATTATGCTTCGGTAGATTATTCGAATTGGACGGATGATTCCTCAATTAATAATTTGATTGCTAGACTTTTACATAATTATAGCATTAAAGTAAATGAGGAAGTAGGGCGTTTCAAAAGAGAAAAGTTCAATATTAGCATCGGTGATGAATTACCAGCAGGCGTTCTTAAGTTGGCTAAAGTTTATATGGCCAAAAAACGTAAACTGAAAGTTGGTGATAAACTCGCAGGAAGACACGGAAATAAAGGTATTGTATCTAAGATTGTTAGGATGGAAGATATGCCGTTCTTAGAAGACGGTACCGCTGTTGATGTCGTTCTTAATCCACTGGGTGTACCCTCTCGTATGAATTTAGGTCAAATTTTTGAAACAGTTCTAGGTTGGGCAGGTGAAAAAATGGGCGTTAAATTCTCTACACCCATCTTCGACGGTGCAAGTAAAGAGGAAATTGACGGATATATTCAAAAGGCGGGTTTACCTAGCTTAGGTCAAACTTACCTGTATGATGGTGAAACCGGTGAAAGATTCCACCAGCAGGCAACCGTGGGTGTCATCTATATGCTCAAATTATCACACATGGTCGATGATAAAATGCACGCGCGTTCTATCGGACCCTATTCTCTTATCACACAGCAACCTCTTGGCGGTAAAGCTCAGTTTGGTGGTCAAAGATTTGGTGAAATGGAGGTGTGGGCACTCGAAGCATTTGGTGCAGCAAATATCCTTCAGGAGTTACTTACTATTAAATCCGATGATATTAACGGCCGTGCTAAAGCTTATGAAGCTATCGTTAAAGGTGATAACCTTCCAGAACCAAATATTCCTGAATCGTTTAACGTACTGATTCACGAATTACGTGGTTTAGCCCTTGATATCAAATTTGAATAACGAGATCTCTCCGGAGATTAAATTGCTATAATTATGTCTTTTAAGAAGAAAAATCAGATTCAGCAGCAAGAGTTCGAGAGTATTACTATCAGTCTCGCTTCACCAGATGATATCCTGGAGCGTTCATTTGGTGAGGTACTCAAACCGGAAACGATTAACTATAGAAGTTATAAACCGGAAAGAGATGGTCTGTTCTGTGAGCGTATTTTTGGGCCTGTGAAGGACTATGAGTGCTATTGCGGTAAATATAAAAGAATTCGTTACAAAGGTATTGTTTGTGATAGATGTGGTGTTGAAGTTACCGAGAAAAAGGTGCGTAGAGAACGGATGGGCCATATAAAACTGGTTGTACCCGTAGTACATATATGGTTCTTTAAATCTTTACCAAATAAAATTGGGTATTTACTCGGTCTTTCTTCTAAAAAACTAGAGACGATTGTTTATTACGAACGTTATATTGTTATTCAACCTGGTATTGCTGAATCAGAAAAAGTTAAGTTACACGAACTTTTAACTGAGGAAGAGTACTTGGAAATCATGGACAATATTCCACATGAGAATAGTCAATTAGAGGATAATGATCCAAATAAGTTTGTGGCTAAAATGGGTGCGGAAGCCATAAAGGATATGTTAAATCGTCTTAAATTAGACGAGTTATCCTACGAACTTCGTAACCAGGCGGCTAACGAAACTTCCCAGCAACGTAAATCGGAAGCACTTAAACGTCTTCGTGTTGTAGAGGCTTTCCGTCAGGGAATGACACACATGGAGAATAGACCTGAGTGGACTATCATACAATATTTACCTGTTATTCCACCAGAATTACGCCCGCTTGTTCCTCTTGATGGTGGTCGTTTCGCGTCTTCTGACCTGAACGATCTTTACCGTAGAGTAATTATCAGGAATAATCGTTTAAAAAGATTGTTGGAAATAAAGGCGCCAGAAGTTATTTTAAGAAATGAAAAGAGGATGCTACAGGAGGCAGTCGATTCATTATTTGATAACTCAAGGAAGTCAAATGCCGTTAAAGCTGAAGGTGGCCGTCCATTAAAATCTTTAAGTGATATTCTTAAAGGTAAACAAGGTCGTTTCCGTCAAAATTTATTAGGTAAAAGGGTTGATTATTCCGGTCGTTCTGTTATCGTGGTAGGACCAACGCTCAAATTGCATGAGTGCGGTATCCCTAAAGCTATGGCGGCTGAATTATTCAAGCCTTTTGTCATTCGTAAATTAATTGAAAGGGGTATAGTAAAAACAGTTAAATCTGCCAAGAAATTGGTAGATAGAAAAGACCCGGTTATTTGGGAAATTCTTGAAAATATCCTTAAAGGTCACCCAGTTTTACTTAACCGTGCCCCAACTCTTCACCGTCTCTCTATTCAGTCGTTCCAACCCCGTTTAATCGAAGGTAAGGCCATCCAGCTGCATCCCTTAGTTTGTGGTTCGTTCAACGCTGACTTTGATGGTGATCAGATGGCCGTGCACGTGCCATTAAGTCATGCTTCTATTTTAGAAGCTCAAATGTTGATGCTGTCTTCACATAATATGTTGAATCCGCAAAACGGAACGCCAGTAACTTTGCCTTCACAGGACATGGTACTTGGTTTATATTATATAACAAAAGAAAGGAAATCAACCCCTGAAATCAAGGTTAAAGGGGAAGGTATGAAGTTTTACTCTGCTGAAGAAGTGATTATTGCTCTAAATGAAGGTGTTATTGATCTTCATGCAGCCATTAAAGTTAGGGTGAAAACAGAAATGCCAAATGGCGAATGGCTCTACAAACTCATTGATACAACCACAGGAAGAGTTATCTTTAATCAACATGTTCCGGAAGGTGTACCTTTTGTGAATGACCTGATGACTAAGAAAAATATCAAAAAGGTTATTAGTGATGTAATCGAAAGAACTAATCTTGCGGTTACTGCTGGTTTCCTCGATGATGTTAAGGATATGGGTTTCACCTGGGCGTTTAAGGGTGGTTTGTCCTTTAACTTAGGTGATTTGATTAATCCTACGATTAAGGAAGATACCCTTGCTGAAGCTCAGGAAGAGGTTGATGAAGTTTGGGAAAATTACAATATGGGGCTTATTACAAATAATGAGCGCTACAACCAGATTATTGATAAATGGACCTACGCAGATAATAAAATTACAGAGGCTTTAATGCGTGAACTTGCTTCTCATAAGCAAGGTTTCAACTCTGTATTCATGATGCTTGACTCCGGTGCGAGGGGATCTAAACAGCAGATTAAACAGCTTTGTGGTCTTAGAGGGCTTATGGCAAAACCAAGGAAATCAGGTGATACTGGTGGTGCCGTTATCGAGAATCCAATTCTTGCCAATTTCGTTGACGGACTGTCGGTTTTGGAGTATTTTATCTCTACCCACGGTGCCAGAAAAGGTTTGGCTGATACGGCGCTTAAAACAGCCGATGCAGGTTACCTTACCAGACGTTTGGTTGACGTTTCACAAGATGTAATTATTTCTGAAGTCGATTGTGCTACCTTAAGAGGTATAGAAACGTCTGCACTAAAGGATAATGAAAAGGTTATTGAGCAGCTTTCGTCTCGTATTGAGGGTCGTTATACCTTATATGATATCACATTGCCAGGCTCAGACGAGATACTCCTCTATGCCGGTGATTATATAGATGCCAGAATGGCTATTCATATTGAAAAGATTGGTATAGAATCAATTACCATTCGTTCCGTATTGACCTGCGAATCTAAAAAAGGTGTTTGTGCCAAATGTTATGGTAAAAATCTTGCTTCTGGTAGAATCACTGAAAATGGTGATGCAGTAGGTATTATTGCCGCTCAATCCATTGGTGAACCAGGTACGCAGCTTACTTTACGTACTTTCCACGTAGGTGGTGTGGCTTCTTTGTCAAAAACTGAGTCGGAAATAGTTTCCCGTTTTAACGCTAAAGTTGAATACGATGGCATTAAAACAACAGAAGCAACAGATGGATCAAAAAATACCATCGTCCTATCCAGAACGGGTGAATTGAGATTACATGATATTGAAACAAATAAATTATTCGTTTCACTGCATATTCCTTATGGTTCAAATCTATATTTCAAGGATGGGGAAAAGGTGACAAAAGGTCAAACTATTTGTGATTGGGATCCTTTTAACGCTGTCATCATTTCTGAGTTTTCTGGTATCGTTCAATTCGATGCTATCGAAGAAGGCGTAACTTATCGTCTTGAAAGAGATGATCAGACCGGCTATTCTGAAAAGGTAATCATTGAATCAAAAAATAAAAAGAAAATTCCTTACATAACTATCTCTTCTAAAGATGGTGAGGTACTCAAAAACTATTCTCTGCCAGTAGGTTCTTACCTTTCTGTGGAAGATAACAGTTCGGTTGTCGCTGGTGATAAGGTAGCCAAAATTCCTAGAAGTTTAGGAAAAATTCAGGATATCACAGGTGGTTTACCCAGGGTAACTGAATTGTTTGAAGCAAGAAATCCTTCAAATCCTGCTGTGGTCTCTGAAATTGACGGAGTAGTAAGTTTTGGTAAAATCAAAAGGGGTAATAGAGAAATTGTAGTTACTTCAAAGGATGATCAAAATCATAAATATTTAATTGGTCTTTCAAAACACGTGTTAGTTCAGGACGGTGATTTTGTTAGAGCTGGTACGCCTCTTTCTGACGGTGCTATTGCTCCAAGGGATATCTTAAATATTAAAGGGCCTTTTGCAGTGCAACAATATTTAGTGAATGGTGTACAAGAGGTTTACAGATCTCAGGGTATTACCATTAACAATAAGCACATTGAAGTTATTGTAAGACAAATGATGCGTAGATTCCTCATCGAGGATTCTGGTGATACCACTTTCCTTGAGGGAGAAACCGTTGAAAGAGGTGAATTTATCGAACAAAATGATATCATTTTCGATAAAAAATTCATCACCGATCCGGGGGAATCTAATAAGCTTAAGGCAGGTCAACTTGTTTCTTTAAGACAAATCAGAGAGGAAAATTCTTTCCTAAAAAGGAATGACCGCAAATTAGTAGCCTTCCGTGATGCTGTACCTGCAACTGCCAGTCCGCAGTTAATGGGTATCACTAAAGCGTCATTAGGTACTAATAGCTGGATTTCAGCAGCTTCCTTCCAGGAAACAACCAAAGTTTTAAGTACCGCAGCCATAGCAGCTCAAAAAGATGATTTGAGCGGTCTTAAAGAAAACGTAATTGTTGGAAAGAGAATTCCTGCAGGAACGGGCGCCAGAGAATTTGAACAAATTATAGTTGCTCATAAAGATAAAAGTTCTGACCTGGTAACGCAGGCACAGTTTATTGACATGGAATAACTAATGTTGAGTTTTCTATTTTAATTTATTATATTGGCAAACCGGGATGTATTTATTTCCCGGTTTGCTTATTTTTATACATCGCTATGTTCGTTCCTTATCCTTTTAATTATAATTATGAATGAATACCTGATTGATTTATTTAGACAAATAGAACTTCCAGTCAGGAATCCTGTACTCATATTATCCTTGTTATTTTTTGTTATCCTTTTAGTTCCCTTACTTTTTAGAAGATTTCATATCCCGGGTATTCTTGGTCTTATTCTTTCCGGTGTACTTATTGGTCCAAATGGACTTAACATATTAGAGAAATCAGAAGCTATAAATCTTTTTTCTACTATTGGTTTGTTATATATTATGTTTATGGCGGGTCTTGAACTCGACACGAATGAATTCAATAAGTATAAATACAAAAGTTTACTTTTCGGTCTGTTTACTTTTGCGATTCCGCTACTTGTAGGTTTTCCGATTTGCTTCTACCTGCTTAAATTTGATTTTCAAGCGAGTTTCCTTGTGGCAAGTATGTTCTCAACCCACACCTTGATTTCATATCCCATTGTTAGCCGGTGGGGTATAGTATCACAGCAGGCTGTTGCCATTACTGTTGGCGGTACCATCCTAACAGATACTGCTGTATTAATTATGTTAGCTGTTATATTAAAAACTAACAGCGAGGGTGTTAACAATGCTTTTTGGCTACAACTCACGGTTTCTTTATTTCTTTTTTCAGTCGTTATGTTTAAAGTTATTCCACCTGTTTCCAGGTGGTTTTTTAGAAAAGTTGAAAGTGAAAAGCATTCTCATTATATTTTTGTCCTTTCTGTGATTTTTTTCGCCGCTTTCTTGTCAGAAATAGCTGGGGTAGAACCAATTATTGGTGCCTTTATGGCTGGATTGGCTTTAAATTCCTTAATCTCCCATACCTCGGCCTTATTCAATAGAATTGAGTTTATTGGTAACGCCTTATTTATTCCGTTCTTTTTAATTAGTGTGGGTATGCTGGTCGATTTATCCGTTCTTTTCAATGGTAAACATGCTGTAATTATTGCTATTGTTTTAACGTCGGTCGCTTTGCTGGTGAAATGGTTAGCCGCCTGGCTAACCCAAATAGTTTTTTCCTTTCAAGGTGTTCATCGACGATTAATTTTTGGATTGAGTAGTTCTCATGCCGCTGCTACTCTTGCAATTATTTTAGTTGGCTTTGAAGCTGGAATTCTTGATGAAAATACCCTGAATGCAACCATTATTCTTATTTTATTTACTTGCGTAATTTCATCCATTGTAACAGAACGAGCTGCCAGAGAATTACTTCTTAAAGAAGGATTAATTGATCATAATTTAAACCGTATTGATCAAAATGATGTGCCTGAAAAATACTTACTGCCTATTTCGAATCAATGGAGTTTGGATAGATTTTTAGAACTGTCGGTTATCTTTAGAAAAAATGATAAACAAGTACCCCTCCATGTTTTACAGGTAGTTCCCGCTGATTATCCTGAAAATGAATTGGTTATTGAAGATAGTTTTACCCGTAGTTTACGTAAAACAGCCGCAGAACTTGATACAAAAATTGTTTTCCAGCGTGAACCTGACTTTCACATTGCGAGTGGTATTACCAGGGTTGCTAATCAGATAGATGCGAATTATATTCTTTTGGGTTGGCCTCAAAAATCTGGCTTATTAGACAGAGTTTTTGGAGAAATACTGGATAATATTTTAGATACTGCACTGCAACATATACTCGTATGTAGATTGCAACTCCCGCTGGTTGCACACCAAAAGTTAATCATTGGATTGCCTCCTTTGGCGTTTACAGAGCCAGGTTTTACCGATTGCTTTAAAAAATGGATGCAATTATCGTTGGAACTGCACATGGATGTCATCATTTTTTGTTCGGAAGAAACTAAAGGGTATATTAAAAAATTGAACTCAAAAAATTATAATTTTAGAAACTGGAAATTCAGAGTGACTGATTTAAATCAAAACTGGTTTAAAAGTATTGATAACTATAAAATTAATAAAGCCGATTTGTTGGTGTTCATGCCTGGAAGACCAGCAAGCGCTTCATTTTTAATGGAGCAAAATGAAATTCCCTCCTATATTGAGCAACGCTTTCCAGATAATAGCGTTATTTTATTTTATTCCGGAGCGGCTATTTGACCTGCTGGATTCAAGTCCTGTATAACCTCTCCGGAATAAATAATATCAGTCATTATTCAAAAATATTTTTCCTGACTTCGTCACGATTTATTAGACTATTTTTTATTATTTAGATTATAAATGTGTTATAATTTTTGTGATACCAAAACGGGTATAGCAAGACTAAAAAATTTGTTGTTTTTAGCAAAGCTAGTGGTAAACTTTAAATTGCAAGGCATTGATTTAATTGCTGATACAATACTTGCCATTGCCAAAACAATCACAAAATTTAAAATAAAACTGCCTTTACAAATCAAATCTATTTATCACATTTTACTTTTAACCAACCAACTCAAACTACCCTACAACGAAAAATTCTGGCAAAGCATCGAGAAAATTTAAAATGGGCATCGCAAAGGCGAAGTCAGGATAATAACAGTCATTATTCAAACATATTTTTTGCGTCAATCAAAACTTTTTCAAGTCCGGCGATATTTTTTCCGCCTGCGGTAGCAAAAAAGGGCTGTCCACCGCCGCCGCCATCGATATTTTTGGCCAATGTTCTGACAATATTGCCTGCATTCAATTCTTTATCGTTGCAGATTGATTTACTAATTGAGACAAGAATTTGAGGCTTTTCCTGAATAGTAGCCGTTAAAACAAGGATAACTTTTTCAAGGGTATTATCAATCTGGAAGGCCAATTCTTTTAATAACGAGGCATCATTTAGTTCTACATTCTGGATGATAAGCGAATAATTTTCTATTTTATCAGCACTTAGTATGAGTTGCTCCCGCAGATGGACAACCTCTAATTGTTGAAATTTCTCAAGTAACTTTTTTTGAGCTTTTCCTTCATCTTGTAATTGATGAATAGCCTTAGCCGGTGATGGATTTCCTTTAAAAATTTGACGGATGTCTTCTAATTCATTCAATTCCTGTTGAATAAACTTTAAGGCTTCAAATCCGCAAACGGCTTCAATACGCCTGATTCCTGCGGCAATGGCACTTTCAGAAACAATCTTAAATAAGCCTATTTCACCTGTTGAAGAAACATGAGTTCCGCCACAAAGCTCCACCGAATAGTCTTTATCAAAAGTTATAATTCTTACGGATTCACCATATTTCTCTCCAAAGAGCATCATAGCACCTGATTCCTTTGCTTCGGCCATGGGAACATTTCTTTTTTCGTCGAGAGAAATATTAGCCTGAATTTTTTCATTTACTAACTTTTCAATCGCTAATATTTCCTCATCACTCACTTTTTGAAAATGTGAGAAGTCGAACCTTAATTTTAACTCATCAACATCCTGACCTTTCTGAAGCGCGTGTTTTCCTATGATATTGTGAAAAGCTGCGTGCATAAGGTGGGCAGCAGTATGGTTTTTTGAAATGGCTATTCTTCTGTTTTTATTTATCAATCCACGAACGATTGCAGCGGGATTATCAGGTAATTGATCGACAATATGAAGAATAAGATCATTTTCTTTTTGGGTATCAATTACTTGAATAGGCTGTTCTCCGATAAACAATAAACCCTGATCTCCTGCTTGCCCGCCACTTTGACCATAAAAAGGCGATTTATCAAGAACAATTTGATGTTGTAAGACTTTTTTTATCGAAACAGATCTGTATTTAATAATT
Source organism: Haliscomenobacteraceae bacterium (assembly GCA_947501115.1). Lineage (GTDB taxonomy): Bacteria > Bacteroidota > Bacteroidia > Chitinophagales > Saprospiraceae > BJGN01. Next base: position 21,761 of record CANMVX010000031.1, read on the forward strand.
TTTGCATCATGGACTTCATTTTCTGTGTAACCAGTAAACTCAACAGGTTGGTCGGGAAGTAAGTTAACCCAGTCGCCAACTTCTTTTTGAGCATCGGCACGAGATCTGGATTTTTGTTCCAATAAGGCGGCGTCGAAAGCCAATTCATCGATTTTCCAACCTTTTTCTTCGGCAATAAGACGCGTCAAATCTATGGGGAACCCAAAAGTATCGTATAGTTCAAAGGCATCCACACCTGAGATTACGCCGTCATTAACATTAATGTTTTCAAATCTTTTTAGGCCATTTTCCAGCGTATTTAGGAATGAAATTTCTTCCATTTCTATAATTTTTGCTACCTGAGCTGATTGAGCTATCAGTTCGGGAAAAACATCGTCAAATGCTTTGGCTAATGGGGCAACTAACGTATGTAGAAAAGGAGTTTTAATATTTAAAAAGGAATAATAGTACCTAACGGCGCGACGTAAAATTCTTCTTATGACATAACCGGCACCAGAATTAGCGGGCAATTGACCGTCGGCTATGGTAAAACAAATAGCTCTGATATGGTCAGAAATAACCCTCATTGCTATGTCTTGTTTGGCATCTCGATCATAACTTCCCTTGTATGTGAAACCAGAAGTTTTTTCTATGATAGAAATAAAAGGGGTAAAAATATCGGTATCATAAGTAGCTGTTTTACCTTGTAAAACCATACACAAACGCTCAAAACCCATGCCAGTGTCAACGTGCATAGCAGGAAGTTCAGCCAGGCTGCCATCCGCTTTTCGGTTGAATTGAATGAATACATTATTCCAGATTTCTACCACGCCAGGGTGATCCTTATTAACGAGTTGACTACCGTGTAATTGCGCAATTTCTTCTTCCGTTCTTAAATCTACATGAATTTCAGAACATGGGCCACAAGGACCTGTGTCACCCATTTCCCAAAAATTATCTTTTTTATTGCCAAATAAAATATGATTTTCTGGTAAGTATTTTAGCCATAAGTTTTTGGCTTCCATATCAGCGGGAATATCCTCACCTGCATCACCTTCGAAAACAGTGGCATACAATTTGGTAGGATTCATCCCATACACCTTGGTCAATAATTCCCAGGACCAGTCAATGGCCTCCTTCTTAAAATAATCACCAATAGACCAGTTTCCCAACATTTCGAACATGGTGTGGTGCGTTCCATCATACCCTACATCCTCTAAATCGTTGTGTTTACCGGAGACTCTTAAACATTTTTGGGTGTCGGCAATTCTTGGATTGTCAGGAATTTTATTGCCCAGAAAGAAATCTTTAAATTGATTCATTCCCGCATTGGTAAACATTAAAGTGGGATCTTCCCGATTTACTATTGGAGCAGAACCCACAATTTTGTGTTGCTTAGACGCAAAAAAGGTTAAAAAGTGACTCCTTATTTGTCGTGCGGTCATCATATTTTTAAATTTTTAAGGGAAAAAGGTTGATTATTTACGGAATGGTCTTATATTGTGAAGGAACGGTAAGAATTTACGTTTTACCGGTCGAGTTCAGGTATAAAAACAATCAAATATTGCTCAAAGTTATCATTTTTGCGATTATTTACGGTAGGAAACACTCGTAAGATTTAAAAAAAGCCTAAGAAAATTAGGGCTTTTCATTTAGGATAGCTATTTTAGAGCCGAGCAATTTTTGAGAGACATCCGTTGAATCTAATACCCCCCATTAGGTGTTATGTGCCTGTTTGATTATTCAGGTACGATTTAACAACATACCAAATTATGAAAAAGGAAAAATTCTTCTTTGATGCCAATTTACTTCGTTATGAACGAATAGAGGAATCTCTAAAGAGCAAGTTCGTGCGCTTCTTCTCCGTAGTAAGTGCTGTATTAACAACGGCGTTGTTGTTAACCGTTTTTTTACATAAATATTTACCCTCTCCTCAAGAGAAATCTCTCCTTTCTGAAATCGATGTGATGGAAGTTGAATATCAACGATTGGTAGATGAAATGGAGCGTATGGAAAAGGTTTTAGGTAATGTCCAAAAAAGAGATTCTTATACCTATAGAAGTTTATTCGGTCTCGATCCTATCGATAATAATGTTTGGAGAGGAGGTATTGGAGGTCACAATGAATATGAAAATTTTGAGCAGTATAAAAAAGTAGGGGGGACTATCATTGAAACTCAAAAGCGTTTAAGAAGACTAAAACATTCCCTGGTTATCCAATCGAAATCGTTGGATACTATTATGAATTATGCCAAAAAAGAAGAGAAATTCCTCGCTTCTCGTCCATCTATAAAACCTGTCAGATCAGATAAATTAGCAAAAGGGGTTAATTTTTTATCGGGCTTCGGCTATAGAATTCATCCGATATTTAAAGTTAAAAAGATGCATTACGGTATTGATTTTACCGCTCCTAAAGGTACTGCTATCCAGGCAACTGGTTCGGGTAGGGTAGTAAAAGCAACCAGGAATGCAGGTTTTGGAAATCATATTGTTATAGATCATGGATTTGGATACCAAACTATTTATGCGCATTTGTCTAAAATTAATATCAGACAAGGTGACCAGGTTGTGAGAGGGCAATTGATTGGAACGGTTGGTAGTAGCGGTATTTCAACAGCGCCTCATTGCCATTATGAGGTTCATGTAAATGGAAAACCAGTAAATCCGATTTCTTATTGTCTGGATGGTCTCTCTGTTCAGGAATATAAAGAATTGGTTACTTTAGCTGGTCAGGTTGTTCAATCCTTAGATTAAATTATCTTCTTTACTGCTTATGAATAGCAACAAGGAGGTTGTTGATTGTCCAAACTGCGGTGTATCATTTAGTCCCGCAGATAAATTTTGTACAAATTGTGGCCAAAAGGCATCCTTACCCGGTTTATCATTAATATCTATTATTAAAGAATATATTGATATTGTATTCAATTTTGAATACAGGTTGTGGATATCATTTTTTCATCTATTTATTCCTGGTAAACTTTCCAACCAATTCTTTGATGGAAAGAGACAAAAATACCTGAGTCCTCTCAGGATTTTCCTCATTTTTGGATTGATTCATTTTACTTTATTTGGCAATTGGGCGAATAACAAGTTTGATAAACAACTTACCTCCATTGAAAAAAATGTGCAGGAAAATGCATTTAAAGAACAGTTTTTTAATAAAATAAATTCTCTTCCCAATTATATTTTTGAAGGGGAAGGTTTGGACACCAACCAAACAATGGCTGTCAAAGCAAAATTATTTAAGGAACTAACCATCGATTCTTTATATATCCCCAATCAAAATAATGACATTATTGCTACAGATTCTCTTCCTAATACTTACCAAATTTTAGTAATAGAGAATTTCAATGGAAAATGGGAAGTCAAATCATTGCCATTAACTTTTACAGACATTTATAATCTGGATGATGAAAATATAATCAAGAAAGCAAATATTAAAACTAAATTTGGGAAATGGCAAGTAAAACAAGAAATTAAGTTGCAGAAGGAAATTAAGAATTTTACTTTATTTGTAACAGGCCAATTAATTTGGATGGTCATTTTTTCAATGCTATTTATTTCTTTTTTTCAAAAAATCCTTTATTTCAGATTACCTTTTTTTTACGCTCATCATTTAATTTACAATCTACATTTTCATGCCTTTTCATTTTTAACAATGAGTATTTTTATGATGGGGAATAATAATGAGATAATCCTTAAGAATTTCAATTTTTTTATAATGGTTATTTTACTTTACCAGCTATTCGCCATAAAGAACATATTCAAGCAAGGATGGATTAAAACTATTTTTAAGGTACTGTTAATTGATGGTTTTTATTTGGTAATATCTGTAAGTATATTGCTTATTACTGTAATCATAAGTATGTTAATGTTTTAATAAAAAGGGTAATCAAAAAATTGATTACCCCCCACACTATGAAACACTAAAAAAAACTAATTTCGAATTTAATATCGCAAATCTAATGTGTTTATTGCTATAATTCAACTATTTAAATAAAAAAAATCAAAAATCCTTGCTTTTATTAAAAAAAACTTTACAGTTCCACCAGTTTCTTTCTATAATAGCATTATTCTGCGTATAAAATTGAATAGCCGGTTCGTTCCAATCCAAAACCTGCCATTTTGCTAACATACAATTTTTGTCTTTTGCGTCTTGAATAAATGCGTCATAAAGTGATTTACCGATGCCCCTACCTCTAAATTTTTCATTGACAACGAAATCTTCTAAATACATCATTTTACCCTTCCAGGTGGAATAGGTCAGATAATAGAGAACCATGCCAACAATTTCTCCATTTACATCAGCTACAATAGACTGAAATACATTTTCTGCAAAATCATTTTCGTACATTGCTAAAGTCGCCGTAAATTCATTCTCCTCTTTTTCATAAATAGCCAATTCTCTGACCAGGTTATGAATAAATGGAAGATCTTTGTGGGTTGCTGCTCTAATAATTACAGACATAGTGTTTTTTTTTATACTTTAGCTAATCTAATTTATTTTCTTGGTTTTAATCTGTTTATTATTCCATTAATTTTCCAAAAATGAGCGTTATGCGTACTTTAATCCATTTTTCGGTTTTTATATTTTTTTTCGCATTCCTTTGGAGTTGTAAAAAAGAAAGTACCTATGCCGATGTTATTTTTGTCAATGGTAATATTTATACCGTTGATTCTTTGATGCCATCGGCCTCAGCCATAGCTGTAAGCAATCAAAGAATTATTGGTTTGGGAGACAAAAATATAATTGATAAATTTAAAAATGCGGATACAAAGATTATTGATCTCGAAAATTCTTTTGTTATGCCTGGCTTTATTGAGGGACATGGTCATTTTGGTGGATTTGGAGAAGGGCTTCAAAATCTTAACTTCTTACATTCCAAATCATGGGATGATGTAATTAAGTTGGTGGAGGAAAAGGTAAAAACAGCTAAGCCGGGCGAATGGATAGTTGGTCGTGGCTGGCATCAGGAAAAATGGGATAAAATTCCATTGAATAATGTTCTTGGCTATCCTTTTCATGATGAGTTAAGTGCTATTTCTCCGAATAATCCTGTCCTTTTGAGACATGCGAGCGGTCACGCAGTCTTCGCCAATGAAAGAGCAATGAAGGAAGCGGGTATCTCAAAGGAATCACCAAATCCTTTAGGCGGAGAGATTGTCAGGGATTTAGATGGTGAAGCTATTGGTGTTTTCGAAGAAAGGGCCATGAATCTGGTTTCTGCTTCTTACCAGGAGTATTTAAAGTCTTTAGAACCTGAACGTCAAAAGAAAATTTGGTTTGAAGGGCTGGAATTAGCGCAAAAGGAATGTTTGAAAAATGGGATTACTTCTTTTCAAGACGCGGGAACAAAATTTAAAGAGCTTCAATGGTTGAGAGAATGGGCCGAGTCAGGAAATATGGATATTCGACTTTGGGCCATGATTAGAGAGAGTTATGATGATATGGATGGGAAATTAAACGGTTTTCCCTGGTTAAACCTAGGCGATTATCATTTTACCGTTAGGGCTATTAAATCGGAAGTTGATGGCGCATTAGGCGCTTTTGGTGCCTGGTTACTTAAACCTTATGCTGATAAGTATGGTTTTTCAGGGCAAAATACCACCCCACTGGAAGAAGTAGATAAAATAGCCAATCTGGCCGCTAAACACCAATTACAATTTTGTGTTCATGCCATTGGAGATAAAGCAAATAAGGAAGTATTGGATATTTTTGAACAGAAAATTATTCAAATGAAGGGTAAAGAATCGCCCCGATGGAGAATGGAGCATGCACAACATCTCGATACATTAGATATACCACGATTTAAAAAATGGGGGATTATTGCTTCCATGCAAGGCATTCACTGTACATCTGATGCCCCCTTTGTTGTAAAACGTCTTGGGGTGGAGCGTTCTCGAACCGGTGCTTATCCCTGGCGTTCCCTTATTGATAACGGTGCTTTAATTGCAAATGGTACCGATGTGCCCGTTGAGGAGATTGATCCTATTGCTTGTTTTTATGCTTCAGTTACCAGAAAAAGAGCGGATACCGGTTTTGAATTTTTTCCAGAACAGCGCATGACCAGAAAAGAAGCTATTTCTTCCTACACCCTTTGGAATGCGTTTGCCGCATTTGAGGAAAATGATAAAGGTTCTTTATCTATTGGAAAATTAGCTGATATGGTGGTCCTTTCAAATAATTTACTCACCTGTTCTGATGAAGATATTCTTAATACAAAGGTTTTAATGACCATCGTTGGTGGGGAAATAAAATATCGTAAATAAATGGAAATGATTGATATTCTTGCTTTTGGTGTTCATCCCGATGATGTAGAACTCGGTTGTAGTGGGACTTTATTGAAACATATTGCCATGGGATTCAAGGTCGGTCTTGTGGATCTAACCCGTGGAGAACTCGGGACAAGAGGAACGGCTGATATCAGGACAGTGGAGGCGCTCAATGCTATGAAAAAAATGGGGGCCCAATTCAGACATAACCTGGATATGGCCGATGGCTTTTTTCAGGATAATAAAGAAAATCAGCTAAAGTTGATTGAAGTTATTCGACGTTTCAGGCCCAAAATGGTTTTGCTAAATGCCGTGCATGATCGACATCCTGATCATGGTAGGGCCGCAAAAATGGTTGCCGATGCTTGTTTTTATTCCGGACTAGCTAAAATATCTACCTCCTTTGATGCTAAAGAACAATTAGCATGGAGACCAGCCAATGTATATCACTATATCCAGGATCGTAATCTTAAGGCCGACTTTGTCGTGGATATAAGTGATTTTATGGAGGAGAAATTAAATCTGGTGAAAACTTTTACCTCTCAGTTTTATTTGCCCGCATCGCTGGAATACAAAAAGGAAATGGAAACCCCCATTTCCGGTCCTGATTTTCTGGAATTTTTAACGGCTAAAGCCAGAAGTTATGGCCGTGAGGCTGGCTTTACTTTTGCGGAAGGCTTTACATGCATAAGAACCCCGGGAATTCAAAATCTATTTGATCTTAGCTGATTGTTATTTCAAACATCCCCGCTCGTCTCTGCGAAACACTGCGCAGAACCCTGCAAACACCGCGTCAAAACCGTCCCTATTAGCACATCCACGCTAGTACATCCCCGCTCGCCCCTGCGAAACACTGCGCAGAACCCTGCAAACACTGCGTCAAAACCGTCCCTATTTGCACATTTCCGCTCGCAAATACCCGCTTCCCCTGCCATCACAAAGGTTTATTAGCCCAAAGTATAAAGTAGCATAAAAAAGAGGCTATCTTTTCCTAGAAATATTTAAAATTATGGTTGTGTTCAATCTTGAGAAGACTTTGATAAATGAGTAGAATGACATTTTCAACATCCTCGATATTTGCCATTTCAACGGTAGTATGCATATATCTTAGCGGCAAAGAAATAAGAGCAGAAGGAACCCCCCCATTAGAATAAGCAATAGCGTCAGTATCAGTGCCAGTCACTCTGGAAGAGGCCTGTCTTTGAATAGGAATGTTATTATCTTCTGCTGCTTGAATAATCAGTTTCAGTAATTTATTATGTACAGCTGGAGCATAAGTAACGGAAGGTCCTAAACCTGACTGAACATCACCCAGTTTTTTCTTATTCATAAGAGGTGTATGGGTATCGTGAGTTACATCAGTGATAATGGCCACATGAGGTTTAATGGTATGCGCAATCATTTCCGCACCCCTTAATCCAATTTCCTCTTGAACCGAATTGACCACATATAGAGAAAAAGGTAATTTTACATTATTTTCTTTCAGTAATCGGGCAACTTCTGCAATACAAAATCCACCGATACGATTATCCAGGGCACGCCCTACATAATAGCGGTTATTTAGAATGCTCATCTCATCCTCATAAGTGATTACACAACCTACGTGAATACCCATTTCAAGAACTTCCTCCTTGTTTTTAGCGCCAACGTCGATGAAAATATTATCCAATTTAGGGGAAAGATTAGCTTCTTCTCCGTGGCGGGTATGTATGGCAGGCCAGCCAAAAACGCCTTTTACATAACCTTTTTCAGTATGAATATTTACTTTTTTAGAAGGAGCTATAATATGATCCGAGCCACCATTTCGTATTACTTGAAGGAAACCTTCAGGAGAAATATAGTTGACAAACCAGGAAATTTCATCAGCATGACCCTCAATCATAACTCTAAAATCGCTTCCAGGATTTATAACACCGTAAGCAGTTCCATAATTATCTATAAAAGATTCATCGACGTAAGGCTCAATATATTTGAGCCATAACTTTTGACCTTCTGATTCAAAGCCTGTAGGAGATGCATTATTTAAATAATCTTTTAAAAATGCATTGGAGCTTTCCAAAATAATTGACATGGTAATTAGGCAAAAAGGTGAACTAAAAAATGATTGGTAAAGGTAGGAAAATAAATTTTTAGTTTTGACTGTTTTTGTTAAATGTATCACTCCATTTTTGCGGATTATTTGACCAGTTTTCTAATACACCTGCTTCATCTTCGGTTATATAGTTTAATCTTGTTGCTTCCCTCAATAAAACGGAATAATTACTCAAGGTGATTAAGGGACAGTTTTCTTTAGCAAATGCGTCGGTAGCTTCAGGGAATCCATAACTGAAAAGCGCTAAAACGCCAACTACTTCCATTTTTGCCTCCCGTGCCGCTCTAACAGCCTGTAAACTACTTCCTCCGGTTGAAATTAAATCTTCGATGAGCAATATTTTAGCTCCTTCTTTAACTTCTCCTTCAATTTGATTTTGCCTCCCGTGAGATTTAGGTTTTTCTCTTATATATAAAAAGGGTAAATCTAAAACATCGGCAACCAACATTCCATGGGGAATACCAGCCGTGGCAACGCCAGCTACCCGTTCAAATTCAGGAAATAATCTGGTTGCATCTACCAGGCTGTTCTTCAGAAATGTTCTAACCTGGGGAAAAGATAAACTTAACCTATTATCGCAATAAATAGGGGATCTAAGACCAGAGGCCCAGGTAAATGGTTTTTGAGAATCCAATTTTATTGCGTTTATTTGCAATAAATAGGTGGCAACCTTTGCCGCTGTTTCCGTTTCCATGTTAAATTAATTTTATGCAAACTTACAAAATCTATATTAACGATCGTCCATTGATTTTAGCAGAAGGAAATAATATCTTAGATTTTCCTGCCGTTCCAGATGCTCATTTAATAGGTCTTTATCAGGGAAATAAACGCTTTTTGTTGAATTACGTAGATGCTTTAGAAAAGGGTGGGCGCTTTGATGCAATCACTCTCTTCTATCCTGATTTTGAAAAAATGAAGGCTGATTTTCAATCCCTATTTATAATAATAGAAGCAGCTGGAGGCTGTGTATTCAATCAAAAGGGTGAATTATTGGTAATTTACAGAAGGAATAGTTGGGATTTACCCAAGGGTAAAATTGATCAGGGGGAAACGCCCGATATCGCAGCAATAAGAGAAGTACAAGAGGAAACAGGTATTTATAATCTGTCCATCTCACACGAAATAACCCAAACCTGGCATACTTACAAACAGAAAAACCGCATTTTAAAAAGAACTTATTGGTATGATATGCATACCACAGATAGCCATTTGACGCCTCAATTAGAAGAAGATATTGAGGAGGCACGATGGGTAGATCCTCAGGAATTTCTGAACGAAGAACTATATCCTAAATATGGAAATATCAAAGATTTGGTAGTCGCCTGTTTAAAAATGAGATAAATAGTGGTATTATATTATTTTTGTCTCTCAAAATGTGAATTATGGAAAATAGTGTGAATATAACCCTGGTTGACAGGGAAGGCGGTGAACATCTATTGGAAGGACCGTTGGATATGAATATGAACTTAATGGAGTTATGTAAAGCTTATGAGCTACCGGTGCAAGGTACATGCGGTGGTATGGCGCTTTGCTCAACCTGTCATGTGTATGTTTTGTCAGATACTGAGCTTCCTTCAATGGGGGAGGACGAAGAAAATATGTTGGACCAGGCCTTTTTTGTGAAAGATAACTCAAGACTGGGATGCCAACTGCCGTTAAGACCTGCAATGGAAGGACTAAAAGTACAGTTGGCACCCGAAGGAAATTAGGGTTGCTGTATTATCATAGGTAAAGTAGCCACCTTACCTTCTGAGGTGAAATACCAAAAGTAGGATCCTGGGATTAGTTTCTGGTTCAGTTCTACCAAAAAGGGCTGATCCAGGACGTTGTCCCACTTAAAGCTGCTTATTTCTTTACCTTCAGCACTGACAAGTCGCCCATACAAAGGGGTTCTTTTGCCAAAGTTTGGTTGAATATAAAAAACACCTTCATTTGGATTCGGATAAATTTGAAGGGATCCCGCCGGCATCTCTAATTCCCGGTTTGTTGTGGCCGTTCCCGTTATATTTATATAGCCTAAGGTCGTAATCTGGCAACCTTCCTGGGTAGAACCAGAGAAACTTATACCGTACTCACCAGGGGCTTTAAATTCATTTGTCGGATTTAATTCGCTGCTCAGATTTCCGTCACCAAAATTCCAGTTTACCTGGGAGCTGCCTACCGCAGTCCCTTTAAAATTAATACTTGCTTTTCCATTTATTAATGGAAAGCTTCCAGAATTAGGTGTAAAATTTAACGTCACATTATTAGTGCTGTTAATGATTTTTGTACTGACAGGGGCTCTACCACAGGCAGAAGCATATTCAATGACCCATTTATAGAAATAAGGATAAACCTTAGGATTTGTATTATCGGAATAAACAAGGTCAACAATGCCCGGAACTCTGTAAGGAAAAGTTGAAAGGGTAGAGGTGATGGCCAGTCCTTTTCCGAATAATTTTTCTAACTTATAGCCGTTACCCGGTGTCACCGAAAAATTTAATACCACATTATTTTCTCCAATTTTTGGAATATTAATCACTCTTTGTTGAATCCTTCCGTCAGGCGCTCGTAATATAAAGTTTCTTGGACCTACCGATTCAGCATAAACAGTTACTTGTTTTAGTATGAATGGAGCGAGGCAATTGAAAACCAATCCTCCAGCTGTTTCTGAAAATGTTTTTTCACCTTGGTCAGGGTCTTCCATACCTAAATTTTTCAAATAGACGAGTTCAGCGAAAAAGGTCGTATCCGACGTAAGCAGGCCAGTTTGAAAAACCTTTCCTTTTGTTATTTGACTGCCTTCATATTCTCTATTGAACCAACGGATTTCTTCGTTTACATTTTCCTTTGCCCGAAGTACTGCTTTGGTATTTTTACAAATGATGGAAGCATCTGCTGAGGCTAACGGTAAATTCGGTTCAGGACTTACCAGAATGGGTAATTTTAAATAGTTATCCAAAAATCTCAAATCAGCCGTTCCATTGGGTAGTTCAATGCCAAATTGAATATCGTATTTACCGCTTGGTAAATCTATGGATGATACCACAATATCCATTCGTTGGTTAGGTAAAATGATTCCCGACCAGGGAATGGTCTTCAATAAAGCGCTATTGATAGCATTTTTCAGCACAATATTGAACTTTGTCACCGGAACAGTACCTGAATGCTGTATCGTGAGGGTTCCTCTGAATTGATTGCCACAATTTTCTGTTCTTGTTTTTACATCGAGTAAGGAGATATTCTGTGGGCTACTTATTGGCTCAACAGCCACGAAACCTTGTGATAGCAACAAATCGAAGGCCGCTTTAACGTCAATCATTCCTCTTCCATATTTATTATCCTCTCCCGGTACGCCTAAATCGATAGCAGATTCATACAGTGCTTTGGCAAGTCTTACCGAAGAAACCTGTGGAAAAGCTTCTTTTAATAGAAGGATGGCGCCACTAACATGGGGGGCAGCCATGGATGTACCTGATAAAGAGCCGTACCCATTACCATTTATGGCGCTTCTTATTTCTTGTCCCGGGGCAACAACTTCTGGCTTTATTCCTAAAGGTTCATTGTTTGGTAAGCAAACAGAAGGGCCACTTCCTGAAAATGAGGTGATTGGAAAACCGCTTATCTTTGCGTTAACCGCACCAACGGAGAATGGAACTACCAAATCGTTAGCCACCACGGCAGGGAAACTTATAGTAAGTGAATCAGGTCCTTCATTTCCAGAGGAAAAAACGATAGCCACGCCTGCATTTTGTATGGTAGTAAAAATATTGATGTACGCAGAGGTAAAACAACTGGAGACGTTAAATTTACCAGGAGGGCTTCCCCATGAATTATTAATAACATCAGGGATATCCTGGCTCGTACTATTATTTCTATCTGGATTTAATGCCCACTGCATACCGCCAATACCATCAGATTGAGTAGCTGCTTTTAGCTTGCATTCTGTCCCGTCTGCATTTTTCAAAGACAGGGGAACACCCATCCAATTAGCATTGAATGCCACACCTATAGTGTCGCGGGTTAACCGGTCTAAACCAGCAACTACCCCAGCAACGTGGGTGCCATGCTCAGAGCAATAATCTTGCGTTTCCAGGCTAGTGTAGGCATGCGATAGTGGCACATGATTATATAAAAACTGGTTTCTTAAGGCTGGATGGGTATTATCCTGACCGTTGTCAATGACCAATACCTTACTGCCATAACCGGTATAGCCCATTTTCCACAATGCCGGCGCATTAATGGCTGTTAATCCGATTTCCTTACCATTGGGAATAAAGCTCGTTTTTTTTATGCTTCCTTTATGATGTGAAACTAATTCTGCATCCTTTTCAATTCCAGCTATTTCAGGATTTTTAAGTAATATATCAATCAGTGGAGCGGTTACTTCCAATGCAATAATATTGGCAATCCAAAATCTCTTTATACTATTTGGCGAATAAAAAGGAGATTGCTCAATGTCGGAAATCAATTTTTCCTGCGTCCTGTCTGCCTTAAGTTGAAGAGCATCCAGTAGCGTTTTGACTTGTAAATCTCTGGTAGGTAAAGTTCTTAGAACCTGTTCCTGCAACTTATTTACATCTACCTGATCCTTTAAAACAACAATAATTTTATATTTTTTGCCTTCCGGACCTTCTTTAAGTTCCATAGCAAGCTCCTGGCTTAGTTTCCCTTCAATATCGGATTGACCCAAAAGAGGAAAAAACACAAATAGTATGCCGGCGGATAAAAAGAATCTCAGGGCGGTATATATGGACATCAGATAACTATTTATAAGTTAAAATATTATTTTGTAAACGTAAAATTCATAAATGTGTTGCAAGAATCAGGCGGGTAGATTCACTAAAGCTTTAAAATCATCAAATATTGAATCTTCGCGTTTCATTTCCAGTAATTCTAATAATGAACCGTACTGTTCTTCTAATAATGCACTGTTTTTACTGTTTCTTATCTCAATTTGCGCCCTGGAAAGTTGCTCTTTTCTCCAATGAAAGGTGCTACTCATTTTGGATAAAATTTCTGCATACGTTATTTTTGGATCCTCTATGGAAAAATTTGAAATCCCTTCATTAGCGATGCGCATATTTCTGGAAAGTAATTCCCCTGACTCAATGATGTAAAAGGCGGTATAAACATTATCAAAGGTACCAGTTTGATGAAGAAGACTGTAATAAAGAGCAAGTTGTAAATCTTCTTTATTCTTTAAAAGGTCCATTCGATAATTTTTACCGCTCCACTTTAAATCAATGATGGCTCTATCATTTCCCTTTTTCAATATTATATCGACAATCCCGGAAACTGGTTTATCACAAAAAGTACCAGTTAACTTTGTTTCAACGGAATCGGGTTCCCATCCGTCGTTTTTCAATATTTTAACGAATTTTAGTAAGCCTTGCGTCAGTTTTCTTGATAAAACGCTTTTTTCAGGTTCTTTACCATACTGCAACATCGTAGCTCCTTCCTGTTCAAAAAGGACGGGAAGACTTTCTTCAATCCATTGTTGGATGATAATCTCTTCTTTATACCAATTATCTGTGTCCTTGATAAGTTTTTCAAATAGTCGGTGAGCCAGATTTCCATATAACCTTTTTTCACCTATGATTTCCAGACTTTTTGCCTTATATAAACCCAGTTTATACTGAAAAACATACTTGTAGGGGTAGTAAAAAAGAGATTCGAGGCTAGTGAAGCTTTCATCTTTTCTTTCTGGTAATTCCAGGAGAGTATCTATATGTAAGAATAAAGGCACAGCTGTGGGAGGCGCTGGTATAATGGATTGAAGATTGGGCAGATTAAATGCTGCCAATAAGGGGAAATCAGGATATTTGCCTGATAATTGAAAGTCGAGAGATATTTTTAGGGCGTCGAGGTTATCAAAACAAGCATTTAGGTCGCCAAATAATGGGAAAGGTTGTATTTCTGCGCCTTCAACTCTTTCTGGAAGAAACAGGAAGAGACGTTTCTTTGTCTTTAAAAATGCTTGTTTTCTGTACCAGGATAGTCTTTGATTATCCTTCATCGGCAGATCGGGTAATACTCCTTTTCCTTGAAGATAGTACAGTTCATGAACATACCATTTTGCGAAGAAATAGTCAGGCTCTCTTTCTGTAAATGTCCACCAAATAAGGTCATCTATGGGTTCAAGTATAGCTGTTGCGTGATGAGTAACCCGTATATGATTTTTCTGCGCTTGTACAGGACTTCGGGCAATGGGTTCCAAAGCCGTTCGAATAATACGAACTATATCAAGATGTGAAAGATGAGTTTCTGGAAGATTATCAATTAAATTGATGAGTATCTGGGTTTGGCTGGAAATAGACATACTTGACTCATGGTCAGAAAGTACGGATTGACTCCAGCTATTTACCTGGGTAAAAAGTTCTAAAAGATCTGATTTGGGAACTAAATCCTTTTGAGAATATCGTTTTCTGGTAAACCAAAAATCATATTCTTTTTTCATGTCCTCCCATATTTCAGGTGACACACTTTCTTTAAATTTATTTAGATCCCCGTGCCAGTCTTGTCCAAAAAGTCCTGGTTTTGAAGCAAGGTTTGAGGCTAGAATCTTACTTAAATCCCAGGGTATAGGTTGTTGGGGTAGGGTTAAAAAAGCGAGTAATTTTACCGGATCTAAAGGCTGCCAAAGGAATTCAGGAACAAGTTTTAAGAGTTGTAAAACGGGTCTGGCATCGGAGCGGGTTTGTAAACCCAGACTGGGCAGCCCCTCTAAAATCAGCGCATTGTCCAGTGTTCTTGTTTTATCAGGAAGTAAAAGGATGGGGTCCCAGGACTGGTTTTCGTTTAACCATTTGGCCAACCAGCCAGCGAGTTCGGTATCCCTTTTTCCTGTGAACAAGCATAAAGACCCATCTCCTTTTGCTTTCAATTTTGGTGTATCACCAGATGGCAGAGTATGGATAAATCGTTGAAATTGAGCTAGATCAGAGTCTTCACTGGCAGCGGGTTCAGATGATATTTGTTGTATCTGTGCTCCATTATTTTCAAGACCTGTTAAAACTTGTTGCCAATAAACGGGCAATAAATCGAAAGGTTCTACTAAGTAAATGACCAGTTGTCGAATAACTTTGAATGGTATCTTTTCAAGAATGTCCAATTGCCTATCTGTCCATCCTTTTGGCCAAAACTTGTTTTTATTAAGGTCGTCTTCAATGAGAGATAAAGTTCTTATTCTTGGAGGAGCGTCTTCATTATCATTGCCTTTCCAACCTGCTTGCTTCAAGGCATCCCGCAAATTCAACAAGGTTTGAGCCGTGGCAAAAGGGTCTGCGGAAAATGAATGTCGGAAAAAAGCATCGGGATGTTCAGAGACGTGACTGGCCAAATGCTGTCGAAAAACATCCGTTCGAATAGCTACTTGCTGGTCATCAGGTGGCTTTATTCCAAAACGCTTTTCCAATAAAATAGTGAATTGCTGTGGACCACAAAAATATTCAATATTCTCTTCACCCATTCCGATAGGTGGGACTTTATTATCCAGTTGAAGACCAAAGACAATTTTTTTCATTTAGTTGTTATCCACCACATTCTTTTTGTAAATTTTTTATCTGTTGATTCCAATACTGTCTCGTATCGTTCAACTCATTCTCGTCACAAAAATCAGTCAAATCCAAAATAGTTTCTCCAGTAACAGGAGATTCAGAAATTTTAAATTCAAGATATTCAGAATCATAATCGGAATCTGCCCATTTTAAACGGAGCACTTCCTCTTCATGATCTGCGAGTATTAGAGCTACTTCTTCATTTCCGCTCCATGAATAGGTAATCTGATGTTCATCTACTTCCGCTTTATCACAAAACCATCTGACTATGCAGGCAGGGGTTGTGAGAAAAGTGTAGAGAATATTAGGCGAGGCCTTAAATAAAAATTCCAGTTGGAGCTTGGTTCGTCCCATAAGTTTGTAAAATTAGTAAAGTGCAATAAAAAATAAAAAATCGAAAAAACCAAATGACTTTTACTTTTGTTTTCATTTTTTTTTTTGAAACTTAAAATAAGATTCCTTTATTTACTTGATTAAGACCTATTAAACCACTATTTTTGTGCTTCTAAAAAAATAACCATACGGATACCCGTTTTTTAATAGGTACGTACACCCTCAAAATGTCGTTGAATGAGACAACTTAAGATTACCAAATCTATTACAAACAGAGAGAGTCAGTCGCTGGAAAAGTATTTACAGGAAATCGGTAAAGTAGATTTACTTACGCCGGAAGAAGAAGTTGATTTAGCGAAAACGATTAAGGAAGGGGATCAAGCCTCGCTCGAGAAGTTGACGAAGGCCAATCTTCGTTTCGTTGTCTCCGTTGCCAAGCAATACCAAAACCAAGGTTTGTCCTTAAGTGATCTCATAAATGAGGGTAATCTTGGTCTTATTAAAGCCGCACAGCGCTTTGATGAAACAAGAGGTTTTAAATTTATTTCTTATGCTGTTTGGTGGATTCGTCAATCTATCCTTCAGGCTTTAGCTGAACAATCAAGAATTGTTCGTCTTCCTTTGAATAAGGTGGGTTCGCTAAATAAAATAAATAAGGCGTTTTCTGAATTGGAACAGGAGTTCGAAAGAGAACCTTCTCCTGAAGAATTAGCTACCCTCTTGGAGATTCCCACCGAGGAAGTAGAAACTACCCTGGGCGTTGCGGCCAGACACGTTTCTATGGACGCCCCCTTTGTTGAAGGTGAAGATAATTCCCTGCTGGATGTATTAGAAAATGCAGGAACGCCAGGTACCGACCAGGAACTGGATTATTATGAGTCATTACGCCGTGAAATTGAGCGCTCTCTGAGTACTTTAACAGACAGACAATGTGATGTTATCAAGCTTTATTTTGGTATCGGTGTCGAACATCCTATGTCCCTGGAAGATATAGGTGACAAATTTGGCCTTACACGTGAACGCGTTAGACAAATTAAAGATAAAGCCATTAATAAACTTAGATCTGCTAACAGAAGCCGTTTATTGAAAAATTATTTAGGAGCCTAAATTGGTTTCTCAAAAATATTAGATATCGGAGAAAAAGGTATAATTTTTCTCCGATTCTTTTTTTATATAATTTCCAGCGCGTTAGTATCAAAAAAGGCGTCATCTATTTCCCCGTTTTCCGAGGTGTCTAAAAAAAGATTCCTCTCTATGCCCGCCTCCAGTGAAATAAAAGTCTCCGTGCGCTGTATGCCAGGTATTTCCTGTATAGAATGTAAAACCTCTCGCAAATGATTGGTGTCCCGGCAAATAACCTTAGTGAAAATATTGTACAATCCAGTGGTATAATGAGCCGACACAATCTCAGGAATATTTTCAAGGCCTTCTATGGCTGACGTATAATGTGAACTCTTGTCTAAGTAAATGCCTAAAAAGGCCGTAACATCATACCCTAATTTCTCTGGATTAACGCTTAAGTGGTATCCCTTAACTATGCCGCTTTCTTCCAGCTTTTTCATTCTAACATGAATAGTTCCGCCACTCACCTGAAGTTTTTTGGCAATCTCAGTATAGGGAATCTTTACATTTCTCATTAAGATGGAAAGTATCTGATGGTCTAGTTTGTCTATGTCTGGAAGTTGTCCCATTTTCAATTTTTTTAAATAAATCGCTATTTTTTGCTAAAATAATAAATATGACCCATTAAATAAGGCTTATTTTGCTAATTTCTTTTAATTATCTTTGCTTTCCATAATCTTAAAGCCATGTCTCGACATAAATCTGGAAGGGAAAACCTTCAACTTATTTTTCCTCTTATCGCCGCTTTGTTCTTAATCATTGGTTTTATTCTAGGGAGTTTTTTTGCTCCCCTGGGACGCGTTAAAACCTTGTATCCTGAAAATTCTTCCGCGATAAGTACCCTGAACGATGCTTTGGGATTTTTGTCCTCTAAATATGTAGATCCCCTGGATAAGGATAGTCTCGCCGAAGAAGCTATCTCCTTTTGGATGAGTAATTTAGATCCTTTCTCTGCCTATATAAAGCCTAATGATCTGGCTTGGATGAATGAAAGATTATCTGGCTCTTATGTAGGTATTGGTATTGAATTTATGATTAAAAATGACTCTATTCTGGTTGTTTCCGTTTTGGAAAATGGTCCGGCTGCTACAGCAGGAATGCAGGTAGGTGATATTTTATTAGCGGCTGGGTCGGCTATTCTTGATAAAACAAGCCAATCAAATCCGGAAAATATTATTAAAAATGTTCGTGGAAAGGAAGGTTCTTCTGTCGTTGTAAAAATATACAGACCTTCTACCGGAAAATTTATTTCCCTAAAATGTATAAGGAAAGGATTGGATATGCCCAGTGTTGGTCCCTATCTAAACTATAATAAAAATATTGGCTACATAAAAATAAAGGAATTTAGTGCTACAACAGACCAGGAATTTATGTTCGCGATGGATTCTCTTTTTGGTAAACAAGGGAGCAAGAAAGATTTAATTCTGGATCTTAGGGGAAATCCCGGGGGCTATCTGGAAAAAGCTACGCACATGTTAAATCAATTGATTCCCGAATCTGGCAAGGTTATGGTTTCAACAAAATCTAAATCGGGAAAGGAGACGGTCTTCAAATCTTCAGGACGCCCCTTTTTTCCAACGGCAAATATTATCGTTCTAATGGACGAAAATGCTGCTTCGGCTAGTGAGATTGTTGCCGGGGCGCTTCAAGATCTTAAAAGAGCTACTATTATTGGGCATCGTTCCTTTGGTAAAGGACTTGTGCAAGCACAATATAAGCTGTCAAATGGTGGAGCGCTGAAGTTAACCATCGCAAAGTTCTACACTCCTTCCGGGAAACTTATCCAAAATCCTTACCAAAAAGGAGATACAAGTACCATCAAAAGAGGCATATTTCCAGATGTGCTGATTCCCTTAGTATCGACGGATACGTCGGAATTATGGGAAAATGCAAAACGATTAACCATTCCTTTTGTTATTAAAAATAAACCAGACGGATTTTTAACCTATAATCCCGCAAAGGGTAAGGTGGCTACCGTAAATTGGGCTGCTTTTTTACCTGAAAACAAATTGGTCTCTGCTTATTTAAAGGAGTTCAATTTGGGTGATGAAGTTAGATTATCTGCCTGGAAAAGATTAAAAGTAGCCTACGCGAAACAATATTTGGGCACCGAAGCGGCGATGAGCATAGAATTTGAGGTGGATCCTTTTTTGAAAGAAGCTATACGCAACTTAGAAAATAAGTAATTACTGATTTTTTGACAACCAACTTTGTTTTAATAATGTTTACCTTTTTTTCATTTTAAACTATACATGAAATGTCCAATTTTCGTATCACTGACCAGTTTGTAAATAGACATATTGGTCCAAATGAGATGGAACAACAAGAGATGCTGAATTTTATTTCCGCTGACTCTTTAGATGTATTGATGACTGATACGATTCCAGAGGCCATTCGTTTAAATCATGATTTACCTCTCCCGGAACCTATGTCTGAGTATGAATATCTAAGGGAGTTAAGGGGGCTTGCCAGTAAAAATAAACTTTTTAAAACCTACATCGGAAGAGGGTATTACGGTACCTGGACGCCTTCTGTTATCAATAGGTCGATATTTCAAAACCCAGGCTGGTACACTCAATATACACCGTATCAGGCGGAAATTGCGCAAGGAAGACTTGAAGCTATTTTGAATTTTCAGACAATGGTCTGTGATTTAACCGGTTTGCCTGTGGCTAATGCTTCTTTGCTCGACGAAGGGACCGCTGCAGCGGAAGCTATGACGCTTTTTTTTGGTGTGAAAAATAAAAAAAATAAATCGGTTCTAGCTAATCGGTTTTTAGTTTCTGACAGAGTTTTTCCACAAACTATTTCCGTCCTGAAAACAAGAGCAGAACCTTTGGGTATCGATATTGTCATCATGCCTTTCGCCGATTTTGATTTATCGGAATCTACCTTCGGTGTGCTCATTCAATACCCTGATTCTGAAGGTTCCGTAGAAGATTTTTCGGCGCTAACGGCTGATGCCAAATCCAAAGAAATTTATGTAACCGTTGCCTGTGATTTAATGAGTCTGGCTTTGTTGGAGGCTCCCGGTGTTTGGGGCGCTGATTGTGCCGTAGGAAATGCCCAAAGATTTGGTGTGCCCATGGGTTTCGGTGGTCCTCATGCGGCTTACTTTGCTATAAGTGAGGAATTTAAACGCTTAATTCCTGGAAGGATTATTGGGGTTTCTGTCGATAAGTTAGGAAATCCAGCCCTTAGAATGGCGCTTCAAACCAGAGAACAACATATTCGCAGAGAAAAAGCTACCTCTAATATTTGTACTGCTCAAGCCTTGCTGGCTATTATGGCCAGTATGTACGCAGTCTATCACGGGCCCAAAGGTATTTTTCAGATTTCAAAAAGAATACATGATTTAACCTCTTTACTTGCTGCTAATTTACGCAAACTTGACATTTCATTCCCTCATTCATCCTTTTTTGACACGCTTACCATAGATTGTTCCCCAGGGTTTAAAATGTTGGTTCGCGAAGAAGCTGAAAAAAGAAATATTAATTTTTTCTATAATACCCAATCCCTACAGATTTCAATAGACGAAACTGTTCTTTTAGAGGACATCAAAGAAATTTTTAAGGTTTTTTGTGCGGCAACAGGTCGAAATTTAGACTTTAATGAAAATGAAGTATTAGGAATAAATATTGCTGAACCCCTTCAAAGAAAATCATCTTTCCTAACGCATCCGGTTTTCAATTCTTATCATACGGAGAGTAAAATGATGCGGTATATCCGGAGATTGGAAAACAAGGACTTGTCTTTGGTTCATGGAATGATTGCGTTGGGTTCATGTACCATGAAACTCAATGCTGCCAGTGAATTGTTACCCGTTTCATGGCCTGAATTCGCTAATATTCACCCTATGGTACCCGAAAATCAGGCAGCTGGTTATCATGAGCTTTTTAATGATTTGGAAAGCTGGCTTTGTGCCGTAACTGGTTTTACCGCATGTTCGTTGCAGCCCAACTCTGGTGCTCAAGGTGAATATGCAGGTTTGTTGACCATTCGTAAATATTTTCAGTTTCATAAGCAGGATAATAGAAATATTGCCCTCATTCCCTCTTCAGCCCATGGAACAAATCCGGCTAGTGCAGTAATGGCAGGTATGAAGGTGGTTGTGGTAGATTGTGACGCCAATGGAAATGTCGATTTTGATGATTTAAAAATGAAGGCTGCCGCCCATTCCGAAAATTTAGCCGTTTTAATGGTTACCTATCCTTCGACTCACGGCGTTTTTGAAACCAGAATTAAGGAAATTGTAGATCTTGTGCACCATCATGGTGGTAGAGTTTATCTTGACGGTGCCAATATGAATGCTCAGGTAGGTTTAACCAGCCCCGGATTTATTGGCGCGGATGTTTGTCATTTGAATCTTCACAAAACTTTTGCTATTCCTCATGGTGGAGGTGGCCCTGGTATGGGGCCAATTTGTGTTAATGACGATTTAGCTCCATTTTTACCGGGTAAAAACAATGCAGATATTCCAGGGTATGATGTGTCTGCCAGTACTTATGGCAGTGCAAGTATATTGTTAATTAGTTATGCTTATATTAAAATGTTAGGTGCTGAGGGAGTTACTCAGGCTACCAGAATAGCCATTTTAAATGCTAATTACATAAAGAATAAACTTGAAAATGATTTTGATGTCCTTTATTTGGGGGAAAAGGGTAGAAGTGCACACGAACTTATATTAGACCTCAGACCGTTTAAGCAGTGGATTAGTGCCGAAGATGTTGCAAAACGACTGATTGATTACGGATTTCATGCACCAACCCTTTCTTTTCCAGTGGCAGGGACCATTATGATTGAACCCACGGAAAGTGAGGATAAAGATGAACTAGACAGATTTTGTTTGGCTATGTTGGAAATAAAAAAAGAAATAGTAGAGATAATGAATGGCGTGTATGATGTTGACAATAACGTGTTACACAATGCACCTCATACTCAAGCGCTTGTTACTGCTAACGAATGGTCTTTTCCATATTCCAGAGAAAAGGCTGCTTTCCCACTTCCTTATCTACATCAGGGGTATAAATTTTGGCCAAGCGTAGCCAGAATTGATGGTGCCTACGGTGACAGAAATCTGGTATGTACTTGTCCTCCACTTTCATCGTATGAATAAGAGAGAAACTTATCTTTAGGCATAAAAAATCCTTGGTCAGTTATATTGACCAAGGATTTTTTTTTGCATTGGGCTATTCAAGTTACAAATGAAACATTATAATTTAAACAAACTCGCTATCTATCATCTGTGAAATCTTGAAATCCTAAAAATCCGTGATTCAGAACCAGGGAGTTAGGGTAAATATTAAATAAAAACCTATCGGGGAGAAGACGCGAAGCATCGCGTCTCTACGATAATTTTGTACAAAAACGCTATCTATCATCTGTGAAATCTTAAAATCCTAT
>CANMVX010000032.1 GCA_947501115.1 Haliscomenobacteraceae bacterium
GGTTTTCTCACCGAAAGGTTCAGTAAAATCTGGAAACTTAATGGTTCCGCAAACATCAAACAAAGTGGCATCCATTTTTGTCGTAGCATCGATACCATAAACACCGTACCATTTAAGATAAAGGCCGGCACTCCAGTCGGAAATAGTATATTTTCCGTCCCCTGTTTTGGTCAGTTTCACCTCCTTAGTTGCGGTAACAACCCCTTTACAACAGTCATCGGTAGATGTACCTGAAGTAGTAGCAATATAAGTACCTTCAATTTTAGAGTTACAAACGACAGCCCAGTTGATATCGCAATTAGCCCCAGGAAATTCTGAACAAACAGAATCGGACCAGGAGTCAAAAAAGCGACCATCTGCAGTAGTAAATGCCCAAGTCATTTTAAAACCATCATCGGATGTAAAACGAACAGATGAAGTTCTGTCTTTCTTAAAGGTATTACTGAATACAGAAACCTTTCCCTTGCCATCACCATAATCAAAGGTAGCATCTTTGAATGCAGTATAAACATCATTTGGAGATATGCTAAATTTGGCATACGCTCTATTGGCAGGAACGGCACTACCTTCCAAAGTCTTCACTTTTTTAGTACCATGATTAGCTACCCGAGGATTTCCTTCCGCATCAACGTAGGACTCCTTGAAATTGACAAAAATGTCCATTTTGGTAACTGTATTAATTTTATCTATAGATATCCATTGCAATTCAATACTAATTGGCGTGGTCATATCTTTATAGAAGAAACTCGTAGCTGAGCCAGCGGCAGTTTGTGCATATCCATGAACGGCAGTTTCCGGTGCAAGAACCGGATTTAACGACTCGTCCTTACAGGATGAAAACGGCAACAACAATGCGGCAGCTAGAGAATAAAGCAAAATTTTAAATCGCTTCATGTTGTGTTTTTTTATTAAAACAATCAATGAAAATAATTAGTTTGGATCCCAGAAAATCCTGTCTCTGTCATAAATAACATCCTTAGCTGTTTTCGCATTAGGATTCAATGTCAGTTCCTCTTGTGGGTAAGGTAAACGAACAGGGAATTTACGAGGAGCAAGGATTGGATCCTGTATAGTATTAGGTAAACCAGTACGACGGAAGAAGTTGTATAATTCAAAACCATTACCCCAGCTAGTAAACCAAAGTTGTTTTCCAACCACGTTTAACTTTGCGTTGTTATTGGCAGCATTGTCATAACGACTTATCCATAAATCGACATAAGCCTTTGTATCCAATACACGTCCATCGACCATAGTAACTGGTGGAGCTGGCGCATTCACATCGGATGCTCTACTAAATGTTACTACTTTACCGATATGATCTTCGATTGCTTTTTTAAATAAAGCCTTAGCATCACCTGCTACCCCTAAAGTTAATATAGCTTCTATCTGATGATAAAGTACATTTACTGAAGTTAAAGCGGGGAAAATACCTCCACCTGCTGCACGATTTGCTGCGGGAATAGAAGGCGCAGCGATATCATAATAACCACCTGCAGGATAAACACCTGGAATAAGTCTGAAGTCACCATCTAAAGGCACACCTGCCGGGTCAGCCCTGTCACGTCCAAATAAGCCAGCTAAGAAAGCGGCTGCTTTATCATCATACTTAAGATTCTTATTCTCATATAAACGCTTAATTACCAAGTTACTAATTGGGAAATACCCATAAGTACAGGAAGGCGTTTGAGAACAAGGAGAAGTATTTCTTTGAGATGGATCCGCCTGATCAAGAACAGTGCCTTGAATACGACGGAAATAGTATGGCCAGCGTGGGTCAGCATCTTCTAAAGATTCTAACATAAACTGGTGAAGAATGTAAGTAAAGCCGTTAGTACCTGCTGTATAGGAAGCACGATACCAAGGGTGGCGATTGTCAGGTGTAACCGTCTTCGAATATTGGAAAGTAAAATCTTCCGCAGTGGTAGAAATTAATTTTCCAGAAGCGATTACTGCTTCAATTTGAGATTTAGCGTTAGTGTTCACCAATCTCGTATTCATCAACAATTTTAATTTTAAAGAAAGACCAAACTTCTCCCAACGTGCTGTATTTCCAGCGTAGATAAGGTCGCCTGTAATGGCTACAGGACGACGGGCATTGGTAACTCCTTTGATACCCTCGTCAATTAGTAAGAGCATTTTAGCATAAATAGCTGCATCGTCTTCAAAATTTGGGTTAACGATAGGCGTTTCACTGTCACCGTTAAGTGCTTCAGTGTAAGGAATATCGCCAAAAAGATCGACCATAGTAGAAACTACGTAAGCTTTTAACAGCTGCGCAATACCTAAATATTGAGGTGAACCTGTATCACCAGCATTTGATTTGATGATTCCTTCAAGGTCCTTTAGCACATCAGCATAAAGTGAACGCCAGGTTCCATTATAGGCAGTCTGGCCAATATTCCAGTTATCATAACTACCTATAATTCCCATGAAGCCCATGAGATCGTCATTAACACCCCCACCAATAAGGCTTACCATACTGTACTGAGCCTGGGCAAGTAGAAGATCCGAACTTGCTTGTGTTGGATTATTAGGATCTTGGTTAATGTCTAAGTCAAACATATCACCACAACCACTTAGGACAAAAATCATAAGGGTGGCGGCGAAAAATCTGACGGTATTTTTTAATTTATTCATTTGTAAAATTTTTTCCCTGGACTGAAATAACCAGGATGAACAAAAATGTCAATAATTCGTCAGAAGGTTATAGAAAGATTCACACCAAAACGTCTCGTTGTTGGATAAGAACCATATTCAAAACCTTGAACATTTGAAGAAGCTGATTCAGCCAAAACCTCGGGATCACTATTCACCCCTTCAAGGATATTTGGTGCATTCCACCAAAGGTTACGACCAGAAAGTGATAATCTTGCAGAACCGAAAGGTGTCTTTGATAATAACTTTTTTGGGAACTGATAAGCCAAAGAAATTTCTCTTAAACGAATAGAAGTAATATCAAAAATATTCGTTTCATCGGCGCCGTAAGCACCAAATCCGTTAGAGAAGAAATAATCAAAAGCAGTAATTGCTGTTGTATTTCTGATATAATTTCCTTTTTCATCTAATACAGGTTCAAACGTCTGTGTATTTCCATACACGCCTGGAATCACTCTGAGTGCTTCTCTGTCTTCCGTAACTTTAATCTGACCTCTTAATAAAAGAGAACCTGCAGTAGTTAAGTACATGTCACCACCCTGACGCCAGTCAAGCATCGCATTCAATGAAAATCCTTTGAATGAGAAAGTATTGATTAAACTGGTAGTAAAGTCAGGATTTGGGTCACCAATAACTTCAGACGTTGGTTCCAGAATGGTCAAACCTAATGATTTATCAATTAATAAATCACCTTCAGGCGTTTTAGCATTCGCAGAACCAAAGATTTGGCCATAAGGTAAACCTGTTCTATGAATAACACCAAGACTTGAGAATAAACCACCTACATAGATATCACCTCCTTCACCAGCATCAACTACTAAAGAGCGAATACGGGTAAAGTTAACGGTTGCATCCCAGGTAAAGTTCTTCGTTTTAATAGGTGAGAAGTTCAACGCAACTTCAAAACCTTTGTTTTGAATTTCACCTGCATTAACTACAGCACGGGTAAAGCCTGAAGAAGCTGGTACCTGAGTAGAGGTAATCTGGTTTGTAGAATTTCTTTTGAACCAGGTAAATTCTAAGGCAACTTTATTTTTCAATAATCTTACATCTGCACCAAACTCAATCTCAGTCGTTAACTCAGACAATAAATTACCATTTCCCAATGTGTTACCTAAGGAAGCTAAATTGAATTTAGAACCACCAGCGGTTGTAAAAGGAGTAGATAAGAAATAAGGCGTAGCTGTTCTGTAAGGCGTTGCTTCGTTACCTACTTGTGTCCAGGCACCTCTAATTTTAGCATAACCTAAGAAGTTATTTGAAATATCGAAAGCATCTGTTAGGACAAAAGAGGCATTCACCCCAGGATAGAAGTAACTTCTATTAGCTGCCGGTAATGTTGAAGAGAAATCATTACGTGCAGTAATGCCTAAGTACAAATAATTTTTGTATCCAAGTTGCATGTCAGAGTAAGCCGCATAAAAACGCTGTGAGCGATTAAATTCAGAACTTAGCTGAGTAACCGTAGCATCGGTATTATATAAACCTCTTGAGATAATACCATCACCAACTACATAACGTGTGCCATAAGAACGTTGATTCCAGTTAAAACCTGCAATCAATCTAAAATCTATATTCTCACCGAATTTGGTTGTAACGGTAGCTAAATAGTTTAAATCTATTTCTGTGTTTGTTACATCATTTGTCCAAACCTCACCATTTGCATCGGCTACTCCACCAGCTACTTTTACGTTTTTCTGAAAATCAGAATAAGTATTCATTCCACCTCTGGCACTTAAAGCCAACCAAGGAGTTACGTCATAGTTTAAGGCAATATTACCATACACACGATTTACGTTTGATTTGAAATAATCATACTTGGTTAACCAACGAGGGTTATCCAATGCACGATAGAAAACGTTTGAGCCAGTAACGGGATTTTCAAAAGGATAAGCAATACCTTCTGGATTCGTTTCGTTCAAATCAAAATTTCTTGGCAGGTAGAATAAACGCGTAAAAATAGACGCGTCCGCAGTACCGAAGTTACCACCGAAAACAGAGCCACCTGAAGGAGGCGTTCTTTGCTCTGAATTTACATAAGTAACGTTTCCAGAAACAGAAAGACCGTTATCTAATTTAGCATTTCCACCCACACTTACGGAAGTACGACCAGAGTGGCTATTAGGAACGATACCTTCATTATTCATTCTACTTACCACAGCATTTAGGGCTGACTTTTCATTTCCACCATTAATATTGATAGAATTTTCAAATAAGCCACCATCGCGGAAGAAAGGTCCAATGATATCATAAGGGCGATAAGGAACTGCCATTGCTTTTCCGTCTTTCATCAATTGAGGGAAAACATTAGGAAAACGAGAACCGGCAAAACCACCAGAAACCAATGGGTGAGGAACGGTACCTTCGGGATAACCTGGAACGATTACTTTAGAATAGCTTGTTCCGTAAGCGGAATTTAAGCGATCTACATGTTCTGCAAAAGGAGAACCCCAGTTACCGATGAAACCACCGTTATATACCTGGTTTGAACCTTGACCATAAACATCCTGATAATCGGGAATACCTGAAATTTGCTCAGATTGGAAAGAAGAGTTATAAGTTACTTCTAATCCCTTTCTTGAACCTTTACTTCCAGACTTAGTGGTAATAACGATAACACCGTTAGTTGCTCTCGAGCCATAAAGAGCCGACGCAGCTGCACCTTTTAATACGGTCATCGACTCAATATTATTAGGGTCGATATCGAAACCACGATTCGAGAACTGCGCACCTGATTGAGCACCCGTTGTTGCGTTCACCGAGTTATCAAAAGGAACCCCATCGACAACAAACAGCGGCTGAGTATTTCCTGTAAGGGAAGAAAAGCCTCTGATGTTAATTTTAGTTGAAGTACCTGGTCCACCACCTGATCCGGTAATAGTAACGCCTGGAATTTTACCTGCCACTGCCCTTAGCGGATCAGCTTCAGATCTTTGGAGTACGTCACTGGAATTTAAATTAGTAACGGCATAACCCATTGACTTTTTACTTCTTTCAATACCAATAGCGGTAACCAAGACCTCAGATAATTGTTCTGCACCCTCTTCCAAGGTAGCATCTACAACATTTGAAGCGCTCAAGGTCACCTCTTTTGTTTCATACCCTGTGTAAGAAAATACCAATATTGTGGCATTTGCTGGCACAGCTAAGCTGTAAGTACCGTCGAGATCCGTTACTGTACCTGTGCTTAATCCCTTTACGAGGATACTGGCACCGATAAGTGGTTCTCCACCTGAATCAGTCACTTTACCGGTGATTGTTCTTTGCGCAAAAGCTCCTATAGCTGCAAAGAAAACCAACGAAAGTGCTAGTAAGTGTTTTTTCATACTAATCCATTTTTTGTTAATAATAAACAATAGTTAGTGTAAAATTAATTTATTGTAAGTAAGGGACGCAATAAATAAGTAAAATTTTTATAAAATCAAAAAAATAAATACAAAATAAAATAAAAAAGGCGATGGATTTAGTAAAAATCCACCGCCAGGTATAAAAAACCAAATAGTATTTGGAATTTAGTTTACAACATTTGCTCTGTATAAAAATGGAGAAGAATAGAATGCACCACCCACGATATCACCGCTGGAATTGGCTGCATCAAATACTTTACCATCTTTTAATTTCATTTTTGCACGAATTTCAAAACGATCTCCAGTAGCAATTTGATCTGCTGTAAGCTTCAAAGCATCTTGCATTTCTTTACCTGTTACCACTAAAGTAGCACGAGGATATCCTGTAGCAGCATCTTTAGCAAAATTACTGGCATTAAGCGTTTTTAAAGCCACGTCAGTCTTTGCATTGGAACCATTCGCAGGGGTATTGTCCAAAAATCTGATAACCATTTCATAGGTATCAAAATTGGCACCAGCATTAGGCGTTACTGCTTCTAAAACCATCGTCATGTTTGTACCCGCCATATTTGCTTTACTCACTGAAAAGATAGGAATAGGGAAAGGCGTAACCGTTCTCATATAACCACCTTGTTCAAAACTAAATTCATCAAGACGTTCTACCATTTCCGTTTCACAGGAAACCAAGAAGAAGGCAGAAAGCAACATCCCGATTTTTAATAAATTTTTCATATTTATCAATTTTTTTATCCGTGAAAGGATTATTTAATAAAGTTAGCTGGATTATTATCCCAGAATACCTGAACAGCTGCATTAGCCTTTTGCTTTGCATTTTTATTACGCGTTACATAAGATAACGGGTAGTAAAGTGATCTGGCAAACGGACCTGGATTTGGATCCAGCGCTGGTTGTTGACCTGAAGGCTTACCTGTACGACGATATAAGTTATAAGACTCAATACCATTTCCATGAAGGGCAACCCAATATTCTGTAGCTACAATGTCCAGTTTGGCATCTGTGGTAGTGGCAGCATCGAACTGTGCCAATACATAATCAACGTATTTCGTTACATCTTCAGCCCATTTAATTCCTTTATCCGCTTCGAATCCTGCAATTTTAGATGCTTCTGAAGTACCTAATGCAAGAGAACGAACATCGGCAAAGGATTTCTCCAATGCAGATTTCAATAATGCTCTTGCATCCCCTGTTGTTTTCAATGTAAGTACCGATTCAGCCAACATAAAGTCAACAAAAGAGCGCATCATTACAGGGTGAATACCTGCACCACCTGCACCAGCACCTAAAGAAACACCTCTATTACCGTCATTATCATATAAACCACCGGCAGGGTAAATACCCCAAGCTGTACGTTTTAAGCCATCTGGTGGAATACCTTCATTATTTAGATGGTCACGACCCCAGTAGCCTGCGCTAGGTGTAGGAACACAAAAAACATCTTTCGTGCCATAGTGATTAGGCTTTACCAAGGTAATACAACGAAGTTCATTAATATCCTTTGTATTTGCCGTGGTTTGACGGTAGAAATAATATCTGATTCTTGGATCCTGGAAACCACGACCTCCATCAAATAATTGAGCCATATATGAATTTGACTGATAATCACCTCCACCTGTTGGGCTATATTGCCCAGCGTAACGAGGATGACGCGTGTCAGGATTCGTTAAATTTGTTCCAAATTTGAAAGAAAAATTTTGTCCTGCAGTTGAAATCAATTTGTTTTCTGTAACTAAAGCATTGATTGCAGATGTGGAACCTGCTGCATCAACAAGTCTTCTATTCAAATAATATTTCAATTTCATCGTATTAGCTACACGAATCCAGCTGTCTGTATTTCCACCATAAAACAAATCACCTGTAGCACCAGACTTAGATTTTGCATTGAAATTTTCAATGGCTTTATTTAAGTCAGCTAAAGCTGCTGCATAAACGTCAGCTGCTTTATCTACATTGGGATTAAAATTTGAAGGATCAACAGCCTCTTTAAAAGGAACATCTCCGAAATAATCTACTAAGTTCATCAAAACCATAGCACGAACGACTCTGGAAATACCTGCATGCACAAATAATTCTCCCTTTTCAGCAATAGATATAGTTGCTGCAACATCAGCCAATACACCAGCATAGGAGCTACTCCAGCGACCGTCAGAACTACCTGGGGAAACTGCGTTATCATAAATAACAGATCCTTGATTTAACATTCTTGTTAAACGCATACCAGGATCACTAAATCCGTTAAAATTTCCTGCATATCCAGTAGTCACTGAATTGAGGAGATAATTGATATCAGCATTATTAACCGTTACAGCATTGGGGTTATCAAGCAAATCTAATTCGCATGAACTAACCACGGTAACCGCCAATATCAAAAACAACATTTTGATTTTATGTATCATTTCTTTGTTTTTTAATTAAGACGAAAAAAATGTGGCAATACTGCCAATTAGAAAGTTAGTTTTAAAGTTCCACCTACTCTGCGTGCACTTGGACCAGTTAAAAGCTCAAAACCTAAACCGTTACCTACTCCTAAACCAAGGTTATCAGTATCAAGATTAAGGCCAGAAGGAAGATTAACTGCTTTATACCAAAGATTATTTCCACTAACAGAAAGAGAAATAGCTTTAAATGGTGTTTTCTCAACTAACTTTTGAGGAATAGCGTAACCTAATGAAACTTCCTGTAAACGAATAGTTGTTCCATCATACATACGACCTTCATCACCAAAGAAATATAAATTGTTGAAACCTACGTCCGCTGCAGTAACCTGTTTGTTGTTTGGTGTTCCATCAGATTGAAGAACACCAGGGAAAATAAAGGTTTGTGCACGGTCATATACATCTTTGCCCGTATCGCTTGTAAGACCTCTTCCCATTAATGCACCAGCAGTACTACTATATAGCGCACCACCGTGACGGTAAGAAATCATGAAATCAAGAGTAAATCCTTTATAGTTA
This sequence comes from Haliscomenobacteraceae bacterium, assembly GCA_947501115.1. GTDB lineage: Bacteria > Bacteroidota > Bacteroidia > Chitinophagales > Saprospiraceae > BJGN01. The sequence goes on from CANMVX010000032.1 coordinate 8,975, forward strand.
AATCCATTGATTAAACTAGTTGTGAATGCTGGATTAGGATCACCTAATTGAACAGCGTCAGGCGTACTTACTAAGTATCCGCCACCGTCAACCAAAACCTGACCTTGCGCATTTCTACGGTAGCCAATACCCTTAATCATGTTGAATGGCTTACCAACAATAGCATAGTTACCTAAAGAACCACCGAAACCACTCACCTGAACTTCTTGAAGCGTACCACCAAGATCTAAAACCAACGGTTTATTTCTTGTAAAGTTCAACGTCACATTCCACTGGAAATCAGGTGTTGAAATTGGTGTTCCTGTTAAAGCAACCTCAACTCCTTCGTTTCTGATTTTACCAATATTGATAGTAGTTGAAGAATAACCAGTGGCAAAATCAAGAGGTGCACTGGTAATCAAATCACGAGTGTCACGACGATAAACCGTAAGATCAAGACCAAGTAAACCTTTTAACAATTTTGTTTCAATACCAAATTCAAATTCTGTATGTAACTCTGGACGTAAATTTGGATTTCCTAAGGAATTATTTACGGCATGACTTTGAACAGCAGCACCTGAAGGCAATAACCAGGCACGAGCACTTTGATCAAGAATATTTCTTGTTTGATATGGTCTTGGGAAACCTGCAGAGGTTCCTACACCTGCTCTGATTTTCAAGAAATTCAAGAAATCACTAGATAAACCCGGGAAAGCAGAAGTTGGAACGAACGATAAACTGGCAGATGGATAAAGAATACGGCGATTCTCTTTTTCAACGGTTGACGTCCAGTCATTTCTTCCTGCAAGATTCAAGAACATATAGCTATTGTAATCTACCGTTACCTCACCGAAAACACCCATTCTAGTTTCCTCTTGAATTCCATCAGAAGCAACGTTATCAATGAAGTTAGAGTGACGGAATAAATCCCTTGCCAATTGATTCTGGCTTTGTACAAATACGTTGCGATAAGTATCGTTACGCATGTTTCCACCTAAACGTGCAGCAACGCTTAATTTTTTAGAAATAGCTTTATTATAACCTAAGATAACCGTGTTATCCCAAATGGTATTTTGGATATCCCAGGTATTATAGTAACCATTTACAAACTGAACGCCACCTTTGTTGAATCTAAATTCCTGAGATTCACTATAAGTATCCAGACCTACTTTGTAAAGTAAAGTTAAATCTTTTGCCAGTTGATAGTTAAAGCTGGTTGCGGAGAAAATACGATTTACAACACCAGATGTTTCATAGTTCTGTAATACCCAACGAGGATTAGGTATATCATTACCTCCTCTAAAGTAAACAGATGCTTTTGAAGTTGGATCCTCATAAGGCCAACCCATTAAATCGACCTGGCGAGGTGTGTACATAACGTTAGCCAAAACAGAAGGGAAATCATAAGCATTGTTTCCACCTCCACCACTCAAAGGCGGAGAATACTGGTCTGTATTAGAGTAGCTAAATGAAGTAGTTACTGAAAGTTTATTAGATAATTTAGCATTTAAACCTAATCCTAAATTTAACTTCTTTAAACCATTGTTAGGAATATAACCTTGCTCGTCTAAATAACCTGCAGAAATGTTATAACTCACGTTATCACCTCCACCAGAAGCATTTACACTTGTGTTATAGATGTTACCCTGACGGAAGAAATCACTAATATTATTAGGAAACACCTCCATTTTGTAAGGAGAAACTGAAGCAACGTAATCAGCTTGACCAGCTCTTAATGCAGCATTAGAAAGGAATGCATAAGGGTGGTTTGTTAACGCAGCATTTGTGTTTTGAGAAGGATATAATTTTGCCTCCTCAATAGTTGGTCCCCAGTTACTGAAGAAATAACCAATATTTTGCTGGAAACCTCCAACATAAGTATTCTGATATTTTGGTAAATGAGCTGTATTGGTAAATACTGATTGCGTTACCTGAAATTCAGCTTTTCTGGCTTTCTTAGAACCACTTTTGGTAGTCACAAGAATTACCCCATTACGACCCTGGTCACCATAAGTTACTGTTGCAGCAAGACCTTTCAATACCGTTACACTCTCGATACTATTTGGATCAAGATCTAAGAAACGACTTGAAGAAGACTGTCCACCCTGAGTGAAACCACCTCTTTGGTTAGTATTTGAGTTAAAAGGCACACCATCTACTACGAATAATGGTTGATTAGAACCTGTAATAGAAGAATATCCTCTAATTACAATGTTTGTTCCAGTTCCAGATACACCAGAAGTTGATGTAACAGAAACTCCAGGAATTTTACCCTGAAGTACTCTACCTACGTCCGCTAACGGTCTGTCCTGAATCTCCTTCTTATCAACTCCTGAAACGGCATAACCTAATGCCTTTTTTTCACGAGTAATACCTTGGGCTGTAACTACAACTTCAGAAAGCTGTTCAGCTCCTTCCGCAAGTATTACATCAACGGTGTTTGACGCACCCAATTCGACATCTTTTGATTCATAGCCAGTGTAAGAATACACCAAAACTTTTGAATCAGAAGGAACAGATAAACTGTAACTTCCATCGATATCCGTTACGGTTCCAGAGCTGGTTCCTTTAACCACCACGCTGGCACCGATGAGCGGCTCACCACCTGCATCGGTCACTTTACCACTAATCGTTCTTTGTGCAAAAACACTAATCGCACCAAAGAAAGTTAATGAAAGCACTAGTAAGTGTTTTTTCATACCAATCTTAATTTTGTTAATGTGTAAAAAAATTTACGTAAAAATAATACAAATCTTAAGTTTACCAAACAAATGTAAACCCAAAATAAGCATTACTATTACTTTAAACGGTTAAAAGGCTGAAATGCTGCTTTTATTAATAAACAAACGTTAATTTAAGGTGGCGATGATGGTTTTATTTCCTACAGACACCTCACCTATTTTAACATTAATTTTTGCATCCTTCGGTAAAAATAAATCCACTCTGGAACCAAATTTAATGAATCCAAAATCTTCCCCTTGTTTAACTTCCTGTCCCACTTTTACATAACAGCAAATTCGACGCGCCACCGCACCAGCAATTTGTCTGATTAATAATGCATTTTTCCCTTCGCCAAAAACAATAGTGGTCCTTTCATTCTCTGTTGAGGACTTTGGATGCCAGGCAACTAAAAATTCTCCCGGGTGATATTTAAAATAATTAATTTTACCCCCAACAGGATTCCTGTTAACATGTACATTCAACGGCGACATAAAAATAGATATCTGAATTCTTTCCTCCTTGAAAAACTCATTCTCCATAACAGGTTCTATGACCACAATTTTTCCATCGGCAGGGGCATACACCAGATGATCGTTATACTCTTTAATTTTTCTTTCCGGATTCCTGAAAAACTGTGCGATTAAAATAAAAACCACTAGGCCAAAAGAAATTCCTAACCATAGAAAGTCAGGAAATAAAAAATACGTTAGCAAAGAGAGAAAAATTACATCTACAATGGCTATCGTTAGCCAAAAAAAGCCTTCTTTATGAAAAATCATCATTCTGATATTTTAAAAAATAATTATTTATTTACAAACCAAAAAAGATAGATGGCACAAAACGGCAGATGGAAAATGAAGGCATCGAACCTATCCAGAAAACCGCCATGACCGGGAAGCAAACTTCCAGAATCTTTTGCTTGCTTTTCTCGCTTCAGTAAAGACTCCACAAGATCACCAATGGGTCCGAACACACTGACAATAAGGGCTAAAACGCACCAATGGGTGATTTGAAGATTTGTATAAGGCATATATGTCAAAGCTAAGGCAAAAATAATAGCAAAAATTAACCCACCGATAAATCCTTCCCATGTTTTTTTAGGAGATATGCGCTTCATTAATGGATATTTACCAAAAAGTTTTCCAGAAATATAAGCGCCGGAATCATTAGCCCACGTTAAGAAAAGCAAACCTGCCACCCTACCTGGTAAATAAAGATTGTTATCCATACTGATCCACAATAATATCGCAAAAGGAACACCTATATATACGGTAGCCATGGCGATATAACCCATATTTTCAATGGAATGACCTTTACCAAAAAGCAATGCCACTGTAAAAATGATGAAATATAAAGCGGGGTATAGAATTAAATACCTTTCCAGAAATTGATTATTGAGATAAAGCACCATGAGTATAAATGGAAACAATCCTAAAATGACCACGATCAGTTTAGTGCTCATTGATGAATCATTCATTACCAGTTTGGAAAACTCGAAAAGACAAAGGGCGGCAATGAAAAAGAAAAGAAATGAGAAATAAACAAATCCACTAAAAACACAAGTTAAAGTGACCAAAACAAAAACCAGCCCGGTAAAAAACCTTGTTTTCATCTACTTAGCTTTTAATTTATTGAAATAAAAGAAAACGCCGACGGTAAGCAGGGCGGAAATGATTACCCAAATTACATCTGGATTTGGCACTAAATTGTCAGGTAAGACTTCCTCACTTTGAATATTCAAAAATTTAGATAGCACCTGAACGCCATTAAAAACAAAATGCCCCCAAATGGCTATCCAAATATTACCAGAAAAAAAATATAAATAACCCAACAGGATGCCTAAAAACATCCTTGGAATAAATCCAGCAAATTGAAAGTGAATGGCACTAAAAATAATCGCTGTCAATACAATGCCCATCCAGGGTTTCGGAAGAGATGTTACCAATTTTTTCTGGATAACTCCCCGAAACAACCATTCTTCGCAAAGGGCTGGAATAGCTGCCATGACGATAACATTTTGAACAAACTCAAAACCATCCTCCATTTTAAGTAAAGCCGTCAATGTTTCATTAGCTCCTTTTTCAAGTGCTAAAAGAGATTCAGGCAAAGGAAGCAATAGATTTTGGCGGTAAAGCCATTCAACGAGAGGGAATGAACCTATAATCCACAAAGGGGTAATTATAATAAAATAAAAAAATGTAGCTGAAGGAACGAAGGAAGCGCCTACCCTATCCTCTTTAAAATAATATATACGATACACCAGGGCAGGAATCAAAAAAGTAAATATCTGGCTGGCCATATTGACCCAGCGCAAAACATCTCTTTCTAATTTATCATACCCGGAAGCAGGTACTTTTATAAGATCTGCCACTGTGAAGCCGAAAAAATTGGCTATTGCCGTACTTACACCAGTACCAATTAAAGCACCACTAAGCACCACGACGACGAGCAACAAAAAGAAGGAAAACAAGTCTAATTTTCTTGAAAACATGCGCGATTTTAAATCTATTTTTCATTTAATTTGGTAAAATTAGCTTAAATTTTGATTTTTGTCCCACATTTGTCTTAAAAAGCCTCTTTATGACTCGATTAAGCATTAATTTAAATAAAGTAGCCCTCATAAGAAATGCTCGCGGAGGAAATCTTCCCAACTTATTACAGGTAGCTTTAGATTGTGAAAAATTTGGAGCAGAGGGAATTACCGTTCATCCAAGGCCCGATCAGCGCCATGTCAGATACGATGATATAGGTCCATTAAAACAGAACATTCACACGGAACTTAATATTGAAGGTAATCCAACGACCGATTTTATTGACCTGGTACTTGAACACCGACCCGCGCAATGCACCTTAGTACCAGATGCGCCGGAGGCACTTACCTCCGATGCAGGATGGAATACCCTTACAAATAAAGATTTTCTTATATCTGTATGCAATCTTTTAAAAGGTGCGGGGATTCGCGTTTCCTTATTTGTTGATCCTGTAGCAGAGATGATACAAGGAGCAAGAGAATGCGGCGCTGATTGTGTTGAATTCTACACCGGGCCCTTTTCGAAAAACTTTTCGACTGATCCGGAAGAGGCGGTTAAAAATCATGTTCAGGCAGCATTGTTAGCACATTCTCTTGGACTAAAAATAAATGCCGGACACGATCTTAATCTGGATAATTTATCGTTTTATGCGCAAAAAGTACCCCATTTAGATGAAGTATCCATAGGACACGCCCTAATTTCGGATGCTTTATATCTTGGTTTGGAGGAAACGATAAAACGCTATAAAGCTGCTTTAAAATAACATTCTATTCTCCATAAATTTAAATTAAACATTATGACTGAGGAAATACAAACCAGTGCTACTCATTTAAAAAGAATATTTGTAGCGTCAAGGTTACCCGACGCATTGAAGCCACTGCAAGAAATTGCTGGAAATTTATGGTGGTCCTGGCACAGGGAGGCCATGGATTTATTTGAATCATTGCAACCTGAGGCTTGGGAATCAAGTCAATGCAACCCATTAACCATATTAGATCAATTAGGCAGTGAAAAGGCATTAGCGTTAGCCAATGACCCACAATTTATGTCTAAAGTACAGCAAGTTTATGCTGACTTCAAGACCTACATGAATAAAACACCGGAAACCAAAGACCCTAAAATCGTTTATTTTAGTATGGAATTTGGCCTTCATATATCTGTTCGCCTTTATTCTGGTGGCTTAGGTGTTTTGGCTGGTGATTATTTAAAAGAAGCCAGTGATCAGGGAGTAAACCTGTCTGGCGTTGGATTATTGTACCGATATGGCTATTTTCAGCAGCATATATCCTTGCATGGCGATCAGATTAATGAATACCCTCCGCAGGAATATACTAAAATGCCTATGGAACCTGTCAGGGATGCGCAGGGCGAATGGCTAAAAATTCAAATTTCATTGCCAGGCAGAACGGTATGGGCTAAAATATGGGCATTAAAGGCTGGGCGTATTAATCTGTATTTATTAGATACAGATATTGCTGAGAATGCCTGGGCCGACAGAACGTTAACACACCAATTATATGGTGGTGACAACGAGCACCGGTTAAAGCAGGAAATTTTACTCGGTATTGGGGGTATAAGAGCTATGGAAGCCATGGGTATTCAGGGAAATGTATATCATTGCAATGAAGGACACGCTGCATTCATGACCTTGGAAAGAATTAAAAATGCAAGACAATCCGGACACACCTATCAGGAAGCACGAGAGCTTGTCCGTGCTACTTCTTTATTTACGACGCATACGCCAGTTCCGGCAGGACATGATTATTTTGCAGAAGATTTACTTTACACCTATTTCCAGGACTATATCCCTGAAATAGGCTTGTCATGGAGAGAATTTATGGCTCTAGGTCGCATACACAGAGATGACAGTAGCGAACCCTTCTCTATGAGTCATTTAGCCATTCATAATTGTCAGGAGATAAATGGCGTCAGTGAATTACACGGAGCCGTTTCCAGGGAAATGTTCAAAGAACTTTATCCGGGGTACACCGAGACAGAAGTGCCTATTGGTTACGTTACCAACGGGGTACATTACCCAACATGGATTGCCTCAGAATGGCATCAATTGTTTAAAGAATACTTAGCTCCCGGGTTCCTCGACGATTTGTCCAATAAGGAACTATGGGAAGGCGTTTATAAGATTCCTTCGGAAAGGATATTAAAAACGCGAAATTTCTTAAAGGGTAAATTATTAGATGCTGTCAAAAAACAATTAAGGGAGGATCTCACCCGAAGGGGGGAAAAACCAGCCATTATTTTTGAAACGCTGAATAATATTAAGGATGATGCCTTAATATTAGGCTTTGCAAGACGGTTTGCGACCTATAAAAGAGCACATCTCATTTTTTCAAATAAGGCCCGTTTGGCTGAAATTATAAATCAGTCAGACAAGCCTATCATTTTTTTATACGCAGGAAAGGCTCACCCTGCAGATGCACCGGGGCAAAAATTAATCAAAGAGATTGTTCAGATTTCAAAATCGCCGGAATTTTTAGGGAAAGTTATCTTTCTTGAGGGATATAATATGGAATTGGCCAAATTGATGGTACAAGGCGTTGATATTTGGTTAAATACACCTACAAGGCCAAAAGAAGCGTCTGGAACCAGTGGAATGAAAGCAGCCATCAACGGGGTAATCAATTTCAGTGTGCTCGATGGTTGGTGGGCTGAGGGATACCGACCTGATGCCGGTTGGTCACTTCCCCTGGAAAACACCTACGCCGAGGCCAATTTACAGGACGAACTCGATGCTGAAACCTTATATAATATTCTGGAAATGGAAATCATACCTGTTTATTTTAAAAGGAATGAACAAGGAATTTCTGAAGAGTGGATACAATTTATCCGAAATATCATAGCAAAAGTTGGTCCTGATTTTACAACCAAGCGAATGATGGATGATTATTTCCGATTATTTTATTCCCCATTAATTCAACAGGGCCAAAAGTTGTTGTCGGATAACCAGAATATGGCAGATCTATGTTCCTGGAAAAACCACATTTCACGTTGTTGGGAAGGAGTTCATGTAGTATCAAAATCCATTATGGATACTGACAATCATTCTTTGCCCTTGGGAGAAAGCCTGAATATTGATATTCAAATTTATAGAAATGGTCTTTCCGCAGACTCCCTCGGATTAGAATTTATTCTATACAAAAGAATGAGTGAATCAAAATTGGAAATCAGATTGACACAAAGTTTGGAACTCATTGGAAATGAGGGAGATCATAGTACCTATCAGGGAAATATAGTATTGCCAAATCCAGGAGTATTTGAATATGGCTTCCGCCTATTCCCGCGACATAGTTTACTTTCCCGGAATCGCTCTTATGAGTGGGTAAAATGGTTGTAAAAATAAAGAGCCTGCCGGTAAAAGCCGGCAGGCTAAATAATAGCAACTATCTACTTATCTGAAAAACTTAATACCCTAATATTTTCAGCATTTCATCTGAAGTTTGTTCTGGTCTTACCATTATGTCCACTAAGTTACCTAATTCATCTCTATAAATCAAGATTTGTTTTGGGGAAGGAATCAAGCAGTGTTTTATTCCACCATAACCACTTATAGAATCCTGGTATGCTCCGGTATGAAAGAATCCTAAATAAAGGGGTTCTGTATCATCGGGATCAATAGTTGGCAGATAAACCTGCGCCTGATTAACTTCCGCGTTATAATAATCGGAGTTATCACAACTTAACCCACCAATATTTACTCTTTGGTATTCATTTTTCCATTTATTAATCGGGAGCAGAATGAATCTTTCGCCAATGCCCCAGGTATCGGGAAGAGTGGTCATCAAGGAATTGTCAATCATATACCATTTTTCGGCATCATTCTGTTGTTTTTGAGCTAAGGTCTCAAACACATTGGCCCCGGATTCACCCACGGTATATTTTCCAAATTCAGTAAAAATATCAGGCATTTCAACTTGTTCAGAAGCGCAGGCACTTTTTACATTATTAACGATCTCCCTAATCATGTATTTATAATCAAATTCGAAACCCAGGGAATTTCTAATAGGCAGGCCTCCACCAATATTTATTGCATTTAGCGTTGGGCACAATTTTCTAAGGGAACAATACACTTTAAGTGCCTTTTTCAGCTCACCCCAATAATACAGCGTGTCTTTAATGCCTGTATCAACGAAAAAATGCAGCATTTTAAGTTCAAAGAGAGGATTATCTGCTATTTTTTCCTTGTAAAGCGGAATTACCTCTGAATTTCTTATACCCAATCGAGAGGTATAAAACTCAAAATTTGGTTCTTCCTCAGTGGCAACACGTAATCCAATTTTACATTTTTTTGTAAAGTTATTGGCATAATAGGATAACTCTTCCACATTATCACAAACGGGGATTAAATTATCGAAGCTAGTGTTTATGAGTTCGACGATCCTTCTTTTGTAATGCTCTGGTTTGAATCCATTGCAAATAATATAATTATCGGGGTTAATCAAATTTCTTGCTGCCAACCTTTGTATCAGATCCAAATCAAAAGCTGACGATGTTTCCAGTTGAACATCATGTTGAAGAACCTCTTCTAAGACATGACTAAAATGATTACTTTTTGTACAGTAACTATAGTAATACCTACCCGTGTAACCCGATGCTTTGATTGCCCTGGTAAAAAGATTTTTTGCCTTCTTAATCTGTTCTCCTATTTTGGGAAGATAAAAAACTTTGAATGGCGTTCCATACTTTTCTATAAGGTACTTTAATGGCACGCCATTAAATTCTAAATAACCATTGGAATCTATATCGAAACCCTCCTGTGGAAAGTAAAATGTCTGATCTATAAGGTCAACATATCTGTTATTCAACGTATAAAAAATTTAGGATTAAAAATGGCTTTGAAAATGCAACTAAAAATAAGATTAATCCTTTCCTATCAAATATTTTTTTTACCAAATAATTATTGGGAAAATGTGACTTATTCTTTTTTACTCGTCAAATAAGTGTTCAAAAATAATAAATATTCTGTTTAAACGACAAAATATACCTATATTTGCGAACTTATTTTGCTGATGATTAATTTTAATCTATTTTATTTGGTTAATTTTATTTGGCAAAATAAAGATTATTAATAATTATACACTAAATATTTCTTTAAAAAGAATTTTGATGATGGAAATGATGTTAAATCCCAAATCTTTATGGATGTTATGGATTCCTGCTGGAATGATTCTAGGTATTACCGTTGGTTTATCCCTGGGTAGTATGGTGATTGGCATGCCTATGGGCATTGCGGCTATTTTATTAATAGCACATATTACACGTTCCCTAAACCGTATTTTCAATTAATTAATCTCTTAGCAGATATTTAATTTTGTCCTAATAAAAGACAAATGCTTCCAGCCACATTATGTTTTGGAATGGGTACTAATCGGCGGTACCTAACAAAGCATGAGTGTGGCTGAGAAGCGTTCGTTTATGCACGATGAAAATGTTCTTTTGAATTTTTACTTCATTACTTCTTTAAGTTCATACAGGAAAACAAATTCCAACATAAATCGAACTCTCCATGAGGATTATTGCTACAAATCATAACATGTTTTCCATTTATTGGGAGAATTAGCTTTTCTTGAAATGCTATCTGATTAAATACTTGCCTTTTCATCTATTTAAATTTTTGTAATTCGTTTTCTAATTCAGCCACTATAGGCATATTACTTTGTAACTCTTCAGGCAGTTCATTGAAGGTAAATACGCTTATACTTAATGGTTTCATAATATCTCTAAATGCATATTCTACATCTAATGAATCTTTTGATTTACAAAGAATAATACCAATACTTGGTTGATCTATTTCTGTTTTCAATAAATCATCAACTGCTGAAAGATAGTAGTTCATTTTACCAGCAAATTCGGGTTCAAATTCGCCCATTTTTAGATCAATTACCACATAGCAGTGCATGCGAGTGTGATAAAATAACAGGTCTATCCGCCTTTCTTTATTTCCAATTTGAAGCGGATATTGTCGACCAATACAAGCAAAACCCTTGCCTAATTCCAATAAAAAATTAGTAATATTATCGGTTAAGTGTTTTTCTAATTCCAACTCTTGCACACCACTTTCCAATGTTAAGAAATCGAATTTATAAGGATCTTTGAGTGTTTCTCTTGCGAGGTCACTTTGGGGTTTTGGCAGGGTATGCTCAAAATTATTTATTGACTTGCCTTGTCTTTGAAACAGATTGCTCTTTATTTGAATTTGCAGTACATTCCTGCTCCAATTATTGAATATGGTTTGCTGAATGTAGAATAGCGCATCTTTTTCATGTTTGCAGTTACTAAGAATCACTTGGTGATGCCACCATGGGATTTTGACTAATATGGAATCGCTACTTAATATTCCAGCAGCTTGCTGTAATAATATATTTTCATCATCACTAAGTCTAGTTTGTAATATTCCCAAAAGGAACGGTAGCGCCTGGATAAACATAACCGTGTTGGGCAGTGCCAATAAAAGGGTTCACCTTCTTTAAAATAGTATTCTGTCCGGTTAATCCAATGAGGTAATAAAAAGTGAAAATCAGTACAAAAACACCATACCGGGCATCTTTTGAAAAAAAAGAGCGCAAGGATATCTTTTCATTGATTTAAATGTATTATTTTTCGATACTAAATTAATCATTTTATAATGAATGTAAAAAAAATTATGAAGCCAATCCTGATTTGCCTCTTCTCGATGTTGATTTTTCTATCGCCAGTACACAGTCAAAATATAGCCGAGTATGATGTAGTAGTCCTTGGTGGAGGAACCGGAGGAACGGCAGCGGGCATTCAAGCGGGAAGGCTTGGCGTTAAGACTTTGTTGGTTGAACCCTCTCCCTGGCTTGGTGGAATGCTTACAGCGGCCGGTGTTAGTGCTATTGATGGAAACAATAAAATGCCAGCAGGAATATGGGGAGAATTTCGTGAAAAATTAAGGAGTCACTATGGTGGTGCTAAAGCATTGGAAACAGGTTGGGTAAGTAATACGCATTTTGAACCTCATGTTGGCGCCAGGATATTCGACGAAATGGCTGCGTCAGTAAAAATGCTGGAAGTTAAAAAAAGATCTACCTGGTCAAGCATTCGAAAAAAAGATAATAAATGGCATATCAAAATTTTCGACGGAAAGACTAATTACCTGGTAAAATGTAAAATTCTCATTGATGGAACTGACTTAGGTGATGTTTTTGCTCAATTAAAAACTCCGTTTGATGTAGGTATGGAATCGAAGGAAAAAACGGGTGAAAAAATGGGCTTAGCTACCGATTTGCCCATTATTCAAGATCTTACCTTCGTGGCCATTTTAGCAGATTATGGGAAAGATGCGGATATGACCCTTCCAAAACCCAAAAATTATGATCCACAGGAATTTCATTGTTCCTGCAGAGATTTTTGTCCTGAAAAACCTAATTTGGTCACCTGCGAGCAGTTACTGTCCTATGCGAAACTACCCAATAATAAGTACTTGATAAACTGGCCCATTGAGGGCAATGATATGTTTCTTAACGTTATCAACATGTCTCAAAAAGAGCGTGAAAAAGCTTTTATAGCAGCTAAAGAAGTAACTTTACGTTTTATTTATTACATGCAAACGGAACTGGGTTTTAAACAGCTGGGGTTTGCAAAGGATGAGTATCCAACGCCCGATTATTTCCCATTTTTGCCTTATCACAGAGAAGGAAGAAGACTTCAAGGATTGGTTAGAATGGACGTCAACCACATTTTAGAACCCTTCAGGGAGGAATCTCCTTTATATAGAACGGGTATTGCTGTGGGAGACTACCCCATTGACCATCACCACGACAAATACCCAAACGCGCCAGAGATTGATTTTCCTAAAGTACCCTCATTTTCCATCCCTTTTGGTGCCTTAATTCCTAAAGAAACAGAAGGACTTATTGTGGCAGACAAGCCCATTTCCGTTTCAAATATAGTCAATGGATCTACCCGATTACAACCCGCTGTATTACAAATTGGACAAGCTGCGGGAATTATTGGAGCCATTGCTGTAAAAAGGAATCTCCAGCCAGCCGAGGTAAATATCCGGGAAGTGCAACAAACGATACTTGATTGGAAAGGTTATCTTATGCCTTATTATGATGTTCCGCCCGAAGACCCTCATTTTCAGGAAATAAACAGGGTTGGAGCAACTGGATTTATTCGAGGCGTTGGCGAGCCCTATTTATGGGCTAATAGAACCTGGTTTTATCCAGACTCCATCTACACAGGTAATGAGTTAAAAAAAGGCGCATCTGCCTTTGGTTTACCTCCCTTTTCATTAGAAGAAGGACCTATCACGCAGGGAAAACTTTGCGAGGTCCTATCACAGATAACTACTAAAGATTTAGCGGTTGTTGAAACGGAATTCAGAGGAGTTTGTGTTCAATTATCTCTAAAATACAATAAAAATGAACCTATTTCCAGAAGAACCGCCGCTGTTGCCATCGATAGAATAGTGAATCCTTTCGCCGTTTATCCTATTAACAAACTTGGTAAAATCATTAAACCAAAGTAAGTCACCAAACAGCACAGCATTTGTCCTGCGTTTCTGGTTTTACTAAGATTTTTCGGTATTTTACCTCTAAAATAACAACATTATGAAATTATCTGCCCTTGATTTAGGGATTGTCCTGATTTATCTTCTGGTCACCTTAATTTTTGGTTTCTGGATTGCAAAAAAGGCAAACACAAATATTAAATCTTACTTTTTAGGGGGAAATACTATTCCATGGTACTATTTAGGTCTGTCTAATGCATCGGGAATGTTTGATATTTCGGGAACTATGTGGACAGTCACCATATTATTTGTTTACGGCTTAAAGAGCGCCTGGATTCCCTGGTTATGGCCCGTTTGGAATCAGGTTTTCGTCTTTATCTTTCTGGCGATCTGGTTACGACGGTCTGGTGTATTGACAGGTGCCCAATGGATAACTTTCAGGTTTGGCGAAGGAAAAGGAAGTCGATTATCACATATTATTGTAACTATATTTGCCATCATCAGTGTTTTCGGCTTCATCGCTTATTTTTTTGAAGGTATTGGAAAATTTGCTGCTATATTTTTTCCATGGGATATGTCTGCTACTCTTGGGCCCCTATCCATAACGAGTGAACAGGGATACGCTTTAGTTATCATAGGAATTACTACTCTATACACTATTAAGGGAGGTATGTGGAGTGTAGTTGGTACTGAAGTACTGCAATTTTTTATCATGACTATATCTTGTTTCGTTGTTGGCTATATTGCCTACACCTCCACAACTGGAGAAGCGATACAAAGCGCAACGCCAGCGGGATGGGATGAATTATTTTTCGGGTGGAAACTGAATCTGGACTGGAGTCAATATTTAGATTCCGTAAATACAAAAATTGAAACTGACGGCTTTGAGTTATTTGGATTATTGATTGGAATGATGATATTCAAGGGTATTTTTGCCAGTCTTGCTGGCCCGGTACCAAGTTACGATATGCAACGGATACTTTCCACAAGAACGGCAGGCGAAGCGGCAAAAATGAGTGCCCTAACTATTTTAGTTTTATATATACCAAGATATCTAATGGTTGCCGGTTTCGGCGTTTTAGGCGTTGTCTATTTGAAGCCTGAAATAGCCCAAATGGGTGCATCCATCGATTTTGAGCAAGTTCTGCCTATGGCTATGGAGAAATTTGTGCCTCACGGTTGGCGGGGATTATTATTAGCTGGGCTACTCGCTGCTTTTATGGGTACTTTCGCCGCATTTATAAATGCTGCACCGGCTTATTTGGTCAACGATTTATATAAAAAGTATATTAATCCAAATGCCTCTGAAAAAACTTATCTTCAATATAGTTACTTAGCAAGTATAGCCTTGGTCATCATAGGTATTATATTTGGATTTTTAGGGAACAGCATAAATACGCTTACTTTATGGATAACTTCCGCACTATATGGAGGTTATGCGGCGGCGAATATGTTAAAATGGATTTGGTGGCGATTTAACGGATATGGCTATTTTGGAGGAATGTTAGCCGGTTTGATAGGAAGCACCTTTCTACCACTTCTTTTCCCCGATACACCCCCCATTTATTTATTTCCTATCCTTCTGATTTTTTCTTTAGCAGGGTGTTTTGCCGGCGTTTTATTGTACCCGGCAGAATCTGATGAAGTGCTAATACATTTTTATAAAAAAACACGTCCCTGGGGATTTTGGAAACCTGTGATTGCTAAAATTCAGCAACTTGACCCAACTTTTATTGGCAATAAAACCTTCAAAAAGGACTCCTTTAACGTGGTGATTGGCATCATCTGGCAAATGAGTCAAGTTGTTTTACCCATGTATTTTATGTTAAGACATAATATAGGGATTGCCGTAAGTCTTATTTTATTTTTACTTACCACTTATTTGCTTAAAATAAACTGGTTTGACCGTATAGACGAAGAAGAAAAATTAATTTAAATCATGCACATTACAGGCACTTTTCTTGACGAAATAAGTCATGATATACCCCACCAAAACTGGAGTCAGAAGGAGTGGGACAAAGATTTCCAGCACATGAAAGCAATGGGTATTGACACCGTTATACTCATTCGCTGCGGTTACAGACGTTGGATTACCTACCCCTCAAAGGTATTAAAAGAGAGAGAAGGCGCCTATTCGCCACCTATTGATCTCGTTGAAATGTACCTTACCTTAGCAGAAAAATATGGATTTTCATTTTATTTCGGTTTATATGATTCTGGGAAATATTGGTGGGATAAAGGCGATTTTGCGAGCGAAATTGACATAAACTTAAGGGTAGTTGATGAAGTGTGGCAGTTGTATGGACATTTTCCAGCGTTTAAAGGTTGGTATCTAAGTCAGGAGGTAAGCCGAAAAACAGGAAAAATTATATCCCTTTATCAAGATTTAGGCCGTCGTGTTAAAGATATATCTAATGGGTTACCCACTTTAATATCGCCCTATATCGATGGAAAAAAAGCTATTTTAGCTCAGGAAAGTTCGTTGATAAAGAATGACGCAGTGAGTTTGAAACAACACGAAGAAGAGTGGAACGAAATATTTGATGGTATTAAGGAGGTTGTTGATATTGTAGCTTTTCAAGACGGACATGCCGATTACGATGAATTAGCCGATTACTTTTATGTGAACAAATTATTGGCAGACCGTTATGGAATGCGTTGCTGGACCAATGCAGAAAGTTTTGATCGCGATATGCCCATCAAGTTTTTACCCATCAAATGGGAAAAATTAAAACTAAAATTGGAGGCGGCACAAAAAGCAGGGGTTGAAAAAGCCATTACCTTCGAATTCTCCCATTTTATGAGTCCCCAAAGTGCTTATCCGCAAGCTGGTCATTTGTATAACAGATATATGGAATGGAAAAAATAAATACCTTAATTTTAACTAATTTTGGATGAAAAACATTCTAATGGATTATTTGTCTATCGCGAAAAATATAGTACTTAAACATATTGATGTCCAAAATTACAAAGTTTTTATTTTCGGAAGCAGAGCAGTTGGAAATGTCTCAAAGTTCAGTGATCTCGATATAGGTGTCATAGGAACAAAACCCTTAGATCCAAGAACTATTTTTGAGATGGAACACGAACTAGAGGAAAGCCTTGTCCCTTATAAGGTCGATATCGTTGATTTTTTCAATGTGGATGAAGCTTTCAAAAAAATGGCCTTAAAAAAAATAATTGAATGGAGCTGAATGAAAAGTATTCATCAATTTGTGCATTATTGAATAAAGCCATTTCTGACTTTGAATTATCCTTGCACGCTGATTTTTCCAAATATAATGCCCTGGAAACAGATTGGATAAAAAATGGCCAGATTCAAAAATTTGAATTTTGTACTGAACTCTTTTGGAAAACGGCTAAAATATATCTTTTTAGTATAGAGGAAAAAATATATACCCCCAAATTAACCATTAAAACACTCTTTCAATATCAACTTATATCGGAGGATTTATACTTAGGCTTGATGCAATGCATCAATGACAGGAATCTTTTAAGTCATGTATATCAAATAGAAATTTTCAATTCCATTCAGTTAAATCTACTTGCCCATTTTAAATCCTTATCGACAGCAGCACAGATTCTGACAAAACTAACTATTGTTGATGAAAATTAAAGAGGAGTTAAGTGTATTTAACTAATTGATTATTAAGAATTTAAATAGAAAATTCACTCAAATGAATCCCTAATAGCGTTTGAGTTATTTCATTTAATTCATTTGAATTTCCTTTCAAATGAATGGTTCGATGCAAATGGTGCATACTTTCACCTACGTTCAATGTTGCTGCAGGTGAAGAGCTTTCAAGTTCATAAAATTTTCCCATTTGTTTCCCATCTATTAAACCATCATTGTAGGCATTCACCACGTCACCATCGAAAGGCTTTTCTTGCATTTTCCATTGAGAATTGACATAATCTGTGGGAAATTCTGGCAAACTAAACTGGGCAATGGTCAGCACCCCATTAACCTGATCAAAACTGGCTAAAATGGGTAAGGCTCTCTTAGGAGAAATGCCTATTTTACTGCGATAATTTGAATCCGCATTCAAGAAAATAACCCCATTTTTAATTTTCAATCTATCAACTGGAACTTTTCCAAAATAATCATCCGTAACTAATTTCCCCAAATCATTCTCATTTCCTTGCTTGTAGGGTACAGCAATCGTTGTTTTATTACCTGCGTTAAACATACTTAATATCCAGATAGAAAGAAGGCCTTTTTCCTTTGTCCATGGGGTATTACCGGTATTAGTAATGGAATTATTAGATTCGAATCCAACTATTTGAAGGTGTCCTGGCAGAGGAAACCCTAATAAAAGAGGAATCTCAGTTTTTGACAATAAACGAATATGTCGATTTACACTTAAATAAAATTCAAACCCGGAATAATTCTTCAGATACATCTCACGTTGAAAATTTGCCTCCGTTTTTGACGATGATACCAGGATAAATGGTTCTGTGTCTATAGCTTTGGGAACATACCAATGATCAAAATCAAAAGGATCCCCTTTTTTAAAAAAAATAGAAAACTGTCCTCCTTCTGGTCCAAGCCAAAATCTTTCTTCACCTCCAAAAGCATGAAAATGCTCCTCTTCTTTATTGGAATCAATGAGATCATAGTTTATCCAACCAAAACTCATTCCCCCGTTTCCATCTGCTGTACTTGTCATCACCCTTCCTTGATAGGCAGGTAAAATAATTATTTGTGCCCCAGAATCTGATCCATCACCCAGAAGAATCAAATCTTTGTGGTATTGTTTTAAAAATTGAAGATCAAAACCAAAGGTTCCTTTTCTATTTTCCATGAGCATCCTGTTCATTTTATTCAAAATTAAACAGAAAAGGTAGAATAAACGTGATAAAAATAGTCCAAAGGGTATAAATAGGAAGAAAAACCGCTATTTGGCTTCCCACTGTTGCAATATCTCTTTTTTGAGCCAACACGCCATATAATTTCACAGTAACCAGAATGAGATTTATAAGAATCAATATATTGGTTCCCAAAACGACTAAACGATTCGGTGTTAAACCCATTTCAGAAATTCTGAATAAAATAGCAGAAAGGGCAATGCCATTTACGATAATGGTTATTGCAGACAGCATAAAAAGGATATATTTTTCTGCCTTACTTTTTTCTGTTTTGCCTGCTTCAGCTACGGAAAAAAAGATAAGTGCCATAACGCCGATTAAAAGAACATTAAATAGAAGTAAAAATTCCCTGTCATTATAAGGGTCTTTTCCAGAATAAAAAATGGCGCCCAGATAAATTACTAGAATTACTAAGACAATTGGGCTAAATATTCTTGCAATGACTGGAGAGACTTTACTTACCAATTGGGGATTAGTCTGGGTGAGATAGGATGCCACTAATGGGACGGCAGCCAAACCCAAAACAACTACATTTTCAAAATAAAATGTCTCTATTTCATAACCAATGAGAGAAAAAAGACCGATGGTAATGCCTGTGGTTATACCTCCTGCTATGAGAATCAGTGTGCTCATAACCACAAAGTCACCATTGAAACGAAGAAAATCGAGTCTTTTATGGGTATTTCTAGTCTCCCCAACGAAGGAATAACCCAAGGCAGACCATAGAAAGAGGAGTAAATGAATACAAGACAGGGTTAAGGTATCACTTTGCGGATTATTTGGAAAAAGATTAATGAAAAGTAGAGATACCAAAGAAATGAGTGACAATATGATCCATTTACTGAGGCTAAAATTATTTTTCCATGCGAAGTAAGCTATCAAGGTTGGAAAAACAATAAACCCAATATTTCTGGTATAAAAGAATTCCTCTCCAATACCAGTATAAGCAGGCATTTTAGCTATTAATCCAGCCACTAAAACAGCTATCAAAACGAATATTAGTTCCCTCTTAGAACCCCATTGAATTTCTTCTCCTTCATAATTTAGGCGATGAAGCCAAAATTCAGCTAGTGGTTTGTCTTTAATAAGCGGATAAAGATCTACAAAAGCTTGTTTGAACTGAACCTTATTGTTTCTATACAATGTCTCCAATTCCTTAGGTTGATCCAACAGATCATTTAATTCATTTTTCATATTAAAATAGTTTAAAGTACTTTGTTTTTCAAAGTTATAAAATAAAAAAATTACCTGGGAAAACCTTTAATTAATGCCTCGAGAGCACTCAGGTGATTCCCAAAAGACTCTCTGCCCAATTTAGTAGCAGCATAGCTTGTGTTGGGTTTATTTCCAATAAATTGCTTTTTGGTTTGAATAAAATGTAATTTTTCAAGCGCAGAAAGGTGGCTGGCCAGATTACCATCGGTCACCTTTAACAATTCTTTTAGCTCTACGAATTCAACCCAGTCATGCAAAATTAGAATGGACATGATACCTAATCGGACGCGACTTTCAAAAGCCTTTTGCAAACTATCTATTGATATTTTCACCTTTCGTATTTAAAATATACATAGATACCATAAACGATATGAACGACGCCAAAACCAATGGCCCAAAAAAGTACGCCCCAGTTTACGAAATAAGCGCCTGCCAATCCTAAGACAATTTCAATCAATCCTAATACCCTAACCTCAATATATGTAAACTTACTAATCGTAAAAAGAGCTATTCCATAAAACAATAGAGAGAGAGGTGCCAAAAAACCAATCAATCCTTTGGATAAGCAAATCAATAGTAAGACCCCACCAATAATAAGAGGCAAAGATACCTCTGCCATTAATCTTCTTGCCGCGGGCGTCCAAAGTATTTCCTCCTTTTTCTTAGCCCGTTGACGGGTAAAGTAGATAGCGGTGGTAATTGCTAATAAGAAAATAGCCAAAGCCAATAAAACGACAGATAAAAAGTTGCTGGAAATATTCTGCGCTTCTCCTTGCTCGAGATAAAGAGATTGAGGATTAAAATGTAGATAAGTTATAGCCACATAGACACCAACCAAAGCATATATACCTGCAAAAATACCTGCCCACCCTGAAAGGGAAATGAATTTTGAAGAACGTTCCATCAAATTTCGAATCTCCCCTATATCCTGTAAATAATCCGTTTCATTTTTCATTTAAAGTACTTTGAAATACAAAGTTACTTTTTATTTTTATAAAAAACAACCCTACCCTTTTAAAATAGTAAACTGATATTTACCTTTTGCGTCCAATTTTCTGGAAGTTAGCAGTATACGCTGTACCTGACTTCCATTCCATTTTGTTTTGAAACTTGAATATTCCATACCCTCAGTAGAAGGAAAATCAGTTGAAACAGACCATAAGGCCTGATTATATTCGATGAGCAGTCGGGTTGGATTAGCTTCTTTGTTGGTTTTATTGGACTGACTGGTAAGTAGAATTTTACCTGGTACAGATATATCCACCTCACAAACGGTCATAAAAATATGTTGTAAAGACGATGGGATATTTTCTAATACATAATCATCAGCTAAAATGATTTTCTCCTTATCTCTTTGCAGCGTTAGTGATCTCAGCCATTTATTAATTTTAGCTTCTTTAGGATAAGCCGTTGCCAAATCCATTTGAAGAGTGGCAGATTTTTCATTCATTTGACAAGTGACATTACCAGCCTCAAAACTCCTACCCTCTTTTTGTCCTATGCCATTAATTATTGGAAGATTATGGTAATTTGATTGAGTAAACCAAAGATCATATCGCTTGCTTGAAAAAGTTCTGGCAGTATAGTTACCTCTTCCAGCATCTACCAACATCGGCTTACCGTCGGCATAAACAATAAAATCGCCCACATCATTATGGTTATGACTTTCCGCATTGTGCCCACCATGGGCTGCCAGATATAAACCATTAGCCGATCGGGCAGTCATAACATGAATATCACTGATCCAGGCATCCTGAACAGGTTGGTAGGTTGTCTGCGATGGTATATCTTTGATGGTCATCATATTTTCAATGGTCCTCATCCTTTGGTTACCATTGACCTCGAAGCGATTAAAATTCAGATTAGCCCACTGACCAAATTGAATCATATTTTCATCTTTTAGCGCTTTTCCAAATCTAAAGAGCATGAGACCGTCAGGTTTTAACACGGGATCTGCATCGGCAAAATTGGTGAAATAAAATCCATCAATGTGCGCCTTATAAACATAAGCCGCCATTTTTTGAATAAGAGGTTCCTTATAAATATTGATATTACCAGCCGTTGATTTATCTAAAAGTTCCAAACAATCAAAAACACTTCCTCCTGCAGCAAACCAATAACTTGGCCCTTCATCACAACCACCATCTTCTCCTAACCCATTGATATAAAGGTCAAGTCCCTTCATGGCTGCATAAACCATATCTACACGTCTTTGATCATTTTGCTCTAAAAGCAGGGTACTCATCAACCAATTAGACATAATCCAGGGATTCCAATTATTTACCGGACGAGTTTTGCTCATCCAGCCATAACGATCTGAATGGGTGGTCATAGGTATAAATATTCGTCGGTTTGTTTCAAAATAGATACGTTTCCGAATGAGTTTATTGATTTTATCCAGTTTATCCCCTACAAAATAATCAGCCATAGCCAAAACGGAAGCTGTTTCTGCAGAAAAAAGATCAACCACGGGATTTTCGACATCAGGCAACCCAGTCCCGCTTATATGGGCAGGAACTCCCCAAAAACTCTCCTCACAAATAGACCAAATTCCATTAAAGATAGCCTCCATAAATCTGCCCTTACCTTCCACACTTTCAGCTAAAATGAGCACGGTCAATCTATTTCGTTTCCCAAAAGATAATTTTCCGTGAACGGATCTATCGCCAGACCTAACGAAATCGAGAGACATAGAACCTGAAATTGGTTCAAATGGGGAGGATAAAGCCTCTTCACCATTTTTTATCACTTGTTGAATGATAGAATCCGGAACCACTTTTTTCCAATCTTCCACTGATGTTGGATAGGGTTTATAATCCTTTAAAGGAATAAGGGTTTCTTTCACCTTTTCAATGGAGTAAGCCTTCTCCAAAATATGTCTTGGGGTGATTTGAGCCCATGAAATGTAATGAGCGAGACATAAAAATATCAATAGGAACTTTTTCATCATCCAATTATTTATTATTTCAGAAAGGGCATACCCTTTTTCCAACCAATTTCAACTTTTGAAATATACCAACTTTTACCTTTATCCTTATTCCCCTGATAAAAAAGATAGTATTTACCATCTTGTGACTTTAAAATATGAGGGTGACCACTTTCACTTTCATTCCAGGAACCCGGTTCACCATTCTTCAGGAAAGGCGATGTAAAAACTCTTTCCCAATGGATACCATCTTTACTTTTTGCTACCCCTATTTGTTGCGGTTCATTATTATAGGCACCGGCATAAAACATGAATAAAAATTTACCCTTTCTGATACAAGATGCGGCTTCAATACAATTTTTCTCCCAGGGTAATGTTGGTTTTAACATAGGCATACCAGGCACCTCAGACCAGCTATTCTTTGAGAAATCAGAACTTAGAGTGGTTGTAGCGACCCCTTGCTGTTGGATTTTATAACTCGTATCACGCGTGGCATAATACAAAAAAAACTGATTTTTATAAGAAACAACCTCAGCGTCTATTGCCCTTCCGCAAGACCAGTCACTTGGTGTTGGGTGAAAAATAGGATTGGTAGCATTTCTTTCAAAATGAATACCATCTGTAGAAGTAGCATGGCAAATAGCGTCTGATTTGCCATTACCATAAGTTTGATAGAACAGGTGCAAGACACCATCTTTTAGAAAAGCGCCTGGAGCACAAATTCCCTTATCCTCTGCTGTTCCTTTTAATCCGAAAATATCCCCTACTTTATCCCATTTAATCAAATCGGAACTTGTGGCAATACCGATATGCCATTCCTTTTTTTGGGCATCGGGAGTAGAGTAATACATCCAGTATTTTTGCTTGAAGTAAATGACATACGGATCCTTTGCATAGGGTCTGCCTGGAACTGTTTCATCGGCAAAATACATGGCAGGATTCTGAGCTTTCAGACAGGTAAAGCCTAATAAAAGGCAACAAAAAAGAAAGAATTTTTTCATTCAGGTTATTTTAAGGGGTGGAAACCATTTATTTTTTCCAAAGATTCAATGTCTTAATATCCTTCTTCCCGGGTATTTGATTAGACTCCGGAACAAGGACTACGGTTATATTTTGTTTAGCATTTTTGGGAAGCTCCATTTCAAACCCTACAAAAAGGGTATTTGGATTAGGAGCATCATATTCTTTAGAGGACTGGGTTGTCCAGGTTTTTAACGTTACATTTTTGGGCTCCAACACCTTTAGCACCATTTTTTGTCCATTTTGTGACAAAACAGCTTGACCCTTACCATTTATTTCCACCTGAGCAGGGGTTAACATATTCCAGCGTAACACCTTGCTATTTTCTGAGGTTTCCATTTCATCCCTAACTACGACGTACGATTTATTTACGATAGCGACACCTCGGGATAATTTGTTCATCTGGCCTTTATAAACAGAGGTCAAATCGCTGAAAGCACTTAAAAAGGCAGGAGAATCTGTAAATCCATCTATTTTAGCATAGCCATCTACCTTTTGATATTGTCCATCAATGGTTAAGGTACTGTGCGCCAAATTATTATATCGAAATACATCCCATCGTTGAGAACCTTGTTCCTTACCCCATAATTTAATTCCCTTAGACTCTAATGATTCATATTCCTGCATGCCAAAATCCATGGACCAACGCTGCCCCATAGCATCCATAACAAAGGAACCGATATCCATGTGACCATGATTAACACTGGGGGAACCCGCTTTAAATCCGACATAAATAGCCTTTGAATCACTCCAGGAACTGCGCATCAAAGCCACAGGATTGGGGCCCTGACCTGTCCAAATCAGTTTTGAAGGTTCCTTTACATTTGACAAAGAAAGACCCCTACCCCAAATCATGATAGCTGGAAACAAACGATCGCCACCTACTTTTTTATCCAGGTATTTAACCTGATTATACAACAAGGAAGGATCTTTCGATTTATTTGCGAACCAAAAAACAGAGGCGGTCAATCCCGCACCACCTTGAGCATCAGCATAATTAAACGCTATACCTGAGGTACCCACCATATTTTCAAAATAGGCTGCTGTTTTTAAAAAGCCAGGCGTAGCTGATAAATTAAAATCATGCCCATAAAGTTTTTCAATGGCACTCAGGAACATTAGATTAAAACTCGTTCCATAAACCCAATATCCATAACCTTCGGGATAGGCCCCGTCTGGATTATAATCGGCCATAGGTAATTGAATGGACGTAATGGAACGCTGAATGATACTTTTTGCAAGTTCAGGATTATCCTCATAAATAGCTATTGCACCAAAAGTCATGCCCGCATTGCATACCTGATTCCAATTATGAGTTGCCTTCAACCACGAATTGAATTTTGGATTCATGGAAGGCTCCAGGCCTTTTTTCAAAATAGCTTCCCTGATGATACTTCGTGAATTGTCAGAAAGATACTTAAAAAGCCAATCATAACCGATGGAGACAGCCATGGTCATTTCAGCAACATCCAGGAAATGGGAAGGATTCCAATCGGTAAAATTTGACACCTTCAGCAGTTCCTTTTCTGCTCTTTCCAAATATTTTGGGTCACGGGTTACATTAAAGGAATAGGATAGATAAAACACCCTTTTCAAACATTCTCTAGATTTATCTAAGAGTCTTTTACCTATTTGAATCCTTTCCAGCGTTGGCAAACTTATCATTTTATCACTTTCAGTCAGAATAGTCTTATGAATTTTCTGCCACTGTACCTCTTTTGACACTTCCTGAACCAATGGATTGATATCCTCTTCAAACCATAAAATTCTTGGATGGTCGGGCATTTTTAAATTTGCTATATCGGACAAATCCTGACCATTTACATTTAAGGTCATCCCTAAAAAGGAGTAGAAAATTAAGGTGAAATAGGATAAATTTTTCATTACACTGCATTAATAATTTTTCAAGGACATTTTGATGGTAACATTCACATTTCCAGTTTGATTGGGTAAACGAACCATAAGTCGGGAATGACCGACATTTGTTTTTTCAGGTGCTTTTTGAATAGCTGATTCTTCAGAAAATTCTGCTCCTTTGGGTGAAATAATTTCCAATTCCAACCATTTTGAGGTAATGGTTGCATTTCTCAAAATGGCTTTACCTCCTTTTATGAGCTCAATGGTATTGCCCGTAAGCATCCCCCATGCCACTTCCGTTGGTTTAAGTAAGGAAAAATTATCCTCTATTATGACATTTTTCCTTTGATCTGCCAAACTAATTTTTCTCGTTGATTTTGATGAAAACTCTTTGTAGGCTTCTGTTAAATCGAGCGTTGCGAAAGGATTTACCACATTAAGCTCTTTCTGAATAAAACGTGCTTTTGCCAGTTCATACTGATTTTTATTTCCCAGCAATGGCACATTATGGCTAAAAGAATTTAGACGGTAATAAGACCACCTTTTTCCATTCACCCCCATAGTCCAATAGCCATCCAAATTATAATCATCTGAACCTAAATCTTTTGCCCATCTCACCCCACCGGCTTCCAATTCAAAATTACCTAAATCCAGATGAGCATGAGGCGAGCTGTTCACCCCCGATTTCATCCCAATCCAGGTAGCATTGGGGTCTGTCCAACTACTACGAAGTAGCACCAATTCATTAATTTCACCATCAAGATATTGGTCCAGGGGCATATTAAGAGGTTCTGAAGTAGGCGCTTTATACCATAAAACATGAAAAGGATTAGCTAAGGCGTTAGAAGATTTTATATAAGCATGCAAATAATTGGCAATAAAAGGTTTATTATAAATATTGCTTAAAAACAACATAGCAGGAGAAGTCGTTGCCTTTGAATTCTCTCCTGAGTCAGCAAAATTTAGGATAAGATTAGAGGGACCAGCACAAATCATGGGAACATAACCTGCATTTTCCAAGCCTTTAGTACTTTCAAGATTTCCCATATTTCCCAAAGCAGATTGCATAGCTGACATGGCATACGATAAATATTCTGTAGCGTAAGACCAATAACCGGGACCTTCGTACCAGGCACCGTCTGGCGCGTAATATTTATTTGAAAAAGGCAAATTTATTAAAGCTTTAGGGATAAAAGTGGTCGCATAAGAAGGATCAGTCTCCGCAACGGCCAGCGCACCAACGATAAGGCCTCCGTGACACACCTGATTCCAGTTATTATCGCCTTTACTCCACCAGGCAGCATCATAAGCCTTTTTATATTCGTCCAACCCTTTCGTTTTTAATCCGGAACGAATCAATTCAATATCCTCTTTCTTCATGTGATTATATAACCAGTCGTAGCCAATTGCCACGCCATTGGTCATTTCAGCCACATCAAGAAAATGGGAAGGATTCCAATCGGTAAAAGCGCAAACGGTTTTCATTTGACTCACTGCAGCATCAAGGTATTTTGGATCGGACGTCAAATGAAAGGCGAGGGCTAGATTTGTTACCCTATGCAATAACTCACGACTAACACTTAGCAATCTGGGGCCAATTAATACTCTAGCTAATGGCGCCTTATTTATAATGCCATTTGCAGAAGAAATCACCGCCAGGGCATATTTATCTAAAACAGCATCATTTTTTCTTTTTAATTTGATTTCTTCTACCAAGGAATTAGTAAGCATTAAACGGGGATGTTCTTTTTTCAAAGTACTTAAAATACCCGTCAATGGAGGCTGGGGGTCTTTAGGAATGGCAGTTATCTTATCCTGGCAGCTAAAACTGATTAGAAAACAGAAAAATAAAATCAGATTGCGTTTCATAGCTTAATATTTACATAAAAAAACCGTTTCGACAGATTAACTATCGAAACGATTTTTATTGAATTTATTTAATTACCAACCCGGATTTTGTTTCAAATTAGGGTTTAAAGAAATTTCGTTCAATGGCATAGGCCATAAATAATCCTTAGCTGGATTAAATTTCCTAAAACTAGCCGCCGTCACCAAAATAAAATTATCAGGGGTAAGATTTACAGTGGTTGCTGTACCAAATTCAGCTTTGAAGAAGAAATTACCCAATACTGGTTTTGGCAATTCAATTTCAGCAATTTTCCAACGAATGATATCCCAGTATCTATGTCCCTCTTGAGCTAATTCCACGCGACGTTCCCTGCGAATTTCATCTCGCATGCTTAGATTATTATTAGTAACCAAGGCATTGTTTAATTTTGCTATTTTAGCTCTGGTTCTCAATAAATTAATAGAAATATCAAGATCAACATCTGTAATTGAATTCGTAAGTTCAAATTTAGCTTCTGCATAAGTTAAAAGCACCTCTGCATATCTTAAAATTGGACGATCAATAAAAGAAGCTTGATTATTCCAGTCATCAATATTCGAAAACTTCCTGAAGCAAAAGCCAGTTTTCTGAAAAACCAAAGGAGAGATATCAAATATCTTTCTTGTGAAAATATAAGGGTCACCCTTTTTAAACACAGAATGAGAGAGCCTTTCATCTCTATTGGTAAAAACGTCCGTTGAGACTACTGGTGTTTTATATAATGGAGATTTGGTTATAGGTAAACCGTCCGTCATAACATAAGAATCAACCAGACTTTTTGTTGGATTTTTATTTCCATTTTCCAGCGTACTTCTAAAATACGTATGCGTTAACACTCTGTCAGCCAAACTAGCTCCATAAGCTTTGACAATTAAATTTTCCTTATTAGAAAAACCCTCTCCGGCCATTTGAAAAAGGTCAAAATAATTAGCGTATAAGCTATGTTGTTTACCATCGATAACCGCTTTCGACGCTTCCACTGCAAGATTTAAATGTTTATTTGCATCGCCATAACCATGAAATTTTGACCTGGTACCTTCAAACAAAGCGACCCTGGCTTTAAAGGCTTGAGCGGCTGTACGTGATATTTTTCCGTAATTAGCTGTGCCAAGCACAGCCATAGTAGGTAATTTTGCCACTGCAAAGTCAAGATCCTGATAAATCTGGTCAAAAATTTTATCTCTGGAACTAGCAGCCTCTGTTAATTCAGGAGATTCGTCCTCCAATATTTTTAAAATCAAAGGAACATCTCCGTATTTTTGAACAAGAGAAAAATAGCCCCAAGCTCTAAAAAAGCGAGCATCAGCCACATATCTATCGATGGTAGCTGCTGATACACTGGCAGTGGTGAGAGGTGCCTTTTCGATAATATTATTTGCGGCACGTATAAGTCTGTAAGGTTCTGAATAGTTGCCATCTGTCGAAGGTGCCAATCTTGAACCATCGCTTATCTGGTTTGAAGCCAAACCAATAGCATCATCGGACCAAACATCTTCATTATTAAAACCAGGTAAAAAGATGTACAGGTAATTTGTTGCTGCAATTAAATCTGTTTCTGATTTCCAAAAGGTTTGGTCACTGATAGAAGTTTCAGGCAAGCGTTCCACTTCGCAGGAAAAAACACTAAAAAGGCATAGGAAAAAAGCAAACCTATAATTTATAATTGATTTCATACTGAAAAAAAATTAAACATGAAAAAATCGGTTTTCTAAGCATCTAAAAAATTAGAAGCTAACATTGACGCCAAAAGAAGCGGTGGCAAAGAAAGGGTAATCGTTTTCTACATTATCGCGTTGTTCTGGGTCAAAATAACCTTTGTAACTACCTAAACGAGAAAGGGTAAATATATCCTGTGCAGAAAGGAAGAGTCTAACTCTTGAAATTTTTGCTTTTGCTGTCCATGCATCGGGTAAAGTATAACCTAATTGAAGATTTTTCAAGCGAGCATATTGGCCATTTAATAACCATTTATTGGAAACAAGATAGTTGTGGGTACCTCCTACAAAAGGTCTTGGATAAAGCGCATTTGGATTTTCAGGCGTCCAATAATCTTTATGAATGCCCAAAGCCTGTTTCCAGGAAACCATAAGAGGTGCAATCGTCTCTCTTTCAGGTCTAAACACCCTTTTACCAACCCCTTGGATGAATACAGAGAAATCGATTCCTTTCCAGCTAAAGTTCAAGGAAGAGCCAAATAAATAACGCGGCAATGTAGAACCAAAATGAACTAAATCACCCATATTTTTAGTATTCCCATCACCTATGGTAATTCTTCCACTTCCGTCAAGATCTAAATATTTTACGTCACCTGCACCTGTCCTGTTATCCTGAAATGCCCAACCTTTCACCTCATCTGCATTCTGGAAATAACCATCTGTTTTAAATCCGAAGATACTATTTATTGGAAACCCTTCAACGGTGTTTACGGTACCAGCCGAAACGATATTTCTGCCGGCAAAATTTCTCAATTCATTTTGATTATCAGAAAGATTGGCAGAAATAGAGTAAACAAAATCAGAACCAATTTTCCCTTTATATCTTAATTCAACTTCCCAACCCCAGGATTTCAATTCCCCATTATTTTTCCTGGGAGTGCCAATACCTATTACAGCAGGAAGGTTTTGAGCAGTCAACATATTACGATTATATTTAACGTAATAATCGGCATTGATTTGAATCTTATTATTAAATAAAGACAGATCTACACCACCATTGGAAGTTTCGATGGTTTCCCAAGAGAGAGATTGGGAAGGGATAGAATTTTGGAACAAATAGGAAGTTCTGGAATCCCCAATAACGAGAGCGGAACCTCTACTTAACTGGCTTAAATAGTCATAATTACCAATTACGGAACCTAATGCACCACCTAAACGGCCCCATGAAGCTCTGAATTTCAATTCCGTTACAACATTGGTATTCGGGAACCAAGATTCTTTATTAACATTCCAACCCATGGATGCTGAAGGAAATACTTTTGTTCTCAGGCCGGTGGCCAATTTAGAGCTTTCATCCCTTCTTAATGTACCTTCCAATAGATATTTTCCGTTATAATTATAGTTAAAACGTCCAAATACAGATTGAAATGCATTGGTTGATATAGACTGGCTATTCGTTTTAGTTTTATCATCTCCCAGGTTTAGTGTTGGAAGATCGTTGCTTACCAGATTTGTAGCTCCTGTGACAATATTGGAATATCTAAAATCTTCCCACTGATAGCCCACTAAAAGAGAGAAATCATGTTTCCCAATTTTCTTTTTATAATCAGCCAAAAACTGTAAGTTTTCATTTTCTGTTAATTCGCGCGTCAAAGTATAGGCGTTTACCTGATTAACATAACTTAAAACCTTTCCATTACCCCAAAGCGGCACTGTTCTGGCAAAATTTTCTCTTTCACCCGTTCTAAATTGCATACCTAATATGGTAGAAAAAGTAAGGCCTTTTACACCCGCGACATCTTTAACCCTAAGGGTTGCTGTAGGATCAATAAAATTTCTTTCATTGTTATTATATCCTCCAGCTTCCAAACGAGCATAGGCTGTTGCTGCTGAACCTGCCCCATTGTATTTACCTTCAGGGGTAAAAAACGGCGTTCTCGTCCTCAATCTGTATATTTCATAAACGAGACCCTGTCCACTAAGGTTTCCAGAAGCTTGCGACACATTATCACGGGTATAAGCGATACGCAAGTCAAGGGAGATTTTATTAGTTATCTGAGCACCTACATTCAATCGTAGATTATATCTTGTGTAATCATCTGGTCCCACCTTAAATATACCGTCTTTACCATAATACCCACCGGAAATCAAGAAATTCAGCTTTTCATTTCCACCAGAAATATTTAGGTTATGTGTAACCATGGTCGTATATTTCTTTAAAATCTGGTCGGTCAGAGGCACCTGATTATAGAATTGCCAGGTAGAAGTATCATTTGGATTAACCACATAGGGAACCCCATCGCGAATACGTTGCAAATCCAAGTCATTATATTCCGGACCGCTCCCTGAATTTTTCCTTGCCAAATTTGAAAATTCAGCTTCTTCCAATAAGGTCAGTCTTTCTGGCACATTGATAGACCAATCGGTTCCACGCTGACCGAGGTAGCTCATTTTTATTTTACCGGCCTGAGCTTTTTTTGTTGTAACCAAAATAACACCACCGGCAGCCTGCGCACCATAAATACCGGCAGCAGCAGCATCTTTCAGGACACTAATACTTTCAATATCATTAGGATTCATGGTAGTCAGTGTATTACCTGGAACAGCCACCCCATCTAAGACGATCAAAGGAGCAACGCTACCATTTGCTGTAGTGGCACCTCTAATTTGAATACCAATACCTTCAGAACCAGGTTGTCCACCTTCTCTGGTTATCATCAATCCTGGACTCAGACCTTGAAGTGCGTTTGCTGCATTACTTACTGGTCTATTTTCCAGCGCCTGACCATCGACACTGGAAACAGCGCCTGTCATATTTACCTTTTTCTGGGTGCTATACCCCACGACAACCACCTCTTCCAGGGTAGAATTTGACAGTAACTTTACGTTAATTTCTGAACGATTACCCACTTGAATTTCCTGGGCATCATATCCAACAAATGAAATAATTAAAACTGCTTTTTCATCTGGAACCTCGATAGAAAATTTACCATTTTCATCTGTCACGGCACCAACGCTGGTACCTTTCAACTGAATGGTTGCTCCAATTACCACTTCTCCTTGGTCATCTATGACCGTACCGTTAACCTTTAGGGCGAATGACTCAGCTTTCGAAATAATATTGCCATAATTACTTGAATCCGCATACATCGGAAATGAATAAATAGCCACCAAGAAGGCCGACATTAAACTAAACCGAAAACAATTTGTCAGTAATTTAATAGGGCGATGTTTTCCTTTCATAATATTGATTTTTTTATAAATTTAAAATAAAGAATTGCATTTTTACACTTTAAACCTCTCAAATTTGTTTATTTTTATTTTCAGTATAAAATTATTTTAATGTTTTTTATTTTAATAAAAAATACTTTATGGCACAAACAATGGTTCCCAATAATGGACATAAGGATATACCAGGTAATCCTTCCACGACTAAAGGAAGTCATTATACATTGAATGACCGTTCAAACGGTAAACCACTAAGGGTTTTGACAGAGGAGCAATGGCAGTTTTGGAAAAATGAAGGATATATTGTTATTGAAAATGCAATACCGAGAGATCAAGCATTAAAAACGGCTAAATTTTTATGGGAATTTGAAGAAAAAGACCCAAACGATAAATCAACCTGGTACACAGAGCCCAGAGCTGAAATGAAAATGAAAGAACTGGCTTACACAGGTATGGTTGAATGTTATAATCATCCCTATTTATGGGCTAACAGGCAGGTTCAACGGATATATGATGCCTTTGTGGATATTTGGGGAACAGAAAAATTATGGGTTACCATAGATCGGGCTAATTTAAATTTCCCCATCAGACCAGGTTATGAATATAAAGGATTTATACATTGGGATTATGATCCCGAGACTAAACCTGTTAATGTGCAAGGGGTATTGGCATTAGCCGACCAAACGGATGAAAATATGGGAGGATTTCAATGTATCCCTGAACTTTATCGAACTTACGATAAATGGAAATTGACACAACCATCTGATAGACATCGTTTTTTACCCGATACCGCAGGTTTCACACCAACAAAAGTGAAATTAAATGCGGGTGATTTATTGATTTTTAATAGTTTACAACCCCATGGCATCAGAGCCAACCAAAGTGAAGATAAAGTCAGAATAGCCCAATACATTTCTATGATGCCCGCTGAAGAGGAAAATGAGTCCTTAAGACAATGGCGCATCCAATCGTGGAAAAACAGGATTGCTCCTGAAGGATATGCCTTTCCTGGAGATCCAAGAAATTGGGAACAAATAAAGTATGAAACGGCTGAATTGAATGCTTTGGGGAAGAAAATTTTAGGCTTGGAGACGTGGTAAGGAAATTAAAAAAACAAAAAAATGAAAATACTTAAAACAACGCTATTTTTTCTATTTACAATTGTTTCATGGGCCAATGCTCAAGGTGAATATACCCTTCATGTTGAAGGATTCGATTGGGGACCGGCAGTAAATAAAGTAACGCTTCCTTTTGAAAAGCCAGTTTCGACCGCTCAAGCTGCGGAATTTACCGTTTTTGCCCTTAGAAAAAACGCACAGGGAGAGATTCCACAAGATCAATCTTATGGAAAAAGAGAGGTAACCATCGCCTATATTTCCGATGAGAAGGGAAACAGAATGGCTTCCGGAAATCATATTACCCTCGTTCTGTCTGTTGGTCCAATGCTTCCCATTGGCTCTCCCATCCAATATATGAGAATAAATAATCAGGGGCGGAATATTTGGATTGATTATCAATTGACTATTTTTCATAACAAATCAAATCTGATTTGGCAAAAAGAAGCCAAAAGAATAATGCCACAGTTAGATTTATTTAATCTGAAAGGACAATTTAAATACAACGATCAGCTAACTATGTCCTATGCCATCTACGAACCTAAAAATAAAACAGGAAAATCTCCTTTAATTATTTGGTTGCACGGTGGCGGAGAAGGTGGATTTGACCCTACTATTCCTCTTATTGGAAACAAGGCAGTCAATTATGCCTCTACGGAAATTCAATCTATTTTTGAAGGTGCTTATGTTTTATCTCCTCAATGTCCAGGCGCATGGATGCATAATAGTAAAATGGAGACGACCGGTGGCAGGGAAAATGACATTTATAATGAAGGATTAATGGCTTTGATAAAAAACTATGTTCAA